>NC_009943.1:2314583-2640500 GCF_000018405.1 Desulfosudis oleivorans Hxd3
TCAACAGTGCCCACGGCGGTTTCAATGGCCCCGACGCGTTGCGTCAGGTCTGCCTCAAGAAAGGCTCCCTCCTTTTCCCGCATGACATTAATATCGGCGAGGGCCGACAGCACCGCTTCCTGAATCACCGCCAGCTCGGTTTCGCATGGCCTGTCCGGCTCCGTTGGGGTGATCACCCCTTCAAACCGGGCCACCATCTCCAGGGGCACCGGTCCGGGAATTCCCAGTGCTTCCTGGAGTGAGACAAGGGCCGCGTGATAGCCGGCGGCACGGGCCGTGTCAACGGTAAACCGGGGAACCGCCTCACCACGGCTCTCTTTGACCGTAAGCGCGCACTCCACCCTGCCCCGGTCGATGCTCTCGGTAATCCATTGTTTAATGGCGGCCTCAAACTGCCGGCAGTTGGCCGGCAGGCGAAGCACCAGATCCAGAAACCGGCTGTTGTAGGTCCGTATCTCCACTGACGCGGACAACCCATCGTGTTCCACGGTTTTTTCCGCATACGCGGTCATGCTTTTGACCATTTGTGCTCCTGTGATTTTATTTTTCGGTTCATCGCCCGATCAGTTGTTTATCCATATCGAAATCGAATTGTAGTTTCGGCGATGCTCTCAAAGATTATTTCCCTCTGGCCCCTGGCTTCCCTCGCGCAAACGCCTTTTTCGGCGCGAGTGGGAATTTAATCCCGCGCGTCCGGAAATTCCAGCGCCCGTACATAGCGTTCCCGGACCATCAAAAGAAAATGTCGCATCTCGCTGCCGGCGTAATCCGGGTAGGTCCACGGCAGGGGCGTAAAATCGTTGTGCTGGTACAAAAGGGTTAAATCCGCATAGATGCCCTGTTCCAGGTAAACCCGGTGGGTAAAATTCTTGCCTGTGGCCAGCACAAACCGCTCCATGGTCAGATAGCCGGGATCAATGTTGACCCGGCGGCGCCCGTTTGCCGCAAACCGCGCCTCAATGGCGTTGGTGGTGTGCTTGATATCGGCCAGACGGTCCTGGTCCACGGGCCGGGAAAAGGAAAATACCCGCCGGAACAGGGGGGCGCCGAATTCGGCGGCGTAATAGTCGGTATAATCAAAATCGAGCCACGCGCTGACCAGGTCCATGGGGCCGAAGGCGTGGGCCAGTTTTTCGGCAACCGTTTCGATCAAAAGTTTTTCATTTAAAAAAACACTGATGACCAGGCGGGCCGGTATGGGGGCGGCAGGAGTGCTCATGAAAAGAATTAGGTTTGGTCCACGGAAACGGCTTCTTCAATCAGCATGATGGGAATGCCGTCCCGAATCTCATACTTCAGTCGGCATGCGTCACAGATCAGCCAGTTTTCGGCATCATCCGTATGAATATCCCCCTTGCATTTGGGACAGGCCAGAATTTCGAGAAGTTCTTTTTTGATGGACATGCTCACTGCTCCTTTTTACCGGATTTTATCGGAATATAGCAAACCGGACCGAACCTGTAAAATGAAACCTTGACGACTTCGTAAAAAGCCCAATTTCTGTGTTGCGCCGCATTCACTCGTCACTGCGGCGTACGACCAGTACGCCTCATTCCTCGGGATTTGCGCGCCTTGAACTTGAACTTTTTACAAAGCCGAGAGAACCGTGCCCTACCCTGCTTAAAAATTTTATGAAACATACCAATCAGGCGCCGGGCACGCCGTGGCGCAGGGAAATCTTTTCAAACATCTGTACGATGCCGGCAATGATGCTGTACAGGGGGTCGACACCCAGGTTTTTTTCAACGGTCCTGTCAAAAAAGATGTTGAGGCTGGATTCGAGCCCCTCGTCCGGCTTCCAGTAACAGATCAGAATGGGCACCAGCGGCAGAGGGTAAAGCACGATGGAGATGTCGGCCTCGTAAAGGTTTTCCACCCGCTGGCCGTTAAACAGGTGCACCATGTCTTCAAACAGGTTGGTGTAGGTATCCGCCACCTTTTTGAGGGGCTGTTCACACCGCTGCACAAACAGGCCGTTTCGTTCGGCCCCGTTTTTCAGTTCACGAAAGGGGACCCACTCCCCGGACACGGGCAGGCCGGCGGATTCCATCACATAGATCAGCAGGGGGATGGCCACCCATGGGTTGACATGAATCTCGGACGCCATTTTTCCGTCCGAATAGATATGAAAATCCTTGCCCATCACCTTCAGGGTCAGCCGCCCGTTGGCAAAGACACCGCCGACGCGCCTGGCCGCCTCGGCCAGGTCGATCTGCCGGATCTGTTTTTTGAGTTGGGCCACGAAGTCGTCCATGCCGTCGCTGATGGTCGGTTTTTTTTCCACAAAGCCGTCGTACTGCCGAAGGGTTTCCGCATCCAGCCGGGGGCAGTCTGAAAGCGGGCGCTTGCCCTGGAAAACAGCGGCGGCAAAGGCCAGGCAGGTCTTCTCGTTGCAGGCCCGGCAGTTGGACTTGTCCAGCAGCTTGAACACATCCATCACGGTTTTAAACGAAGACACGCGTTACTCCTTTACACACTCAAATAATTTTTATCAGAAAAAACCTGCAAACAAAAATACATCTTATCCAAATCGGGATCGCTATCGGGATCGGGATCGGACTCAACGTGATGGCCCATTGAATTTTGATGCTCTCGTAAAAAGTCTATTTGGGATGGCAAAGTAAAAAGTTCAAGATCAAGGCGTCGCAAATCCCGAGGAATGAGGCGTACTTGTCGTACGCCGCAGTGACGAGGGGTGCAGCGCAACGCAGATATTGGGCTTTTTACGAAGCCATCAATTTTAAAAGGCGGTCACATCGCTACGTATACGGCCGGACGCCACTGATTCAAAAAAGGCATCGGCCAGCTCGCGACTTCTGTCCGCTGTCACGCGCCAGCAGGCCATGCGTTCGGTGTCCCGGCCCCGAAAGGCCATAAAATCCTTTCTATCCGGGATTTTTCCCATGGGCAAGGATTTTATGAAAGCCGGTGACGGGGCCACCATCAATGTGTTTTCCATGTGTGCGGCAACCGGCCTGCGCCAGGCAAGGGGTTTGTCGAACCAGCCGGGAATCACCCGGTTCACGTAGTGGGGAAACAGGACAATCCGGCCATCATGATTGCCCAGCGGCATGTTCATGTGGTAATCGATCAGGCCCCCGTCCCGGTAGGTGCCGGCCGGAGACCCGGCAATATTTTTAACACCGGACATCACCATGGGAATGGAGCCCGAAGCCAGCACCGCCTGGCGAAGATTGTCCCGGCGCAAAACCACGGTCCGGGTGGGAAAGTCGTTAAAGCCCGAAAACCGGTCACCGCCTTTGGGATGGCAAAACAGGGTCCGTTCAAAAAAAAGCCGCAGGGTCCGGCGGCCGGCCGCGTTAAACAGGGCGGCCAGCCCCATGGCCGGTGCCTGCAACAGCTTTTGCTCTCCGGCCAGGGCGCCCCGGCATCTCACCGACAGGCAGTTGAGCCGGAATACCGGGTGAGAAAGAATATGGTCGACCTGGTCGTCATCCACAAACCGGTCCAGGATTCTCAGGCTTTCGGTTGTGACCTCTTCCGGCGAGGGACGGGCCGAGTACTGCTGGTTGATATACGCCTCGACAAACCGGTCAAAGGCGGCTTCAGGATCAACGGTGGATGCCGCGGTAAAACGCCATGAACCGATGGATGACCCGATCAGGTGCAACGGTGCTGACCGTCCGGAAAACCAGCGGCCAAAGAGCAGCCGGTCCAGGCCGTAAAGCACCAGCCACTTGGGACCGCCGGCAGCTCCGGCCACCACGGACACGGCATCGGGATGAAGCCCTTCGTCCCGAATCCGGGCCAGGGCTTTTTTGCCGGCCATCAGTACAAACGGTCTGTTCATCGGTTACCCGTCTTTTTTGAAATATCTCACGATGTTTTGTTCCCGGCCGGCCGGGGCGCAAGAAAGCGCTTCTTCTCTTTTGCAACAATTTTTGAAAACAGTTTAAAAGGGGCGAACCGTTTTACCCGCCAGGCGGTCCTTGCCTTGTCCTGGGGAATCACCAGAAAATCACCCCGGTCAATGCCCCGGCAGATCGCCCCGGCAATCTGGTCGGCGTCAAACTTTGATTTATTGATCAACCCCTGGGTCAGGCGGGTCAGGTGATCGCTGGTGGAACGCAGTGAACTGGCCAGGTTGGTCTTGAAAAAAGACGGGCACACCACGGTGACGGCAATATTGTCGTCGGCCAGCTCAAAACTGAGGGTCTCGGAAAGGGAAATCACACCGGCCTTGCTCACGTTGTAAGAGACCGAAGACGGGGGATTCAACAGGCCCGCCATGGAGGCGATGTTGACAAACCGGCCGTGTCCCTGCTTGCGAAACAGGGGGGTAAATACCTTGCAGCCCCGCACCACGCCCAGCAGGTTGATCTCCAGAATCCACTGCCAGTCGGAAAGCGGGACCTCGGCAATGCCGCCGGCGGCGGCCACGCCGGCGTTGTTCACGACAATGTCCACGCCGCCCCAGTTTTTCTCCAGCCAATCGGCTGCCGCTTGCAGGTCACTTTCCCGGGTCACATCGCAGGGGACAAAGGCGGCCCGGGCGATGTCCTCGGACAGGGTCTGCGCAAACGCCTCGCCTGCCTCCTGGTTGACGTCACCGATACAGACCCGCCAGCCCCTGGCGGCATATTGCCGGGCCAGGGCCTGGCCCAGGCCGGAGGCCCCGCCGGTGATAAAAATACGTTGGTTCACGAGAGCATGCCCCCGTCACAGGTAATACAGCTTCCCGTGGTAAAGGAAGAGGCATCGGAAGCCAGGTAGAGCACCGCGCCCACCATCTCTTCAGGGGTGGCGTGACGGTTCATGGGAATCCGGCTCACCGCGTAATCGTAAATACCCTTGTTGGCGATGATGGCTTCGCTGAACTTGGTCTCGGTAAGGCCGGGCAGCAGGGCATTGACGCGGATCTTATCCGCGGCCAACTCCTTGGCAAACGCCTTGGTCATGGCCACCACCCCGGCCTTGGTGATAGAATAAATACCCTGGAACGGGGCCGGACTCACGGCGTTGACCGAAGCCACGTTAACAATCGAACCGCCGCCACCGGCCTTCATCATTTTGGCCGCGTACTGGGACATGAAAAACGGCCCCTTCAGGTTGACGGCGTTGGTCTTGTCCCAGGCCCACTCCTCGGCACCCAGCAGGTCCCCGAAGTAGGGATTGGTGGCCGCGTTGTTCACCAGTATGTCCAGCCTGCCGTAATCGGCCTGGATCTTGGCAAAAAGGGCTTTGAGCTGGTCCATATCGCCCACGTTGCAGGCCACGGCATCGGCCTTGCCGCCCGCTTGCGCGATTTTTTCCACCACGGCCTGAAGGGGTTCGATCTTCCGGCTGACCAGAATGCACCGGGCCCCGCTCTCCGCCACCGCCAGGGCAATAGCCTCGCCGATGCCCCTGCTGGCGCCGGTAATCAGGGCCACCTTGCCTTCCAAAGAAAAATTAACCATGGCTTATGCCTCCTTATAATCAAGTTTGATTAAACACTCACTTTTGACGGCTTCGTAAAAAGCCCAATTTCTGTGTTGCGCTGCATTCACTCGTCACTGCGGCGTACGACGAGTACGCCTCGTTCCTCGGGATTTGCGGCGCCTTGAACTTGAACTTTTTACTTTGCCGTCCCGGTTTTGACTCTTTACGAATTTATCACTTTTGCCACTCGGATAAAATTTTCTCCCAGCAGCTTTTTTTGAACAGCGCTGTCGGGAAATATTTTTTCAATGCGGGCCTTGATCAGGCCCATGTCAAACGTGTGGTCCCGGTCATGAAAGCCGAACGGCCCGTCCGTTCCGAAAATACAACGGTCCGGGCCAAGGGCCGCCACCGCCCTGGCCAGAATCCGCTCGCTCACATAACTGGTCTGGGAAAGGTCCACCAGCACGTTGGGTATGTGATGTATCGCCTCCCAGGTATCGGCATACAGCGGAAACCCGGCATGGGCCAGCACCAGCTTGAGGTCCGGCACCGCGTGCAGCAGGGGCATAAAATCGCCGTGGGTCCCGAACCCGGCATGGTTTAACAGGGGCCGGCCGTCGGCCGCCCCTTTTTTTGCCACGGGTATCAATTCGGCGGGCGCGTAGCGGTGCCAGAAGGAGTGGGCTTTTATCCCCACGCAGCCGGGGTGGTCCCGCCACTTATCGTATTCAGCCACCGGGTCCTGTTGGCCGGCCGGATTGACAAACACCCACCCGTAAAACCGGTCGGGATGGGCATCCACGGTTTTAAACACCGAGGCATTGTCCAGTTCGGCATAAATCGGACAGGGCCGCCCCAGGATCTTGATGTCACCAGTTTTCGTAAAATTGGACACCGCCGCCCTGCCGGCCCATCGCAGGGGCCGGTGAAACAGCAGAAACTGCAACGCGGAGATCAGAAATGGCGGGGGCTCGGTAAACGCATCCACCAGGGGCGCCATCAGGGCCACCCGGTCAATCCCGGCGTCGTCCATCTTGCGCAGGATCGTATCCACGGGCATCAGCCGTTCGTCTAAATGAAAATGGCAATCGATGATCATGGCGCCCTCCTTTCAATGAGTAAAGGCAGCGATTTTTGCGCTACTCTGCTCCACTGCTCCTGCATTCCGAATCTTACTCGTGATCGTCTGTTTTTTTCGATCCCGATACCGATACCGATCCCGATTTCGATAGTGTTAGGGCCGGACATAGGTATTCACCATATCACACACAAAATCGGCATAGACATCCACCCCCACCTTGCGGCGGGAGTATTTCCATCGTTTCAGGTACCAGTCCTGAAGCATGGCCTTGATCACCGAGGCTGTCAACAGGGTGTTGTGGCTGCGAAACGCGCCGGTTTTAACCCCCTGCTCCAGAATACCGGTGTAGAGCTGCTCGGTATAGAGTTCACTGGTAATGGCTTTTTTCTGGTCTTCTTTGCCCAGGTGCTTGGCCTCCATGTAAAAAAAATAGAACCACGGCTGCATGGTTTCGCTGAGATAGAGATGCGTACGAATGGCGGTGGAAAGCCGCTTTTCAGGCGTGGTCACCCCTTCCAGCGCGCCGGTCAGAATCCGGCTGGTGAGCTGGTAGCCCTGTTCCTGAATGATGCCCAGCAGCTGTTCTTTACTGGAAAAATAGGAGTACAGGGCGCCCAGGCTCAGGCCGGTCTCTTTTGCCAGGTCCCGCAGGGTCATGGCGTGAAACCCCTTGGTGTTGCTCAGCTTCAGGGTGGCATTATAAATATTGATCAGGTTTTTGATCCCCACGGCCTCCTTTTTCACCTTGATGGTGTCCTGGTGGGCCTGAAAGATATCCCGGCAGATATCCTCCATGGAGATCATGACCTGGTTTGAAAATAATTCAAATGTCATTGACTGGATAACGCCTTCTCTCTTATATCGCTATCGAAATCGGGATCGGTATCGGGATCGATATCCCTCGGCCCCTTGAACCCTCTCCCCTACTTCTTTCCTTCGTAGTCCCTGAGAATGCGCTTGGCAACGTACATCTTGTGCACCTCGTCGGCCCCGTCGTAAATCCGGGCGGCCCGCTCGTGGCGGTAGTAAAAGGCCAGGATCGTGTCATCGGTCATGCCCAGGCCGCCGTGGACCTGTAATGCCCGATCAATCACCCGCAGCATGGTGTTGGCCACCATGAACTTGATAAAGGAGATGTCGTACCGGGCCTCGCGAGCGCCGTATTTATCGATCTTCCAGGCCGCATGCAGGGTCATCAGCCGGGCCGCCTGCATCTCGGCCGCGGAATCGGCCACCCATTCGCGAATAATCTGGCGGGTGGCCAGAGTGCTGCCGTCCGGCAGAATCATGCGCTGGTTGGCCCGCCGGCACATCAGGTCAAAGCACCGCTTGCAGATGCCCAGCCACCGCATGCAGTGATGAATCCGTCCCGGGCCCAGCCGCTCCTGGGCAATCACAAAGCCATGGCCTTCAGGCCCGAGCAGGTTCTTTTGCGGCACCCGGCAGGACTGAAACAGAATCTCGGCGTGGCTGGCATAGTCGCTGCCCTTTTCCCCCATCACCGGCAGGTTGCGCACCAGGTTGAAGCCCGGGGTGTCGGTGGGCACAATGATCATGCTGGCCTGAAGATAGGAAGGCGCGTCCGGGTTGGTTACGGCCATGACAATGGTGAATTTGGCGCCTTCCGCCGCCGTGGTGTACCATTTATGACCGTTGATCACGTAGTCGTCTCCGTCCTTGACCGCCGTGGTCTCCAGCATCACAGGGTTGGAACCGGCCATGTCCACTTCGGTCATGGAAAAGGCGCTGCGGATGTCGCCCGCGGCCAGGGGTTTGAGATACATCTCCTTCTGTTCTTCGGTGCCGTGTAAATGGAGAATCTCGATGTTGCCGGCATCCGGTGCCTGGCACCCGAACACGTAATGGCCCAGGGGGCTGCGGCCCAGGGATTCGGACACCAGGCCATGCTCCACCAGGGAGAGCCCCATGCCGCCCAGCTCTTTTGGAATCTGGGGACCCCACAGCTCCATCTTCTTTACCATGTTGCGCTTTTCCTTCAGTGCGGGCACCATGTCGGCAAAGGAACGGGTCAGAAACTCAGGCTCCATGGGAATCAGTTCCTTTTCCACGAACTCGTCGATCATCTCCAGAATCGTCTGCATTTTATCGGAAATTGCAAAATCCATGATCTTCTCCTTACTTTATGGGGTGTTAATATCTGTTTTACCTCTTATCAAAATCGGTATCGGGATCGCTATCGGGATCGATTGGTGTCTGCTCCTTTGACAAAAGGTTGGGGTGGAACTCTCGACCCCGATACCGATACCGATAGCGATAGCGATTTATTAAAAAGGTATTTCTCTTCTACCCGCCACCTCCGACGACCATACTTCACCGGTAAGTGATGATCTCCCTGTCGGCGTGCATCTCCAGCCAGGGATATTCATTAAAGGACGCCATCATGATTTTTTCATGGGTACACTTGAACCGGGTCATTGATCCGTTGACCACCTGCCAGTTGACCTGCATGGCCATGGCATCGGAAAGCCGCAGTACCTCTTGAATAGTCGCCGATATGGGGCCGCCGGAGGTAAAGACAGCCACGTTTTTTCCACGGCCGTAACGGGCCATGAGCGTTTCAACGCCCCGGATGACACGCGCCTTGAAGGCGGTCCAGGTCAACTCTGCGGGCAGATGGTGATCGCCCCCGACCCACCGCAGCATGACCGCCTCAAAAAGTCGCTGAAACGCCTTTCGGTCGGTAAACATCAGGCCGGCATCCCGGTTGAATGCCTCGCTTTCCGCCGTCATCACCGGAATCAGCTCCCTTAACACCGTGGTAAAATCGTATTCCGCCATTTCCGGGATTTCGACAATTTCAGGACCGGTGCCGCCTTTTTCCTGACAGGCGTCGATAAGGGGCCGGGCCGTTTGTCGGTGACGCTGCTGGGGCCCCACCAGGATCGCGTCAAAAGTCATGTGGGACGACAGCAGGTAATCGGCCAGCAGCCGGGATTGAAGCTCCCCCACCGGTGAAAGGGAGTCGTAGTCGCTTTTGCCGAAGGATGCCTGACCGTGCCTTATAAAATAGAGGATACTCATGCCTGATGCTCTCGTAAAAAGTTTATTTGGGATGGCAAAGTAAAAAGTTCAAGATCAAGGCGTCGCAAATCCCGAGAAATGAGGCGTACTTGTCGTACGCCGCAGTGACGAGGGGTGCAGCGCAACGCAGATATTGGGCTTTTTACGAAGCCATCATTCCTGCCATCTTAGAGGAATCAAAGCGGCTGTCAAGAAAAAACGAACGAACGTTCGTTTTTTCTTGTAACCTGTTTTCCGCTGATATACTATCAAAACAAATCTACCGCAGAGGAAAGTACCCATGAGAATTCTCGTATGCGTCAAGCAGGCGGCCCAGCTGACCGATCCGGAGCTGCCCGCGGAAGGCGGCACCATCCGGCTTGCCGACCTGGAACCGGAATACGATATCAACTATTACGACACCTTTGCCGTTGAAGAAGCGGTACGGCTCAAGGAGACACTGCCGGATGTGACCATTGACGCGGTCAGCGTGGGACCGGACCGGGTGGAGACCACCCTGCGCCGAGCCCTGGCACTGGGGGCCGACAACGCCATTCATGTTCATACACCGGACATGTCAATGATGCCGGCGGCAACGGTGGCACACCTGATTGACCGGTCCACGGCGGACAGAGACTACGACCTTATCCTGGCCGGTGTGATGTCCGAAGATGCCATGCAGCGCATGACAGGCCCCATGGTGGCGGCCCTGCGCGGTCTTCCCTGCGCCACGTCGGTGATCAAGACCCGGCTGGACATGGAAAAAAAAGCGGTCACTGTTGTGTGCGAGCTGGAAGGCGGGCTCCACGAAACCGTGGAACTGGCCCTGCCGGCCCTGGTCACGGTCCAGTCCGGCATCAACCTGCCCCGTTACGCCTCTCTGTCCAACCGGCTGCGGGCCCGGTCCCAGGCCATTGAAGTGGTCCGGGTTGATCCAGCGGACATTCCCGATACCGGGGTGGCCTTCGGTCCGCTCTTTGTTCCCGCAAAAACAGGCGGCGGCGAAATCCTGACCGGCACACCCCGGGAAAAGGCCGAAAGCCTGATTTCCCGGCTGCATGAAAAATCGATTTTGTGAGGCAGACCATGAACGCCACCCTTCTGCTGATTGCCGAGACTATTGACAACCGCGTAACCGGCACAAGCCTGGAAATGACCGGCCTTGCGCAACGCCTGGCCCCAAACATGACGGCGATGTTTGCCCTTGCCGGAAGCGACATCAAAACATCAGCCGAAAAACTGGCAGCAGGCACCGGCATACCGGTAACCGCCTTTGAAGGCCCGGACCTTGCTTTTCCCAACCCGGAAATTCTGGCCGATCTTATCGGTTCACTGGTGGAGCAGACCGATGCGGAGATTGTCTGCTATCCCCACACCACCTGCGGCTGTCATGCCGCGGCCCGCACCGCCGCCCTGATGGACGCGCCCTGCGTTCCAGCGGTGGAAAGTGTCGAAAAAGAGGGAGACGCGCTTGTCTTTCGCCGTTCCGTGCACAATGGCCGGTTGAAAACCACGGCAATACCCCGGCGCCGGCCCGTTGTACTGACCCTTCTGCCCGGGGCCTTCAAGCCCGCCGGGCCACCGGCCCCATCCGACTCCCCGCCCGCCATGACCCTGCAAAAAGTTGAAAAAAAAGCGACGGGGTTTTCTCCCGTCGAATTGACACGGGAAGCCTCGGGCGATGCGGCCCTGGAGCATGCGGACATCATCGTGGCCGTGGGCCGGGGCATTGGAGACCCGGAAAACCTCGGAATCGTCAACGACCTGGCCCGGCGCCTGCCCAACGCCGCCGTGGCCGCCTCCCGCCCCCTGTGCGACCTTCAGTGGCTCCCCTACTCCCGCCAGGTGGGCGCCACCGGCAGAACCGTCACCCCCCGGCTCTACATCGCCTGCGGCATCTCCGGTGCCCAGCAGCATGTTTACGGCATGAAGGATTCCCAGTGGATCGTGGCCGTGAACACCGATCCCCATGCCACGATCTTTTCCGTGGCCCATATCGGCGTGGTGGAGGACCTGTTGACCTTTCTTCCCCTGCTGGCCGAGGCCTATGACGAGATGAAAAAGGCCTGAAGCCTTCATTCCTTATTTATAATCGAAATCGGGATCGGGATCGGGATCGGGATCGAAGTGGCGCCCGAACAAAAACGTATCGATACCGATTTTGATATGAAAGATGCTGTCGAAGTATTCAGGCTTCCATAAAAAGATCGCGGCCCGGCCTCTTGCGCCCGGCGTTCCTGTTCGTGTTTTTTAGACCCTGCTTTTTATTCAAATGTTTACTTTTATTGGGATTAAGCGTAAAAGTAAGTTTAAGATACGCACAGTCATCCGGTATTTTTCACGAAAAATTAACCTCGTCCTAATAATTTCCTAACATCTTCTTTTTATAACTTCACACAAGCGACATGTTGCACACACAACAAAACCAAAACCATAAAAAGGAGATACACCATGAAAACCGTTTTCAAGTTCTTCGCTTTGACCGCGTGCCTGCTGCTGTCGGTCAGCCTGGTCGCACCCCAGGCCATGGCCGGGCAGCTCGTCATCAAGGGTTCCACCACCGTTCTGCCCTATGCCCAGAAAGCGGCCGAGGCCTACATGAAAGCCAGGCCTGACGTAGCCGTTTCCCTGTCCGGTGGCGGTTCCGGTAACGGGATCAAGGCCATTGTGGATGGCACCACCGACATTGCCAATGCTTCGCGCTTCATCAAAGACAGCGAGGTCCAGATGGCCATGAACAAAAAACGTTACCCGGTCCCCTTCCGGGTGGCCCTGGACTGCATTGTTCCGGTGGTCCACAAGGACAACTCCGTCAAGGATCTTTCCATGGACGATCTGAAAAACATCTATACCGGAAAAGCCAAAAACTGGAAAGAATTCGGCGGCCCCGACCTGGGTATCGTGGTGGTGTCCCGTGACACCTCCTCCGGCACCTACGAAGTCTGGGAAGAGCTGGTGCTGAGAAAAGAGATGGTCACTCCCAGGGCACTGACCGTTGCCTCCAATGGGGCCATGGTCCAGACCGTGGCCGGCACCAAGGGCGCCATCGGCTATATCGGCATGGGCTACCTCAACGATGCGATCAAGCAGTTAACGGTAAACAGTGTGCTGGGCACGGAAGAGACCACCCGCAGCGGCCAGTACGCCATCAGCCGGCCCCTTTTCATGTTCACCAACGGCTGGCCCACTGGCGTGCCCCTGGACTTTATCAACTTTATATTCTCCCCAACCGGCCAGAAACTGGCACGGGAAGTGGGCAATGTGCCGGTGTTTAACCCGGGCAATTAAATGGAAACCAATTAACCGAACCAGCCCAACCGGATATGTCATGGGGCGCGCAAACAGAAAACTGTAAAAGGCGCTCTCCCCGCGGAATACAACCGATTTGCCGCGCCTTTCATGACATATCCGGCTTTTCGGAAAGAAAGAAACATGACATCCGCCGGCAGACGCAGCCTGAAAGAAAAAATCATCAAGTCCATTTTCCTGGGCATTGCCCTGGCGTCGATCACGACCCTGGGCCTGATCACTGTTTTTCTTTTTTTAGAGGGGCTGCCCGTGCTGCAATATGTGTCGGTAAAAGAGCTGATCACCGGCACCCTGTGGTATCCCACCCGGGAGCCGCCCCTGTTCGGCATCCTGCCGCTGATCGTGGCATCCGGTTGTGTTACCCTTCTTTCAGCGATTTTTTCCGTCCCCCTGGGCATCATGACCGCCATCTATATCGCCGAAATCGCCGGGCCGAGAACCGCGGAAATCGTCAAGCCTACCGTGGAAATTCTTGCCTCCCTGCCCTCGGTGGTGATCGGCCTTTTCGGCCTGGTGGTGGTGGCCCCCCTGCTTCAGAGAATGTTCGGCATTCCCGTGGGGGTCAACCTGTTCAATGCCTCCCTTATGCTGGGATTCATGGCCGTGCCCACCATCTGCAGCATCTCCGAAGATGCCATCCGCAGCGTGC
Source organism: Desulfosudis oleivorans Hxd3 (assembly GCF_000018405.1). Taxonomy (NCBI): domain Bacteria; kingdom Pseudomonadati; phylum Thermodesulfobacteriota; class Desulfobacteria; order Desulfobacterales; family Desulfosudaceae; genus Desulfosudis; species Desulfosudis oleivorans. The sequence goes on from NC_009943.1 coordinate 2,328,029, forward strand.
CCGGCTCACTGCGGGAAGCGTCGCTGGCCCTGGGCGCCACCCACCTTGAAACCATCATCAAAATCGTGCTGCCCGCCGGGGCTTCGGGTATTGCCACAGCGGTGATTCTCGGGATGTCCCGGGCCATCGGCGAGACCATGGTGGTACTGATGGTGGCCGGTGGTGCCGCCATGATTCCCGAATCCCTGTTTGACCCGGTGCGGCCCATGCCGGCCAGCATTGCCGCGGAAATGGCCGAGGCCCCCTTTCGGGGCAGCCATTATCATGCCCTGTTTGCCATCGGCGCGGTGCTGTTCTTTTTTACCCTGGTATTCAACCTGACCGCCGACTACCTGTCCAGCCGGTATAAACGCAAGCAATTAAGTGGATAGCGCAAGACCATGAACACCATCCATCAAAAACCTGCCGGACTTCAAAAACGGCGCCTGCTTGAGGGCCTGTTTTTCTGGCTGTTCCGGGGCGCCGCCGTGGTCAACGGCCTTGCCCTCTTTGTTGTCGGTTATTTTGTCATCTCCAACGGGGCGGAAGCCATCAGCTGGGAGTTTCTCACTCAGCCGCCTACCGACTCCATGACAAAAGGCGGCATCTTCCCCTGCATCCTGGGCACATTCTACCTGGCCGCCGGCGCCATTTGCTTTGCCCTGCCTATTGGTGTGGCATCGGCCGTTTATATGAATGAATACGCCGCAAAGGGCCGGGTGCTGCGCATCATCCGGTTCGGCATCAACAACCTGGCCGGGGTTCCCTCCATCGTGTTCGGCCTGTTCGGCCTGGCTTTTTTCTGTATCGTGCTCGGTTTGGGTGTCAGCCTTCTGGCCGGCATCCTGACCCTGGGTGTGCTCACCCTGCCCGTAATCATCGGCGCCACCGAAGAGGCGTTAAAAGCCGTGCCGGACGACTATCGCAAGGCATCCCTGGCCCTGGGCGCCACCCAGTGGCAGACCATCTACCGGGTGGTGCTGCCGGCGGCCATACCTGAAATTCTTACCGGCGCCATTCTCGGCCTGAGCCGGGCCGCCGGAGAGACCGCGCCCATCATGTTTACGGCAGCGGTTTTCTTCACCCCGGTTCTTCCGTCTTCGCTGTTTGACGAAGTCATGGCCCTGCCCTATCATATCTATGTACTGGCCACGGCGGGAACGGATATCGCCCTGACCCGGCCCTTACAATATGGTACCGCTCTTGTACTGATTGTCCTGGTATGCGGCATGAACCTGTTTGCCATCATCACCCGGTCTAAAATGCGAAAAAAGCTGAAAGGATAACACAGGAGTTCCCATGCCGATCAAAATGTCCGCAAATCATTTGTCTTTTTTTTACGGCGACTTTGAAGCCCTTTCCGATATCACGCTGGATTTCGAACAAAACCAGGTTACGGCCCTGATCGGGCCGTCGGGTTGCGGCAAGAGTACCTTTCTGCGCTGCCTGAACCGCATGAACGATCTGATTCCCGGCACCCGGGTGGAGGGCGAGATCACCCTGGACGGCCAGCCGGTCTACGGCTCCCGGGTGGACGTGGTCAACCTGCGCCGCATGGTGGGCATGGTGTTTCAGAAACCCAACCCCTTTCCCAAGACCATATTTGAAAATATCGCCTACGGCCTGCGCATCAACGGTGTAAAGGATAAATCCCTGATTGCCAACAAGGTGGAAGAGAGCCTGAAGCAGGCGGCGCTGTGGGAGGAGGTCAAGGACCGGTTGTCGGCATCAGCTTTAGGCCTTTCCGGAGGCCAGCAGCAACGGCTCTGCATTGCACGGGCACTGGCTGTTGAGCCGGAAGTCCTGCTGATGGATGAACCGGCCTCGGCCCTGGATCCCATTGCCACTCAGAAAATCGAGGAACTGATCCACCTGCTCAAGGCGTCATACACCATCATCATCGTGACCCATAATATGCAGCAGGCGGCCCGGGTGTCGGACACCACGGCTTTCTTCTATATAGGTAAATTGATCGAGACCGGTGAAACCGACGTGATCTTCACGCGGCCGGAGAAAAAACAGACGGAAGATTATATTACCGGGCGGTTTGGATAGATAGAAAACATATAATACACTATATCGAAATCGGGATCGCTATCGGGATCGAATATTGTTGCTTTTTCGATACCGATCCCGATTTCGATAACGATTTCGATCGGCAGAGGCTGCAACAGAAGATTGATTATCTAAATTCTTAATAGCAATTGCTTGACACAAAGCATAAACTTCTAAGGATACCCCATGACCAAACATTTTGAAACCGAACTGGCCGCCATCAAACGGCAAATTCTTGATCTGGGCGCCATGACCGAGGACCGCCTCAACAAGGCCGTCACCGCCGTGTGCGAAAGCCGGCGGGACCTGGCCGAACAGATCATCGCCACCGACTATGAAATCGATGACCTGGAGGTTGAAATCGAGGAGGATTGCCTCAAGATCATTGCCCTGCACCAGCCCGTGGCCATTGACCTGCGGTTTTTGGTGGTGACCATCAAGATCAACAACGACCTGGAACGTATCGCCGATGAGGCGGTCAATATCGCCCAGCGGGTCCAGGCCATTGCCGGCAAGCAGGCTACCGGGTTCTATTACGACTACGCGCCCATGGGGAAAAAGGTGAAAAGCATGGTTCAGAAAAGCCTCAACGCCTTTGTGCAGAAAGATGCCGAGGCGGCCAAGGCGGTGCTGTTTGCCGATGATGAAATCGATATGCTGCGGGGCGAAATTTACGATATTTTAAAAGGCACCGGTGACACGGGCAATATCATGGATACCGAATACCTGCTCAACATGTTCCTGATATCCCGTCACCTGGAGCGGATTGCCGATCACGCCACCAATATCGCCGAAGAGGTGATTTACATGGTGGAGGGAGAAATCGTCCGGCATGCCCATGGAAACATACTGTCAAAAAAAGAGTGACCGGGGACAACCATGGCAAAAGAAAAAATCCTGATCGTGGATGATGAAAAAGACATCCTCGAGCTGCTTCGGCTCAGCCTGGAACGGGACGGCTACCAGGTGGCGTGCGCGGAATCCGGGGAAAAGGCCCTGGAAATTGTTTTATCCGGCCGGCCGGACCTGGTGGTGCTGGACCTGATGCTGCCGGGCATCGACGGTCTTGAAGTGGCCAGGGCGATTCGAAACGACGACCGGATACAGGGGACCCCGATTTTGATGCTGTCGGCAAAAGGGGAAGAGTCGGACATTATCACCGGCCTTGAACTGGGGGCTGACGACTACATCACCAAGCCCTTTTCCCCGAAAATACTGATTGCCCGCATTCGCTCTGTTTTACGAAGGCAGCAGGCAAAAGCCGCGCCACCGGACCCCGGCCGGACCATCGCCGTTTCCGGCATCACCATCCATCCCCGGAAACACACCGTGGAAGTGAATGGGAAAAAAATTGACCTGACCCCGTCGGAATTTGATATCCTGTCTTTTCTTGCTTCCCGGCCCGGGCTGGTGTTCACCCGATGGCAGATCGTGGACAAGATCCGTGGAGAGCACTACGCCGTCACCGACAGAAGCGTGGATGTACTGATCTCCGGGCTTCGAAAGAAACTGGAGGATTACGGCGAATATATCGAAACAGTCCGCGGCGTGGGGTACCGGTTCAGGGAAATCGAGGAATGACGAGCGGATCCAAGTTTTTCGATTACGGCCGTCTGAATCGGGCATGTGTTTCAACACGAAGAACACGAAGCACACGAAGATACTTGCTCTTCGTGAACTTCGTGTGCTTCGTGCCCTTCGTGTTAAAAAAGGTCAGACGGGTGCTGACACAATAATCACGACTATTTTAAAAACTACGGAGTAAGGTTTCGGAGTTTCTATTGAAGAAACGAAAAAAAATACTGCACCAGATCTACCCCACCTATCTGGTGGTTACCTTCGGCTCCCTTTTTGTTGTCATATGGTTTGTTTTCCATACACTCAATGGATTATTTCTTGATGAAACCCGCCGGGACCTTACCGCCAGGGCTGAACTGATCAAACATCACATTAAAGCCACCGGGCTGACAGAGCCGGCCCTTGACGCCTGGTGCAAGACGGCGGGCAGTGCCGCCAAAACCCGCATCACCCTTGTGTTACCCTCAGGCCGGGTGGTGGCCGACTCCGAAGAGGATCCGGCCCGGATGGAAAACCACACCGACCGGACGGAAATTTTACAGGCATTGCAAACCGGGTCCGGAAGTTCCCTGCGATACAGCGCCACCCTGAAAACACAGATGATGTACGTGGCGTTGCCGATGACCGGAGAAAACAGTGCCCGGCTGGTGGTTCGCACCGCTCTGCCGGTGACCTCAATTTACAGTGCCCTGGGCGGCATCAAATTCAACATATTTGCCGTGGCCCTGGTGCTGGCCCTGCTGGTGGCCCTGGTAAGCCTGGTCATTTCCCGGAACATCGCCCTGCCGATCCGGGAGATGGAACAGGGCGCCAGGCGGTTTGCCGGCGGGGATCTTTCTTCAAAACTGGTTCTGCCCGCATCGGCTGAACTGGCAAGCCTTGCCGAAGCAATGAACGACATGGCCGGCCGCCTGGATGATCGCATCAAAACCGCCATTCGGCAAAAAAACGAGCTTAACGCGGTTTTTTCCAGCATGACCGAGGCGGTAATCGCCATCGGGAGTAATGAAAAAATTCTGCGGGTGAATCACGCGGCCGAGACGTTTCTGCGCAAATCCAGGCAGGCCCTGAATGGGACATTTCTTTACGAAGTAATCCGAAACCACGATTTTAAAAAATTTGTCGAATCAGCGGTAAAAACCGACCGGTCGGAGGCCGACCTGCCCTTTGAATTGGACGGGAAGACCCATATTATCAACATTCATGCCAGCGCCCTGGTGGATGAAACCGGGGAGCGCATGGGCGCACTGCTGATCCTCAACGACGTAACCCGAATGCGCCAGCTGGAAACCATGCGCAAAGACTTTGCCGCCAATGTTTCCCATGAACTCAAAACCCCGCTGACCTCCATCCAGGGCTTTACCGAGACCCTGCTGGCCGAGCCATCCCTTCTGGACAACGCCCATGTGGTCCGCTGCCTTGAAATTATCGCCAACAACACAAAGCGTCTGACAACCATTATCGACGACCTGCTCAAGCTGTCGGAAATTGAGCACGCGGACCGGCAGAAGGACTTTAACTTTCAGGAAGCGCCCCTGGCTGATGTGATAAATTCAGCGGCGGCCATCTGCAGGCCGGACCTGGACTCAAAACAGATAAAACTGGAAAGCGACTGCCCCGCCGACCTGGCACTGCCCATTGACCCGTTTCTCCTGGAGCTGGCCCTGGTCAACCTGGTGGAAAACGCCGTCAAATACAGTCCAAACAACAGCGAAGTGGGGATTTCAGCCGAGGACAAGGGCAGGGAGGTTCATGTCTCTGTGATCGATCACGGCACAGGCATTGCCGAAGCCCACATCCCCCGGATATTTGAACGGTTCTACCGGGTAGACAAAGCCCGAAGCCGCGAACTGGGCGGCACCGGCCTGGGGCTTGCCATTGTCAAGCACGTGGCCCAGATTCACGGCGGCAGAATTGAGGTTCAAAGCACACCGGGTAAGGGTTCTGCCTTTACCCTGATTTTCCCCCGGCCGATGTAATGGCCGTCCCGGCATAACGGGAATCATCCGCCCTGCCCGCACGATTTTCATGCGTTTGGTCTTCGAACCGAGGCATTTCAAACCCGTCCGGACCGTTGGCCCTGTCAGCAAAAACCTATTGCCATACGGGCGGTTATGCACTATAGTATTTTGACCTGAAGCGGTTATCATCCATTGTGCTTCCGGCGGCCGCTGCTCATCTTCAGGAATAAAGGATGAACCGATACGCATACCGCACCACTGCCCTTGCCATTCGCGCACTGTCCGGTTTTGTCCGCCCGAACATCAATATTCACGACGCGAAAAAAATTCCACGGCATAATCCCACCGTTTTTGTCATCAACCATTTTACCCGGGCCGAAACCCTTCTTGTCCCTTATTACCTGCACAAGCTGACCGGTAAAACCATCTGGGCCCTTGCCAGCAAGGACCTGTTTGCCGGGGGTTTCGGCGCCTTTCTTGAAAAGCTGGGCGCCCTTTCCACCGCGGCCCCGGACCGGGACCTGCTGATGGTCAAGACCCTGCTCACCAACGAGGCGGCCTGGGTCATTTTTCCAGAAGGCCGTATGGTGAAAAACAAAAAAATTTTTGACATGGTTGATGAAAAGGGTGAATTTGTCATCTCTTCTTCGGTGGGAAAGCATCCGCCCCATACCGGCGCCGCCACCCTGGCCCTGCGAACCGAATTCTACAGGCAGCGCATTCTCAAAATGGCCGAGATATATCCGGACGAGGCCCGTCGCCTGCTCTCCCTCTACCGGGTCGACACCATGGACCAGGTGGTTTCACTGCCCACCTGCCTGGTTCCGGTAAATGTCACCTACTACCCCATCCGGGCAAAAGAAAACATTTTAAGCAACCTGGCCAAAAGCGTGTTTGACAACATTCCGGCCCGGACCCTGGAAGAGTTGATGGCCGAAGGCACCATGCTGCTGTCCGGCGCTGACATCGATATCCGGTTCGGCGACCCCATTGCCGTGGACACCTACCTCAAGGCCGATGTAATTACGGAAAACATCGAGCTGGCGGCCCGCATCGACTTTAACGATTCCATTGCCGCCAAGCAGATGATGCGATCCACGGCGGTTCACATCATGAAGCGATACATGGCGGCCATCTATGCCATGACCACGGTCAATCACGACCACATTCTCACTTCGTTGCTGAAACACTGCCCGGAAGAACGGATCGATGAAGCCGACCTGAGGGCACGGGCCTATCTTGTCGCCACCCGCCTGAACGCCCTTTCAGAGCCTGTTTCCCGGCACACCAGCCTGGAAAAAAGCCAGACCCATCTGCTTACCGACGACCGCCACGCCAAAATCGGCAACTTTCTTGCCGTTGCCCGGCAGACCGGTGTCCTTCGGCAGGAGAACGGCGTCCTGGTCAAAAACAGCGCTCTGTTCTCGGCTCCCGTCGATTTCCACGCGGTGCGCACCGAAAACCCGCTGGTGGTCATTGCCAACGAGGTGGAACCGCTTATCGAGTTTCAGCGGGTGGTTCGTGAAACCGCCGCGGAATCGCCGGACGCGGTTTGCGCCGACGTGGCGACCCATCTGATCAAAAATGCGGATTTTGCCTTTGAAAAGGATTACGCCCGTTTTTTTATCAACGGCGAATCAAAGAAAAAAAATGTCGGCCGCCCGTTTCTGCTTCGAAACGGAAACGCGGAAACGGGCGTGCTGCTGATTCATGGTTATATGGCGGCCCCCATGGAGGTCAGGGCGCTGGCCCGCCACCTGCACGAAACCCTGGGGTGTCGTGTCTATGCGCCGCGGCTTCGCGGCCACGGCACCTCCCCTGAAGACCTGGCCGGCCGGCACTTTTTGGAATGGATCGATTCGGTGGATGAAGGATATGCCCTTTTAAAATATACATGCAAAACCGTGATTGCGGGCGGATTCTCCATGGGTGCGGGCCTGGCCCTGGAACTGGCCTCCCGGGTGGACGGGCTGGACGGTGTCTTTGCGATTTCACCGCCCATGCGGCTTCAGGACTTTTCCACACGGCTGGTGCCGATGATCAACGTGTGGAACCGGGTGATGCACCGAATGAACCGGGATAAAAACAGGAAAGCGTTCGCGAACAACCATCCGGAAAATCCCCACATCAACTACCTGCGCAATCCCCTGTCCGCTGTGGCGGAAATGGGCAAACTGATGGACCGGACCGCGGCCCGGCTCTCCCGAATAGAGATCCCCACGCTGCTGCTTCAGTCCATGGCCGACCCCGTGGTCAGCTCCAAGGGCTCCTTGTCTATTTTCGAACGGATTGCCGCAAAAGAAAAAGAGTACCTGCTGGTCAACATTCCCCGGCACGGCATCATCAACGGCGAAGACACAAGACGCGTCTACCAGGCGATCACGGATTTTATTGAGCGCGTCCTTGGGAACGAATCGCAGTCCCCCTCCGCCTGAGAAGATGATCCAAAGCTATGCGGTGCGGACGTCCAGCAGCATGGAGGCGGGATCCAGAGAAAGGGCCGGAGCGCCTGCTGTTGTGTCCGCCCCTTCCGGAACCAGCTGTTTCAGACGAATCTCCTGTCCCTCCGGCACAAACTCCCATACCAGGGCAAAGTGGTCTTTTATGTCTCCGATCCGGGCCGGCATGTCGGCATCGTCCCTGGGTTCTTCCCGGTGGGCCGGCACCGACACCCATATACCCATGGAAAACTCCCGGCTGATGCGACCAAACCCGTCCACGGTTTCCTGGCGGGAGGCATCAAAGGAAAGTCCGTCGATGATCAGAATGTCTGGTGTAAAAATGTTCTGTTCCAGAAGGTCGGCCAGCCGTTCTCCAATGGCGTCGGTGGAAAACCCCTGGACCTGCATGGTCATGATAAAGCGACGGGCCAGAAGCGAATCAAGAGCTACACCCTCTTCCAGCCCCTGATACTTTTTGCACAGAAGTGAAAAAATTTCACCATACCACAGGGTGACCTTTTTGATGGAATCCTTGAGATTGACGTGCATCACCTTTTTCCCGCTCATCATGGCGTGCAGGGCCACCTGCACCAGGAACGAGGTTTTGCCTACACCGGGCCGGGCCACCACAGCCCCGATCTCTCCGGCTTTCAATGCATGGGTCGTGACATGAATCACGGGCGATAACGCGTCGGGGATGCTTTTATATTCTGCGCACATGCTACTTCTCCTGCTTTCTTGTTTTCTGTTTTTCCAGCTCTTCGGCCACAGACCGGGGGACCTCCCGGTAGGTAAGAAACTCCATGGTGAACTGGGCCTGGCCCTGGGTGGCCGATCGAAGTACATTGGAAAACCCGAACATTTCAGCCAGGGGCACCTGGGCCTCAACGGTACAGTTGATGTCCTCTTCCTGGGTACCCACAATCATGCCGCGCCGCTGGTTCAGCAGTTTGAGCGCCCCGCCCTGAAATCCGGTGGGGGTCTCCACGGAGACCCGCATGATCGGCTCGTGAATAACGGGACCGGCCTTGCGATAGGCCTCCTGAAAAGCACCCCGGGCAGCGGCGTCAAAGGCCATTTCAGAAGAGTCAACCGCGTGGGAGGCGCCGTCGTTGATGCAGACGCGCACATCCACCACCGGGAACTCCATGAACGGTCCCTTGGCGATGCACTTGCGAAACCCTTTTTCACAGGCCGGGATAAACTGGGTGGGAATGGCGCCGCCGGTGATCTTGTTGAGAAAGTCAAACCCTTCTCCCGGCGCCGGTTCAAGGTATCCGGCAATGCGGCCGTACTGGCCGGCGCCGCCGGTCTGCTTCTTATGGGTATAATTGAATTCCACTTTCCGGGTGATGGTCTCCCGGTAGGCCACCTGGGGGGATCCGGCCGTAACCGTGGCACCGTATTCCCGTTTCATGCGTTCGATGTAAACATCCAGGTGCAGCTCCCCCATGCCCTGAATAATGGTTTCCGAGGTCTCTTCGTCAACGTACACGCGAAAGGTGGGGTCTTCCTTTGAAAACCGGTTCAATGCCTTGGTCATGGCGGTTTCCGACTGTGTACCGTCGGGATGAATGGCCAGGGAGATCACCGGGTCAGGGACAAAAATGGAGGTCATGGCCAGACGCACCCCCTCGGCGGTAAACGTGTCACCGGAGGCGCAGTCAATACCAAACAGGGCGCCGATGCCGCCGGCCAATATGGCATCCACATCCTCCATCTGATCGGCGTGCATGCGCACCACCCGGCCGATTCTCACCTTTTTGCCGGTCCTGGAGTTGATCACCGTGGCGCCCTTGGCCAGTGTGCCCTGATAAACCCGGACATAGGTCAACTGGCCGTATCGGCCGTCTTCCAGCTTGAAGGCCAGGGCCACCACCGGTTTTGCCGGGTCGCTTTCCAGGGGCACCAGCGCGTTGTCGCCGTCCACGTCCAGGGCCGTCACCGCCACCTCCTCGGGAGCCGGCAGATAGGCATTGACTGCATCCAGCAGGGGTTGGACCCCCTTGTTCTTATAAGCCGATCCCACAAATACCGGGGTCATCCCCCGGGACAGGGTACCGGTCCGTATCGCTGAAACAAGCAGGGCTTCGGGGATCTCTTTGCCTTCAAGAATGGCGTCGGTCAGTTCATCGGAAAAAGCAGAGGCCGCATCCACCAGGTCTTCCCGCATACCAGCCGCTTTTTCCGCCAGCGATGCCGGCACCGGTCCGGACTCAACGGTTTCGCCGTGTTCGCCTTTAAAATAGAGGGCCTGCATGGAAACCAGGTCGACAACCCCCTTCAGATCCGCCTCCAGGCCGATGGGCATCTGCAGCATCACGGCATTGTGGGCCAGTTTTTCCCGTAACTGCCGGGTGACGCGGAACGGGTCGGCGCCGCTTCTGTCGCACTTGTTGACAAAGGCCACGCACGGCACGTTGTACCGTTTCATCTGCCGGTCCACGGTAATGGACTGGGACTGGACCCCGCCCACCGCGCACAGTACCAGGATGGCGCCGTCCAGCACCCGCAGGGAGCGTTCCACCTCAATGGTGAAATCCACATGGCCCGGCGTGTCGATGATGTTGACATTAAACCCCTTCCACTGGCAGAAGGTGGCGGCGGACGCAATGGTGATGCCCCGCTCCCGCTCCAGCTCCATGGAGTCCATGGTGGCGCCCACGCCGTCTTTGCCCTTGACATCATGAATGGCATGAATGCGCTGGGTAAAAAAGAGGATCCGCTCGGTCAGCGTGGTCTTGCCCGAATCGATATGGGCGCTGATGCCGATGTTCCTTAATTTTCGAACTTCCTTTTCCATTTCCTGCCTTTAACCTCTCTTTAAAATACAGGCGGCCCAAAATAAACGTACCCCTGACACATGCGCGGTAAATCGGAGAATCGAATGCAAGGGATGGGGAAAACCTGTGCAAAGCCGCCAAAACCCGCTGTATATAACAGCTTCTTTTCCAGACTGCAAGATAAAAGCAAAAAAAATGCAATTGCTTTTCAAAAGCGAAATATTTGGTTGCGGGGCTCTCCGGCCCGGTACCGAAAATAGTCGTCCAGAATGCGGCTGTGGTCAAAGGCCAGAACCGGCGGCAGAGCGTTCCGGGTGAACAGGCCCAGGCTTCCGGCATCGTCGCCTGCCGCCGGTGTTCCGTCGGCGGTTCCAAGAAACACCACACTGGCCGTGTGTTGGCGGGGGTCGCGACCGGGGTCGGAATAGGCGTGAAACTGTTCCGTCAGGGTCACGTCAAGTCCGGTCTCCTCCTTTGCCTCCCGCCGGGCCGCATCCTCCAGGGATTCGCCGTAATCCACGAATCCGCCGGGCAGGGCCCAGCCAGGAGGCGGATTGCGCCGTTCGATCAGCACGATACTGCCATGAACCTCTATAATAATGTCAACGGTAAGGGCCGGGTTTCTCGGTGTTGTCATGATCATCCCAAAAGCTTTTTGTCCAGGTCGCAGTGGGCCACCGCGCTTTTATCCAGCATACGGGCAAGCCCGCCCTTCTGCTTCGGCACAAACCCCATGCACCGCTGCCACACCTCGTCGTCCTCCATACAGAAATAGACCGTCACGTCAGGGTCATGCTGCCGGATCCGTTGTGCTATTTTTCGGCACAAGGCAATACGCAGGGGTTTAAAGTAACGCATCTTGCGGTCCATACCGGTAATAAACTCGCCATAGACGATCCGCGAATCCGGAAACCGCTCCTGAATCACGGGCTTCAACTGGGGCATAAACCGGAAGGTGCCCAGGCTGATCCAGACGATATGTTCCGGCGCCACGGCTTCAAACATCCGGTCCACCACCGCCAGATATTCTTCTTCGCACCCCTCATAAAGGACAATAGGATCAAAATGAAAGGCAACCGGGTAGCCCAGTTCCCGGCAGGCTCTGGCTGTGGCCAGCCGCTGGGACAGGGTCGTGGTCTCTCGTTCGTCTGAGGCCATGATCCGTTCCGTGTTCAAGGACCAGGCGACAATGGTTTTCCGGTTATGAGCCAGGGGTTTCAATCCCTCCACATTTACTGTTTTTGTCTTTAACTCCAGGACCGCTTTCCGCTGGCCGGCAAATACATTGACCAGCCGCGTGTTCAGGTCGGTGCAGGTGTTCCAGATCAGGCTGTCGGTAAACTCGCCGGTGCCGATCCGCAGAGGGCGCCGGGCACCGGCAAAGGCCCGATCAAGCTCCCTGCCCATTTTGTCCTGGTTTACGTAGTATTGCAGCACCGGTGGATGAAAGTAGGCCTGCAAAATACAGTAGGAACAGTCCATGGTACAGAAGGCCCCGATGTGCAGAATTTTATAGCCGCAGCACCGGTAGTAACGGGTGCCGGGACATTTTCGAAGAAAGGGCCCCCGGTTGAGGGTCAGCAACAGCACCTGCTTGCCCCGGGCCACGCTGTCTTCGGCACCGGCAAGGTCCTGGTAGACCAGGCCTGGATCATCGATCACCGTGGCCGGCAGGTTCAGGGCCGCCCGCACCTTTTCGGTTTCAGAATAACGCAGGGCCCGCCTGTCTATGTAAAGGGTGGATATGGGTTGCATTTTACCATTCCCGCTGTTTCGGCTGCTTGACTTTGACCATGTCCCTATATACCATGGCCCTCATAAAACACAACGGGGGAACACCATGAAACTCACCCTTCTTTATGACAACACGGCATGGGGCGAACGGCTGACACCGGACTGGGGGTTTGCCTGCCTGGTGGAAGCCCATGGCAGAAACATCCTGTTTGACACCGGCGCCAGGGGCGATATCCTTCAAAACAACATGGTTGTCCTTGGAATCGCGCCCGATACCATTAATGCCGTTGTTATATCGCACGATCACTGGGACCACACAGGCGGCCTTGCCGGCCTGCTCCGGGTGTGCCATCCGACGGCCATCCATGTGCCGTCCGCCTTTCAGAATGTCCCGAACGTGCAGGTCTCTGTCGTGGAACAGCCCACCGAACTTTTTCCCGGCATCTGGTCCACCGGCACCCTTGCCGGCATGGAACAGTCCCTGGTGGTGGTCCGGCCGGACGGCAGCACGGTTGTGGTGGCCGGGTGTTCCCACCCCGGCGTGAACGCGATTCTGGAAGCGGCCCGCCGTGTCGGGCCGGTCCACGCGCTGGTGGGCGGCCTGCATGGGTTTGAAGATTTTGATGCCGTCAAGGATATTCACGTTCTCTGCCCCACTCACTGCACTCAATTTATCTCCACCATCAAAAGCCGTTACCCCCACGCATACGTGGAAGGCGGCGCCGGCCGGGTGCTGGACATATAAACGGTGGTGGCCTGCTGGTCGAGTTGTGTTAAAATGCCTTGTATTATGCAGACTTACCACTTGACACCGTTCGCCATATTCACTATATAATTATTGTTATTCACATTATACGCAACCGGGCAAGAACTGTACGGAAAATAAAAAGGTCGAAAATCCGTTGAAAAAAGTACTGATCGTAGACGATGACGCGGTATCCCGGGGATTGCTGTCGCGGGTGATGAAGCCCTATGCCGCGGATTTTGAAATCCTCACTGCCAAAGATGGGGCCGAGGCGGCGGACATGATGACCCGGCAGACCATTGACCTTATCATCAGCGACCTTCAGATGCCGGTGATGGACGGCTTTCAGCTTCTCGAATATATCGATCAGAATTTTCCCGGCACACCGGTCTTCATGATGACCGCCTTCAGTTCCAAAGAGACCGAAGAAAAGGCTTACGCCCTGGGAGCCTTCAAATTTTTCGAAAAACCCCTGAACATGGATGTGCTCACTGACGCCATTTTTGAACAGCTCAACTCCGGCGCTGAAGGCGTCATGACCGGTATCAGCCTTGCCTCTTTTCTTCAACTCCTGGAGATGGAGCGCAAAACCTGCACCCTGAAAATCAGCACGCCAAACAAATCCGGAACCATCTATTTCCGCGAAGGGGCCATGATCAACGCGGCCACTGACCAGGTCAAGGGACTGCAGGCCGCCTTTGAGATGCTCTCATGGGACCAGATCAAAATAGAGGTCTCCGGTGTTTGTCGCAAGAAGGACCGGGTGATCCGCCAGGCACTGATGAATATCCTGATGGAAGGCCTGAAAATAAAAGACGAAAAAGATCAGAAGTCACGGCTGCGGCCCCTCACCGATTTTTCTTCCCGGAAAAACGTCAGGACACTCAGGTAGCCGTCAGCCGTTCAAGCCCCCTCCCCTCATGCCCCCCCCCCCTCATTGCGGAAGAAGAAAAAATTACGGTCAGGCGGCACGCGCCATGGCCGGGTATAACAAAAAAAGGTGAGCCCGGTTCTTCGTGCGCTTCGTTTCTTCGCGTCCTTCGTGTTGAAGCCCCCGGTGGTTCCGGCACGGCCGGCCGCTTTTTAACACAAAGAGCACGAAGAACCCGAAGGACACGAAGGCGATGGTGCCCTTTTGCGAGGGCTTCATCCAAATCGGAATCGGCATCGAAAAGCTCAGAGAAGATGCAATCCTGATAACCCTATCCAGATCTTCAGGTGTTGGCACTAGCTTGCCGGCATTTTAAGCGTTGGTCCTTTTCAATTCGCCGGACATGTCTCCTTTTGCAGACACTTTTAAGACGACAAACGAAATATTAAATTTCCAGGTACCTGAAGCCAAACCGTCCGAGGCAAAGACCCCTGATATTGCAAAATCAACGCGGGGGATAGAAAAGGAGAAGTTGCCTCCATCAAACCAGCCGGTTCCCGGCAGCTTCCCCATGATTGGTGCCTGAAAAACCATTTTCATAAAACCGGTGGGGGGGTCCAGGGTTCCTGTACCGGCGATTCGCTCAATAACCGGAAGGTTCTCGAGGACAAGTTTTACGCTTTCCTCATCCAGATCAAACCGCCACGTGCTTCGAAATTTAAACCGATGTTTAATATTAAAAATCGCCCCCTCGATAGTTCCTGCCAACACACCGGTATAGGTACCAATATATACACCGGCGATACGCTTCAAGCCATTTTCGTCGGCGACACTTCCATCCTGTTCCGGGACTTTTTCCTCTTCTGTAATTTCGGATCCATGAAGAGAATGGGTGGTATCTCCGATAACGACAGCATCAAACACCTGGTCCCACAGACCGACCAGGATCGATTCCTTGTTGGGAAAGTATTGATAAAGTGTACCGATGGAAACCCCGGCCCGTTCGGCTATCTTGTCGGTTGTCACGGCGCTGTAGTTATCTATTACAAACAGTTGTAACGCGGCCTCGTAAATAGCATCCACCGTAACTTTTGCTCTTTCCTGCCTCGGTTTTTTGCGGGGTCTGCGGTGGTTGTTTTCCGACATGGATTTTCCCCGAATTTTACTTGATCCGAATGTTTATCATCCCCTGGCAGCAAATTTCATAATATTGAAAGCTGATTGTCAACTTAAATCACGATCGAAAAATTTATAAAACATCCGGGGCAAAACCTGAGGGTTAACGGCCCAAAATGTTTCCCAAAAGTGCTTTCAGTAAATAATATTTTGATTTTATTTGATTTAATTAACGACTCCCAACGACCGGTAATTTGAGAATGCGAGGTGACAACGGTTGAACCTGTCAGATATAGTTTCTGTAATTTTACACAAAAGGATGCCGCAAAAAGGCCGGCATGGCGCCGTATTCCTGAAGCAAAGAACGGAGCCATAAAATAGTTCTAGGGTACCCCTAAAAACCTGGACCGCTGAAAGGTGCCCTTCAAACAAAAGGAGAGAGTATGCCCTGGAAAACTCACACCATTGTCAGAGGCACAATCGTTATATTCGGTATTGTCCTGGCGGCATGGATGCTGGCTGCGTGTGCCCCGTGGTACCGGTCTTATGACATCACGTCGGGCGAGGATTTGACAAAAATTTCCGCCGTTCCCGAGTTACGAAAAGCTCTGAAGGACAGTAAGCCGGACGTTCGAATGGCGGCGGCCACGGCCCTTGGACGGATCGGGCCCGACGCAAGGGATGCGCTCTCCGATCTTGTGGATGTACTGGGCGACAACAGGCACGAGGTGCGCGAGGCATCGGCAAATGCGATTTCGTCTATTATCGGAACCGCACCGGTATCGGAAGCGGATAAGAACCTGATGGTGCAGGTGCAGGCCAACCGCCTTGCGTCCGAGGACTGGGCGGCTCGTGTGGACGCCGCCGACCAGTTGGCCCAAATGGGCCCGGCTGGCGCGGATGCGGTTCCCGTGTTGATTTCCACCCTGTCGGACGAAACAGAATGGAGTTATTACTGGACCCGGCAGTACGATAAAGTAAGACGCGCCGCCGCAAACGCCCTTGGGGAGATGCGTTCCGCGGCAACGGCCGCCAGTCCCGCGCTGATCAAGGCCTCAAAATATCAAGATCCCGGGGTTCGCCTGGAGGCGGTCAGGGCCCTGGGTAAAATCGGCACTCCATCCGACAGCACTGTAGTTAAGGCATTAACGGCCGCGTTAAAGGACGATGACGCGGGTGTGCGTCGCGAGGCGGCCGACGCACTGGGGGCCTTTGAGGTGTATGCAAACAATACGGTTCCCAACCTGGTAGACGCTCTTTCCGATCAGGATGTTGATGCGCGAAGAAAGGCGGCTCAGGTACTGGGCCGCTTCGGTCCCAAGACAGACGCGGCGGCGGAAGCCCTTGTGGCCGCGCTGAAGGATACCGACAAAGCGGTCAGGCAGACGGCGGCCCGCGCAATTGCCGAATTTGGCATCGACAACAAGACGGCGGCAGCCACCCCCCTGAGACCGCCGGTTGCCGCTATGGCCCCTGAAGAGACTGCAGCAGTGGAGACTACGGCACAACCGGAGACAAAAATCCGTTCCACTGTGGATCTGCTTAACATTCGGGCCATGCCCAGTGTAAACAGCCGACGTGTAGGTAAACTGCTGCAAAACGAAATTGCAACAGTGGTTGAGACCCTGGTGGATTGGGTCAAAATCGAGAAACCCGACGGCACCACCGGCTATGTGTTTAAAGAGTACACAGCGATGGTGCATGAGACAGGGGATGCCTCCAGGGTGCTACAACCAGAGTCACAGAAGGCGCAAGCCACTGTCAACATGCCGATGGTACCGGTTGTCACCGCACCGGTTGCCGTTGCTTCGGCTTCGACAGTTCCCAAAATACGGCCAATCGTGGATGCCCTTGAGATGCGATCAGAGCCTTTTGGGAGTGAACAGGTCGGCCAACTGCTGCGTAATGAAGCGGCGGAGGTTGTCGAGAGCCGGGCCGGATGGATCAAAATAAAAAAAGCCGACGGCACCACCGGCTATGTGTTTAAAGAATATACAGAGAGTGCCCCCTGAAACATGAAGCACGGTGCATTCATAAAACTGAAACCAATATACAAAAGGGCTATCGCAAATACGGCAGATGTTCCAGCGTCCGTCACTGTGGGCTGCCGACCGAATCAACCCGTAAAATATCAGGCTAAATTATAAGGAAGGTGTATATGGCAACACATTATTTAAAGAAAATGTCTGCGCAAAAAGACGGTATTGTCTCTGAACAGGTGGTTTCGCATGGCATGCTGAAAGCGAGTGCCGTGGCGGCTTCCGTGGCCGGATGCGTGTTTCTGGCCTCTCCTGCCCACCAGGCACTGGCCGCACCCGGCCCTTTTCTCCCCCACGGAATTGAGGGCAATCCCCTGCCCATGCCCGTGAGCGCTTCCTGGTGGAGCCGGCCGGCCCTTGCTGACATCGACGCTGATGGTGACGTCGATATTTTCGTGGGCGACAAGACGGGCACCATTAACTATTTTGAAAATATCGGCACTGCCTCGGCTCCGGCCTTTGAAATGCGCACCGGCGCGGACAGCCCCTTCTGGTATTACGACACCGGGTGTGGGACCTATTATCCATACATTGTGGATGCACTTGCGGCACCCACTTTTGCGGACCTTAATGGCGACGGGGACCTGGACGCCGGCGTGGGCAACAGTTACGGATCGATTGACTACTTTGAAAACACCGGCACTGTCTCGACCCCGTGCTTTGTAATGCGCACCGGTGCGAAAAGCCCCTTCTGGTATTATAACAAAGGGGATAGAACCTATTATCCAACAAAATATACGGATACGGGTTCGACACCGGCTTTTGCAGACCTTGATGGCGACGGCGACTTCGACCTCTTTGTGGGCTCCTTCATAAGCTTCCTCAGCACGCCGATGCGGTATTTTGAAAACACCGGCACAGTCACCGCAGCCAGGTTCGCGGAGACGGATGGCCCGCTTGACGCCCTGACCGATGCGTTATCGAGCCCTGCAGCCGCCTTTGCCGACATTGACGGTGATGGAGACCTGGACGCTTTCATGGGCATCAAATACCAGTCCTACGAGACATTCGTTGGCGTACTCGGTACGGTTCTTTCCCCAATCAGCGGCATCACCTGTTTTGAAAACACCGGTGACGCCTCGGCCCCACACTTCACAGACAACAGTACGGGCAATCCTTTTACCGGGCTTGAAACCGACCCGTGGAGTGCTCCGGCCTTTGCCGACATTGACAGTGATGGCGATCTGGACGCCTTTGTGGGCGGTATGTCCGGTGACCTGAAATTCTTTGAAAATACTGGAACTACAAGCGCCCCGGTCATGACAGAACGCCGGACCGTCAACAGCCCGGCATGGGGTGTGGATGTGGGTAAATACAGCCATCCCGTTTTTGTGGATATTGACGGGGACGGCGACCTGGACGCCTTTGTGGGTGAATTTGGTACTATAAAAGGTGCTTTTAAGTATGATGGTGACTCTTTCATGGGCCTGGGCCTGCGGCCTGCGGTCTATGGCAACGTTAACTTTTTTGAAAACACCGGAACCGCCCAGAGCCCTCATTTTGTGCAGCGCGCGGACGCGGACTACGGCCTGGGCGAAGGCGTGATGAGCCCACTTGTCGTTTTCACCACCCCGGCTTTTGTGGATATTGATGGCGACGGTGACATGGACGCCTTTATGGGGGCCAGGTACGGCTTTGACCTGGACGTGGAGCTAGCAGAAGAAACGCCGGATGTTGTCTCGGTATCCGATATATCGGACCCGTCCGTGTTTATTCAGTATTTTCAAAACGTCGGTACGCCAACGGCTCCCTATTTTGCCCCTATGCCCTCTCAACAAAACCCGGCAGCCACTATCGGGGGAACGGCGTTCGATGATTACAAACCCGCCTTTATGGATGCTGACGGCGACGGCGATTTTGATCTGTTTATCGGAGATAGAGACGGCGATATCTATTACTTTGAGAACACCGGGACCGCCAATGCGGCCGAGTTTAACGCCGCGCTTCCGGAGTACGAGGCCAACCCCTTTGGCCTGACCGCGGTAGATCACAACGCAACCCCCACCTTTGCCGACACTGATGGGGATGGCGACATGGACGCCGTTGTGGGCGAGTATCACAGCGCCATTCACTACTTTGAGAACACCGCTGACGCCACCGCCACCGAACCGATCTTTGTGGAACGCACCGGCACGGACAACCCTTTTGGCATCTATGGCGACGAGGATGGCGCTTATCTTTTTACCTCGCCGGCCTTTGCCGACATCGACAGCGACGGAGACCAGGATCTGTTTGTGGGTGAATGGGGCGGCAGAATCCTCTTCCTGGAAAACCGGGAAATTGTTCCGGTGGTGCCGCCGGTGGAGGAGGATGATGATGACGATGATGGTAAAGGCAATAACACCTTTGTGATTCCATCCGCTGAGGGCTGTTTTATCAACAGTATTGGCGGCTGACGGTCACCGGCACACGATTCAGATAAAGATAAACAGACAAAGACAAATCCTTGAAAAAAGGGAGGGACACATTGCCCCTCCCTTTTTCTTTTTACGCATCGGTGAAGTATGGTCGGGTTAAGCGGGGAACAGATCACCTTTCCCGGACAGTCTGAAAACGATAAACGAAATATTAAACTCCCAGTTGCCTGAAGCAGAGCCGTTCGCAGTCAAGGTCCCTGACATTGAATAATCAACGCGGGGAATATGAAAAGCGTAATTACCGCCGTCAAACCTGCCTGTTCCTCGCAGCTTCCCCGTGACCGGGGTTTTTACGACCATTTCCATAAAACCGGTATGGGGGTCAACGGTTCCCGCACCGGTGATTCGATCAACAACCGGAAGTCCCTTGATGACAATCTTCACCGATGTCTCACCGAGATCAAGCTTCCATGTGCCCTGGACCTTAAACCGGTGTTGAAGGTAAAAAATCGAGACCTCGCTGATTCCTGACAGCGCGCCGGTGTACACACCGGCGATATGCTTCATGACATACCCGGCGGCACCCTGATTCCCGCCGGCGACACGTTCATGTTGTTCCGGCGCTTTTACCTCGCCTGCAACTCCGGACTTGTGAAGAGAATAGGTGGCCCCCCCGATAATAACAGCATTGAACACCTGCTCCCACATACCGACCAGAATCGACTCCTTGTTGGGAAAATACTGGTAAAGCGTGCCGATGGAAACCCCGGCCCGTTCGGCTATCTGGTCGGTTGTCACGGTGTCATAGTGATTCTTTAAAAGCAGTTGCAAAGCGGCCTCGTAAATAGCATCCACAGTCGCTTTGGCTCTTTCCTGTATCGGTTTTTTACGGGGCTTGAGGTCGTTTTTTTCCGGCATAGGCGTCCTTTGGGGCTCCCTTGATCCGAATGTTCATAATCCCTTAATAGCAAATTTTACAATGCGGGATCAATCTATTTATGTTGTTAGAAAATCTACTGACGACTCAAATCCCCGTCGAAATTTTCATGAACCACTCAGCCAAAACCTGAGGTCTAATCGACCGAAATGCTTTTTTCTGGACGCTTGTTTAAATTAATTATTTGATTTTATTTTACTTATTTAAAAAAACATGGGGCCCGGTATTTTAAGAATGCGAGGTGACAGCAGTTAAACCTGTCGTATATATTCCTAAATTAAGTGGCGCTGGGGAAAGATGAATATGGTGCTGTATTGGCAGAGCATCACTCGAACCTGATTCCTCCCTTCTCTGGTTTTGACTTGCATCTCCCCCGGCGGCCACTTTTATTTCAATAACACAGGGTGCCGATATGACGGGTTGTGACAATAAAAACCAAGGAGCTGCGTAATGCTTAAAAAACTTTTGTTTTCGATCGTAGTGTGCGGATGCCTGTTTTTTCTGGCCTGCGGCCTGGGGTCCGATGATGGGACGAATGGCGGCAAAACCGGAGCGGCCGGTTTTCAAGACAGTGGATCGTTTGATGCCAACAGTTTGGGGCCGGATTTCAAGCTGCTGGAGATCTTCGATGGCCGCGGCAGCCTGCAAGACATCTGGGACAGCATTGACGGCACGACCTTTAACGATCATTTTGAAGATACCGTGGATGCTTATCCAAACGCTTTTACCCGTTCAAGTACGGTATTCTCCGATGTACTGGACGATCCCGGGCAGCCTGTGGCCAGGCTTCTGGGCACGGACCTCTATAAAAATATCGACATACTGATGGACCCTTCCAAAGGCTTTCGCACCGGTCCCGCCGGTATCAACGCCGTTTATGACGACACGTATGCCGAAGGCCCGACCGATTATCTGGACGGGTTTTACAGCATGCTGGACGCCCTGTGGGAGGGGGATTACCGGCCCGGCGACCAGGAAATAAGAGACATGGGGGTCAAATACGTGGCCCGAACCCTGGACAGCAACACCCCGGAACAGATTCAAAATGACGTTCAGGACGTTATCGACATTCTTACTGACGAGCGGTTTGATGAAAATTTTACGCTGACCGCCGAGGTCCTGGGAAAAGCACTGCTGCAGGCCGACTATCCCATCTGGGCTGATGACGACGGCAATACAGTGCCCCGGGAGAATATCAACCCGGCGGTTCATACCAATACCGGCATCGGCAATGCCGTAAAAGGCGTCAATGACCTGGCGGCCTGGGAGAACCGCATGCTGATTGATCCCACGGCCCGGGACTATTTTTATACCGCCATTCGGGAAGCCGGAAAAATCTTTGATCCGGATCCCAACTCCACCAACAACCTGAAACTCCAGGCCCTGTTGACCAATCTCGAAGACTGTTTCACCGTGGGCGGGGCCGTGTACGAAAGCAACCCGATTTACAAAAGCGCGGATACAGACCCCACCTATTCTGATACGGAGCTGGGAGAGACGATACGGGACCTCATGCCCCACACAGCCCAGTTGTTGATGCGCTCCGACCGGCCCACCTCCCTGATCAAGACGGATACCAATGATACGCCGGTATATGTGCTGCGGGAGACAATCAATCTGCTTAAAAATATCGACTATGACCCTGATGATCCCGGCCTGGAGACATCGCTGTATAATATGCTGCGGTATGACCAATGGGGCCGGGACCGCACAGATCCTTCCTCCGGGGCGTATGACGCCTCTCTGCTGGACAGCCTGATATTTATCACCAATGTGGCGGGAAATTTCGGGTGGCTTGATAGCAACTTCTGGGAGAGCGGCGTGTTGGCCGGAGAGAGCAACTTTTCCTGGGATCCCTCCTTTTCGCATGGTCACGGTGAATTTTGCGGTACATTGACCCTTAATGATTCTCTTATCAGCATGCGCACTGGAGTTTGGGGAAGTGTTAGTGCTTACGATTCCACCATGCATGATGGCGATGAAGAGCGTTTGTTCAGAAGCAATAAGGCGTTTAATAAAGAAGACAGGGACAATTACCAGTTCAGCTTCGGCCCCGACAGCCCTGTATTGCACAACATGCCCGGTGTATGTGCCGGTATTATGGGCACGCCCGACGGCGGCAACCGGGACGGGGTTCCTCCGGGCAAAAACAATTACGTCCCGTTTAATCCCACCGGCCTTGGCGAGGATCAGTTGGGTGCCTGGTCTGTGGCGTGGCCCGCGCAGGCCTGCTTTGGCGGCGAAGGGCCCTACTATTACGAAGACCCGAACGCGGAAATCGTCTATGTGGATGGCAAAAACTACTTCAAATATTTGCGGCCCGACGGCCGGGTCTATGCCCTGGTCAACAAGGACAACCCTGAGTGGGAATATATCTATCCCACGGAACAAGGAGACGGGGAAGACCCGGAAACCGAAGTAACCGGTTATAACGGCAAGCGCCAGCGCTTCAACCGGTTTCAGTCCACCTTCCATTCCGATTATATGATGGCTCGGTTTGAAACCTACGCGGGGTACGACCCAGTACCGGATACGGAAGAGTTTGTTACTGTTGAACATGATGTCGACGGCAATCTTGCCATCGTGGAGCTGAGTCCTAACGACATTGTCACCGAAGACGATGTTGCCGGCCGGCTCACCTTTAACGAGCTTATTCCCGAAGACACCCCCCTTCACGAACGCGCCTGCCAAAGTCAGGAAGAGGCCCTTTATCGGAATTATCAATGGGTCTATACGGAAAAGAAGATGGTCATTATTTTGATGGAGCGTCTGTTTATAGCTGAGGGCGCCCTTGGTGAAGGCGCTCTTTTTATAGTGATGGAAGCGAACGGCTTTTCCGGGCTGTCCAATTTAAGGCTGTTTGAGGACAATCATGTGTGGGCCAAAAAAGGCGCCTCCGGTACTTCCGACATCCCCGGCGACTACCGGTGCGAGCTGGTGTTAGAAGGTGGCGAAAATTATACACCCGTAGCGGGTGTTGACGACATCTATGAGCGAGTTCTCACCAGAGGTGGCCATTGTACTCCCTCAGTCGTGGGTCGCAGCCTGCCATCTGTCTATCGCCTGGCTTTCCCCTTAAGCCCCCAGATGGACCGGGGCAACGGGGTTCTGGATTACGAGCTGGGCTCCCGGGAGTTTACCGTGGGAGATGAAATATGGCAAAACCGCAATGCCGTCATGCCCCCTTTTGTGGCCCTGCTGGCCGCGCTTTTGAACAATACCCCGTCCTATAACGACGGCTATGACCGGGATTCTTTGAATTGCGGTATTAAGGGCTTTATCAACGGGGTGGCGCCGGCCCTGCAAAAGCCGCTTGTCTATTACCAGAGGGACGGCGACTACCCGGAATTCTCGTGGCCAGTTCCTCCTGACTTTGCTTGGACGGGTGTGCCCTTTAACACCTGGAAAGTACGGGTTCAGGGAACCGATCATTACGGTTACTGGATAGGCGACAATTACCTACAGCCGGCCAAGGGCTTTCCCGGGGACCCGGTCTGGAACGGAAGCGAAGCGGAAAATCTCTATTACCAGCCGGCAACCTGCAAGACCCTGCTCAACATTCTGACCGACAGCGATATCACCGCACCGGTAGCCGAGGGCAAGCGCATGGACGGCCTGCTACCGCTGGTGACCGAGACCAAGACCCTTTCCGCCCTGGTCAAGGCTCTGATGAGCGATGCCAATGATTCGACACGCATCGACAGCGCGCTGGAACAGATCGTCGGGGCCGTCAAATACACGCAAGGCACCATGACCGCCATTGACGCCGACCCGGCGGCCAACAAGAATATCGTCTACCCGAACTGGATGTTTGCCACCGGCTATGGCAGCGGGGATTTTGGCGAATATATCGGGTTCTACAATGTGCGTGATGAAGACATTATTTTAGACAAGATACTGGACACGGTCATCGGTCACGACAGCCTGCCGGATAAGGAGGGATACGGTCTGGCCGATTATGTGGATACCCAGGAGACCACGGACAACTGGAAAGACTTCAACCACTACCTGGACATCATGGAAGACTTTCTGTACCCGGAAAGCCCCTACAGCCTGCTGGAGTCTTTTATCGGGTCGACCGACGCGATCTTTGCAAGAGAAACCCCCTACACCGACGAACAGATCGCCGGTCTTATTTACGGCATGGGCAAGCTGTTCACCTACTACGACACCGATACGGGTCGCTGGGTGGTCCAGGGAGAACCCGGCTTTGACGGTCTTTATAAAACGTTGAATGCGCGGGTTCCCGCCATCCATGAGCTGATAAAGGATGATGACGGCACAAACTACACCGCCATGCTCATCATCGGCGAGGATATGCTGAAAGACAACGGCCAGGCGGATTATCTACTGGACGCCATGAGCACGAACGTTAATGCGCGGGGAATCCTGGAGGACCTTCACACCTTCCTGGCCGACGATATTGTGAGAGATTCTGAGCCGCTCTGGGAGACCCTTTCCCAACTCCTGGCTGATTTGGCGGTAGCAGTGGATCAATCCAGTGGCGGAGCCGCTCTTGACGACGTTTATGACAGCTACGGGTTCCAGATCAATGACTGATCACAACGCGCCCCGCCTATGGCGGGGATGATATAGCTCGGATATTTCATCATCAATGACACGAACATAACATGAGAGAGGCATTATGAAAAAGACACTATGCGTTGCGGTATGTTTGGTTTTGGGAGTGATGTTGACGACGCCGGCCGGCGCCACCCACTTTGGCGACACCTTTGGTTTTTCGCCGGAGGGAATGGCACTGGGGAACGCCATGACGGCAAAAGTCGATGACTGGTCGGCCGTGTACTACAATATTGCCGGGCTCGGCCGTTCCCAACACCTGGTTAACGGCAAAAGCCAGCTTTTTCTGGGTTACATAAACAATGCCCCGGATCTGGATATCGAGATTGTCAGGCGTGAAGCCGCCACCGGCGATCGCCTGGCCACCAACGGGGACAGGGACCTGGACACCGGGACCATTGTTATTGGCGGCGTGCTGGATATCGGTACCCTTGTACATCTTCCCGAAATGGTATCCTCGACCCGCCTGGGGCTTGCCATCGGCCTTAACGATGACCAGAGCGTGGTTAAAATAAACGACCTCGACCCCCGCACGCATAATTTCATGCGCTATGGCCGGGAATGCCAGCGCATGCTGATCACCACCGGCATGGGATTCGGATTTTTACACGACACCTTCGGGGTCGGCCTGGGCGTTACCTCCTTTTTTACCGGAGAGGGGACCGCTCTCCTGGAACGTGTCGAGCTGCAGACGGAATCCCAAAGCCCGCCCGGGCAGGCCAAAATGGACCTCAAAATGGAACAGGCCCTGGTGATGGGCGCCTATTTCAGCCCCGGGAAACTGTGGCGGTCCCTGGATACATTAGAGCTGGGCGTCGCCTATCGGGCCGAATCTCAGCTGGATATCACGCCTTTCAGGGCGATTGCGTCCACCGACCTGGGGGGCATTCCCCTGAATATCAAGATGGCCCTGGTAGATTATTATCAGCCGGAAATGTATTCCGTTGGCCTGGCCTACTCACTGAACCGGTTGACCCTCTCCGCTGATCTGGAGTTCCAGCAGTGGTCCGGGTTCGAATTTTCCACCCCGATGCAAGAGAACTATGGCGGCGAACTAAAAGAATTTGACGATATCTTTGTTCCCAAACTGGGCCTGGCCTATGACTTCAACCCATCTTTAGACCTGCTTTTCGGGTACTATTATGAGCCCTCCTTTGTGCCCGATGAAGCGGTCAGCGGCCGCATGAATTTTCTGGATAACGATAAACATGTCGTATCACTCGGGTGTGTCTATCAACTGCCGAAACTGTCAATGGTGAAGGGCAACAGCGAATTCTCGATCGGCTATCAGTATCAGCACCTGATGGACCGGGACGTTATCAAAACAGCACCGACCCCTGAAAACCCGCACTATTCCTATGGGGGGAGCTGTCACTCGTTGATGCTGGGCGTCTCCATCAATATCTAGCCCGAATATTTTATGAAATGAGGGGCTAAAGAAACCGTCATGTCGAAACAGAACAAATTGTCGCCGGCAACGGAGAAAAATCAGAATTCTAAAAAGGACCGCCGGGCGCACCCCCGCTTCAGGTGTAGAATTCCTGTTCCGGTTCTGAAAGATAAACCCCTGGAGTTTTTTAACGTATCCATTCGCAATTTCAGTGAATCGGGTTTCTATTTTGAGACGTCATATCCTGTCGTTTCCGGGACCTTTGTTCGGGTGGCAATGGATAATGACTCGGTTGGCTCAGGCGCCCTAATTTCGCGTCAGGCCAGAATAAAGTGGCGAATGGCACTCGGAAGGGAAAAAGCACATCAATACGGATGCGGCGCGCAGTATTTACCGGCCGGTTCATCCGACATGGATTCATAGACAGCACCGACTTCCGGGAATCCGGGTTTGTTCCTATGGAGACACCTGCCACGCGTTGATAGTGGGTCTCTCAATTACTGCCGGGCCCGGTGGAATCTATAATAGCAATATACATATGGTTGCCAATGAAGAAACTCATGTGGCTTTTGGGGGCTTTGTCAGTACTGGTTTTAGGGGGTGTTATTTTATCTCCTTTTTACTCCGTTTATCAGATTAGAAACAGCATTGCAGAAAATGATGCAAAAAAATTATCTCATTATGTTGAGTTTCCTCAATTGCGAAAAAATTTAAAAGACCAGTTAAATCAGACACTCGAAAGCAAATTTGCCAGGAAATCAGTAGAAACTGAAAGCCGTTTTAGTGATGTGACATATAAATTTGCGCAAAGATTTTCAAATCAACTGGTAGATGCTTATGTCACTCCCAAAGGACTTGGCAGGTTCATGGGCGTTGAGGGCGGTAAAGCCCCGAGGTATTCCGGGGATAAGGGAGAATCGCAGCCATCTGGAAATGAAAAAAGATTCAAACTCTTAAAAAACACAAGATTTTCATTTGCATCAACCCGGACCTTTATTCTTTCCATGCCTGCCAAGAACGATAAAACTATCAAACTTGTTTTAAGCCGGGATCGGTTTTTATGGAAACTGAATAATATTGTTTTGCCAATCAGCAACAAATGACTGACACGGCGCATTCGACACTTTAATGATCAGGTGACATATGAAAGTTTTACATACATTCGGGGGGAGCGAAGTAATTTTTGTCACAGACAGACACGGCAATAAATGCACGCTTTTGCAAAGCAAGGTAGGCGATTATGAACCGCCAAAGTCATCGGCCATATGGTTAGGGGCCGGAGAAAATCTTATGTATATCAGTCATGAACAGTTAAAAGCCTTAATGCCGCATTTGCAGCAATGGATAAAAACAGGCTCTTTTCACCTGACAGGGAGTGCGCAGTGTCCGGAAAAGTCAGAGCATTGCGACACACAGGACTCATTACCCGGCCTGACCGGTAATCCAGCGTAAATCGACCGCTTTTTATCACGAGCGGTACATGGCATCAATGACCCGGCTGGTCTCTTCCAGGGCCTCTTTGCAGAAGTCGTCACCAAAGAACTTTCGAATCTCCGTCAGGTAGTCGGCAGCCTTTTGCTCGTCCCCTGAAAAAAAGGCTCGGCGGCTCTCCTCCATGGCAGCAAGAAACCGGTCCACCACCACAGGCGCCTGGGGGTTGCCTGAAACAAGATCGGCATACAGGGACAGGTCCTGGGCCAAAAGGCGGCCGATCAGGTTGATGTTGAGCCGGAAAATCGGCGTGGCGTACAGGAACGCATCGTCAGGACGGATATCAAGTGTCTGAAGCATCCGAGCCAGAGAAACAGTGAGAAAGTGTTTCAGGCTCTGGGCCAGGGCCATCTTGCGGTCGTGTTCTTCCGGTTCCATGCGGGTGACCACGGCGCCGCCGTCGGCAAATACCCTTTCCACCCAGGAGAGCCAGTTGTGGCTGTTCCGGGCCGGACACAGGATAATATTCTGACCGGCAAGAGACGCGGTGCTGGGGCCGAACATGGGATGGGTCCCGATCACGTCGGCCCGGGTGGCCCCTGCCATGGCCGCCACAATACCCGCCTTCTGGGAACAAAAGTCCATGAGCAACTGGTCTTCGCGCATGGCCGGGCCGATCCGGCCGGCCACCGCCATGGCCGCCTTCTGGGGCATGCTTAGAATTACAACGTCACAGTCGCGGACCAGATCCTCGTAGGTGACCTCCGTCTTTCTTCCGGCAATCCGCACCGCATGACCGGCCTGTGTAAAATAATTTTGAAACCACTGGCCCATGCCGCCTGTGCCGCCGGCGATGCCGATTGTTACCGGGTCCATGAAATCGCTTTCTGTCTAAGAAGATGATCGGCCAGCACCAGGCACACCATGGCCTCACACACCACGTTGATCCGGGGAATGGCGGAAATATCGTGCCGGCCCTTGATGGAAATGGAGGCCGGTTTGCCGTTTGTATCCACGGTTTGCTGGGTAATGCCGATGGAGGGAATCGGCTTGACCGCGGCCCTGGCCACGATCCGGTCCCCGTTGGAAATGCCGGCCAGAATGCCGCCGGCATTATTGGTGGCAAACCCCTGGGGCGTGATTTCATCGTTGCTCCGGGAGCCGGTCATACCCGATGCTTCAAACCCGGCGCCGATCTCAACTCCCTTTACCGCGCCGATACTCATCAGGGCTTTGGCAATGTCGGCATCCAGTTTGTCAAACACCGGCTCTCCCAGGCCGGCGGGCACGCCATCGGCACGGACCTCGACGATGCCGCCGACAGAGTCACCCCGCCGCTTTACCTGGGTCACACGGTCAGTCATGGCCGCCATAACAGTGCTGTCCGGGCAGCCGAACATGTTCTGATCAACCTGCCCGACATCAATGGTTGTTGCGCGGATGCCGCCCAGTTCCAGGGTGTAGGCCGCAACTGAAATACCGGAAAGCCGAAGCAGTTCAGCGGCCACGGCCCCGGCCGCCACCCGGCCAAAGGTCTCCCGGGCCGAGGCCCGGCCCCCGCCCCGCCAGTCCCGAATGCCGTACTTGGCCGTGTAGGTGATGTCACCATGCCCGGGCCGGAACAGGCCGGCGATGTCGGTGTAGGCGGATGACCGGGCATCCCTGTTATGGGCCATGATCAGGATCGGGGTGCCCGTGGTTTTGCCTTCAAACACGCCGGACAGGATAACGGCCCGGTCCGCCTCTTTTCTGGCGGTGCTGGCAATGGACCCGCCGCCGGGCTTGCGGCGGTCCAGCATTTTCTGCACCCCGGCTTCGTCCAGGGCAAGGCCGGGCGGGCACCCGTCGATGACCACACCGATGCCCGGCCCGTGGGACTCTCCCCATGTGGTAACGCGAAACAGCTCTCCAAAAGTATTACCAGCCATTTATTCTCCTATCCCGGACATTTCATGAAATTTTTCGCCATTAGTTAATTTTTATATAAGATACAGTGTGTTGAAAATGATTTCAGGCGTTTTTTGAAAATACAAACTGTCGTGAACGATTTGAGGCATTTTATGTTAATTTTATGTCGAAAAATTTCACCCTTCGGGCGAGTCACCTTGATCCCGCCATCGGCGGGACTGTGTTGCGGGACATTCGCGGTAGATTGACTACAGCTTCATGTCCCGCGCCTTGCATCTGCGGCCAAATCAACTCGTGAAATATCCGGGCTATCCCCACAAAAGATCCCAGACCGCGTCTACCTTCCGGTCCGGTGCCAGGTCGTCAACCGCCAGCACATAATCCGCCGCCTGGTTGAAGACCGGAACCCGATCCGGATATGTCCGGGCATCACTGTTTTTCTTAAACCAGAGGATCAGGCCCCGTTCCTTCATGCGGGAAACATTGTCCGGGGTCGGTTCGATCTGCATTCCCAGGGCCACCACGCACCCGCTGCGCCGGGCCACTGATTGCAGCACATGAGACTCCATGTCCGCCAGGGCCTGGTCCCCCTCTTCAGCGGCAAAGGCAGCCGAAGTCCGGCCCATCTTTTCGACCAGCAGGGCCGCCATGTCTACCGGTGCGAACCCCGCCCGCTCGGCCACGCGCCGGACCACCTCCGGTATGTCTGGATCGTTTCCCACGATAAACAGGTTCATCGGCTGTTGTCCCTCTGCTTATGGAGACTCTCAAAAAACGGTGAATTTTATTTTTGGGATTTGTTTTACGTCAAATATTTCATGAAATACCTGAACTGTAAAGACCTTCAAACACCTGCCAGAAGCCGGGAAAGGATTTGGCCACGCACCCCTCATTGGCGATGGTCACCCCAGGGGTCACCAGGCCAGCAACGGCAAAGCTCATGGCCATGCGATGATCGTTGTAGGTTTCAATGACCGCGCCATGGGGCCGTCCTCCGGTGATCTCAAGGCCGGTGTCGGTACGGACAACGGTAATCCCCATTTTTGAAAGTTCGGCGGCCACCGCCGCCAGCCGGTCGCTCTCTTTTTCCTTGAGGTGAGCCACGTTGCGAATGACGGTGATGCCTTGCGTGAATGCCGCTACCACCGACAGAGTGGGCACCAGGTCAGGCATGTCGCCCATGTCCACATCCACGGCCGAAAGCGGGCCTCCGGTCACGGCAATGCCGTCAATCTCCCTGTTAACCTTACATCCCATTGCCTCCAGCACTTCTACAAACCGAACGTCTCCCTGCCGGGATTCAGGAGTCATGCCCATCACCTTGACCGTGGCACCGGTCACGGCCGCCGCGGCCCAGAAATAACTGGCCTGGGAGGCGTCGGGCTCCACCGCGTAATCGCCTTTCCGGTAGCACTGTCCTCCGGCCACGCGGAAACGGGTATACCCGTCCCGCTCCACTGTCACGCCGAACCGGTCCATGATGTCCAGGGTCATGTCGATATACGGTTTTGAGACCGGCCCCTCCGTCACCTCGATATTCAGGCCGCCGTCGATATAGGGGGCCGCCAGAAGCAAGGAAGAGAGATACTGGCTGCTTATGCCGCACCGCAGGCGAACATGCCCGCCCTGGGCTTTTCCGGCGACAATCTCCAGGGGCGGGCACCCGTTGTTGTTCACCGAACGGGCCGGCACGCCGATCTGGTCCAGGCCTTCCAGCAGGTCGGCCACGGGCCGCTGGGCCATGCGATCCGTTCCGATCAGCAGGTATGTCCCCTGGCCGATGGCGGCCACGCCGGTGAGCAGCCGCATGGAGGTGCCGGAGTTGCCCAGGAAGATGGGATCACCGCAGGGCAGCAGGCGGCCGCCGGTACCATGCACCACCAGGCGATCTTCCGCTTTTTCAATGCGAACTCCCATCTTTACCAGGGCCTCCCGGGTCAGGTGGGTGTCTTCACTCTCCAGGCAGTTTCCCAGCCGGCAGACGCCGTCGGACAGGGCCGCGGCAATCAGGACACGGTGGGTATAGCTCTTTGAACCGGGAACGCTTACCTCACAGGACTGGACCGGTTGCTGTTGTATTTCCTTCATGGGTCTCCTTTTTTCATGCGTCCGACAGGGCTACCGGGTAAGCGCCCAGGATTTTGATGAACTGGCAGAAGGCCTCCATTTTTGCCAGGCACTGTTTCACCTTCTCGTTTTCGACATGGCCCTCCAGGTCCACGAAAAACACGTAGCTCCAGTTCTTGTGCCGGGCCGGCCGGGACTCCAGTTTAAGCATGTTGAGGCCGGACGCGGCAATGGGCTCCAGTGCCTTGAACAGCGCCCCGGGAATATGGGCCGTCACAAACAGGATGGATGTCTTGTCGTTGCCTGTGGGCCGGGGCGCGTCCCGGCCGATGACCAGAAACCGGGTGGTGTTGCGCACGGCATCCTGAATGGCCGGCGCCGCCACCTTCAGGTCATACAGCCGGGCCGCGGCGCTGCCGGCAATGGCCGCGGCATCGTCGGCCAGTAGGGCTTTCTGGGCCGCCTGGGAGGTGCTGCCGCACTCCACCAGTTCGGCATGGGGCAGATGGGTCTTGAGCCACGTCCGGCACTGGGCAAAGGGCTGGGGGTGGGAATAGATGGTATGAATCTTTTCCAGGTCACCGCTTTTTGAAAGCAGGTCATGGGAAATGGCCAGGTAGGACTCGGCGCAGATGTGAAGCTCGGATTCCAGGAAAAGATCAAGGGTGTGGTTGACCGCGCCCTCAATGGAATTTTCCACCGGCACCACGCCGTACCGGCTGGTCCCCTTTTCCACGTCATCAAACACGTCCCGAATACTCGGGTGGGGGACAAAGGTATCCAGCTCATTAAAAAAAGCCAGGGCCGCGACATGGGTGAAGGTGGCCTCCGGCCCCAGAAAGGAGATCCGCTTGGGTTCCTGGGCCTGACGCGAGGCCGCAATGATGTCGACAAATATCCGCCGCAGCATCTCAGAGGACAAGGGGCCGGGGTTGAGCCCGGCCAGCCGCTGCAGGATCGATTCTTCCCTGGCCTTGTCCATGACCCGGTTGCCGGTCTGCGTCTTCAGCGTCCCGATCGCTTCGGCCAGAGAGACCCGCCGGTTGAGCAGGTCCAGGATGGTGTCATCAATTTCATCAATGGACCGGCGCAGGTTCGCTATCTTTTCATCCTGGCCGCTGCTTTCAGCACTCATGATTCGCACCCTTCTATTTTTCTGTGATCGTCTCCTCAATCTTGTACCCGAAATGTCGGCCCCCGGCTTCCATGGAGACCAGCACCCGGTCTCCGGGCTTCAGACCCACCACCGAGACCGGGGCGCCTTCCGGGCTGGTGAGCCGAATGGTCTCCGCATTCTGAACGATGGTGGCAATTTCCTTTCCATCCACCACCGCCTTGATCAGCATCAGGGGCCGTTTTTCGATCTTCAGCCGGCCCACCACCCCCTCGGTGGTGTTGCCCTGGTAATCGGTGATAAAAATACGGTCCCCGGCGGCCAGTTCCGACAGGTAACGGGTCTTGCCCCCCGGCACCCGGGTGTAGGCGTGCACAGCACCGGCGTTGATGCGAAAGGGCCGCGGCGCCACGTAAGGATTGACCACGCTTTCCGAATGAATCAGAAACAGGGC
The DNA here is from genome assembly GCF_000018405.1 of Desulfosudis oleivorans Hxd3. Classification (NCBI taxonomy): domain Bacteria; kingdom Pseudomonadati; phylum Thermodesulfobacteriota; class Desulfobacteria; order Desulfobacterales; family Desulfosudaceae; genus Desulfosudis; species Desulfosudis oleivorans. The sequence goes on from NC_009943.1 coordinate 2,361,570, forward strand.
GCTGCTGCTGTTGCCCACCAGCATGCCCTGGCCTTCGGTCATGGCCGTGCAGGTGTCCACGCATACCCGGTCCCCCATGCCCACCGGCACAATAGCCGTGATCTCGGCTTCCTGGAGCGGCGTGGTGTCGCCCTTCTCCCGCACCGCGGACAGGATCTGCTTGAGGGTGGCGGGACTGTCGGCGTTTATCAGCAGGTGGCCCACTCCCTTTTCCAGAATGCCCAGGGCCGTCTTGGCCTCCTGCACGGTTTTGACCTGGGTCACCACGTTCACGTCCCGGGCGATCAGGTTCTCAAGGGGAATGATTGTCCAGTCCCGGCATCCAAGAATCACGGTCTTTTCCCTGGCCAGCCGAATGATCTCCTCTTCGTCCTCGCACCGGGTGATTTCAAAATGGACCACGTCCTGTCCCGGCTTCAGATCACCGTCCTCGGCAATGGTGAGAATCTTTCCCAGCTGCTTGACCTTTTCCGAATACCCGGCCGGCACCAGCACGCCGTCGGCCCCGCCCTCCAGGGCCGTGGTGACCATATTTTTGTCCCACGGGTTGATGGTTACCCATATTTTTCGCATCTGCTTTTCCCTCATCTCTATTTGGACTTTTTTACCTCGAGCATCTTCAAAGCCTTGGCCACGCCGGCGCCGTCATGAACAATGGCGGAAATCGCCTCCACCATGCGGGTGGGGTTGGCATGCTGAAACACGTTTCGGCCGATGGAAACACCGGCACCGCCGGCATCCACAGAGCCCCTGACCATTTCCAGAATTTCCCGGTCCGAACCCATTTTGGGCCCGCCGGCAATCACCACCGGAACCGAGCATCCCGCCACCACCTCTTGAAAGGTCTTGGGGCTGCCGGTGTAGGAAACCTTGACGATGTCCGCGCCCAGTTCATCTCCCACCCGGGCCGCATGCTTGATCACCGACACATGAAACTCGTCCTTGATCTTCTCGCCCCTGGGATAAATCATGGCCAGCAGCGGCATGCCCCACTCCCGGGCATCAGCACTGACCCTGCCGAAGTCGTGAAGCATCTGTTTTTCATCCCCGTTGCCCAGGTTGACGTGAATGGAAACCCCGTCCGCGCCCAGCTTCACCGCCTCCTCCACGCTGCACACCAGTGTCTTGGCGTGAGGATATGGCGACAGGCTGGTGGAGGCGGACAGATGAAGAATCAGCCCGATATCCTTGCCGCTGCCCCGGTGGCCCTTTCCCACCAGTCCCTTGTGTTCCACGATGGCGTTGGCCCCGCCCTCGGCCACTCGCTGCACCGCCGTGCGCATGTCGGTAAGCCCGTCGATGGGGCCGACAGACACGCCATGGTCCATGGGAACGATCACGGTTTTGCCGGTGTTCCGGTTCATCAGCCGTTCAATCCGAATCCGCTTGCCTAAGATGGTCATCTCTCTTCTCCTCTGTTGCAACGCCCGCCGCTGCCGGGTCCCGCGGGTTTTAAAAACAAAAAAGCCGCGGGCTTTTTCGTCTGCCCGCGGCTTTAAGTTGCTGGTTTTGGGTATTAAGGGTTCAGCACACCACAGGCAGGCCGGTATAAAAATACCAGAAGTAAAAATAAAATCTGCCTGTACCGTTGGTTGCCGTCATGTCTTAATTATCTGCTTTCGCTTAAAACTCACTCTATTTGAAAACTGAATTACTCCCGGCAAAAACAAATGTCAATCATTTTTTTCAATTTTTCCAAAAGTTTTTTCGAACGTACGATCTTTGCTCCAACCGGTCGTGTTTCCCGCTGGCAATAACTACAACCAATTTTCAGAACAGGCGCCTTGATGGCGTAAATCCACTCCTCATATGACGCGAGTTGATTTGGCCGCAGATACAAGGCGCGGGGCATGAAGCTGTAGTCGATCTGCTGCGAATGTCCCGCAACACAGCAGATGCGGCCAAATCGGCTCGCCCGAAGCAAAATTACCAGTCTACAGGCAGGCGAACCTGCTGTTTGGCCTTGTTGCGAAACAGCAGGTAGCCGTTGATTTTGCCGTAAAGGTAGAGGTCTTTTGTGATCTGAACATCCTTTTTGCAATACTCAACGATCTTGTCGATCTCTCCCTGCTGCCACCAGATCAGTGCCTGCAGCCCGTTGGCGCTTTTTTTCGCGCCCAGGGTGATCTCTGCCAATGAATCGAGGGAAAGCCGGTAGCCCAGGGTCTTGTGCACCTCCTCTAAAATATCCAGGGTGGGTAGCCGGGAAAGATCGGCGTCGCTGTAGCCCGCCAGGACCTGGTTGTCAAACCGCTTGTTGTTAAACCCCACCACCAGATCAAAATCAGAAAGCCGGCGAATAAACGCCGCCACCTGGTTTTCCAGGAATGCGTCATAGGTATCCGTGGCCGAATCGTACAGCACCACGCAGCTGATGCCCATGCGGTCGGCCCGGTGCCAGCCGCCCACCTCTGCGGCAGAACGCTGGGTCTCGATATCGAACACGCCGAACCGAACATCTCCGGTGCGAACCGGCGGCGGTATGGTGCGGGCCGGTTGCAAAACCGGGGCCGCGGCCCGTCGTGTCCGGCTCCGGGCACCGGCTGCCGGTGGCCGGGCCATCTGTTCCAGCAGGTAAAGGGCGCAGGCTTTGTCAATGGGCCGGTTGCCGGAGCCGCACTTGGGCGAATGAACACAGGCGGGGCACCCGGTCTTGCAGGGACACTGGGAAATCAGGTTGCGGGTAAAGCCGAGAATCTCTGCCACCTTTTCATAGGCCTGGCGGCTAAGGCCGATACCCCCGGCCACGGCATCGTAGATAAAGATGACCGGGGTGCCGACCTGGGGATGAAAGGTCATGGAGATGCCGCCCAGGTCGTTTCTGTCGCACATCACAAAGATGGGCAGCACGCCGATGACGGCATGCTCAATGGCGTGAATCCCGCCCATGAAGTGCCGGTATTCACTCTCTGCCGCGTCCTGAATACGGTCGGGAATGGCCAGCCACACCCCTTGCGTTTCAAACACAAGGGGCGGCAGGTCCAGCGGTTCCACGGACACGCGCCGCTTTCCGTACAGCCGCCATTTCTCATACCCGGTGATGGTTTCTGTCACGCGAAGGCGGCCCGTGCACACCGTGATGCCGGCCACCTGTTTTGTCTGAAAGGTTTCCAGAATCTCGGTGTCCTTGGTGGACCGGGGCTTGGTGTAGTAATTGACCGGCTGCCGGGACACAATCACGCGCATGGCACCGACATCCAGATTTTTTACCACGTGGGTCTGGCCCATGTGCAGATAAACCGCGCCGGGATGGGCGTCCCTGAACACCCGCATGCCGTCGATGTCGCCGATGTGGTCCCCGGTCTGGTCGCAGATCACCTTGAAGCTACGGCCCGCGCCCCGCAGGTCGACCTCCCGGTGAGGCCGCTTTCGCGACGCAAACAGGTACATCCCGTCGGCGCTGCGCAACAGCTCCCCTTTTTTCTCCAGCGTCGCGACGGCCCGCTGCATGGCCGCCCCCTGCAGAAAAGGCTCATCCACGCGCAACCGGTGTTCGGCGGCGGCGCATACCAGGTGCTTTTCAACAATGGCCGGGTTGTCCGGGTTAATCACCGCCGCCTCCGGGGGCAGGCTCAGAAAGGCCCCGGGATTGCGCATAAAATACTGGTCCAGGGCGTCTTCCCCGGCAATCAGGATCATGGCCGACTCCTGGCCGGCCCGCCCCACCCTGCCCCCGCGTTGCCATGTAGCCATGACTGACCCCGGATACCCCACCAGCAGGCAGAGGTCCAGGTCTCCGATATCGATGCCCAGTTCCAGGGCGCTGGTGGATATCACGGCCAGCAGTTCGCCGGCGGAAAGCTTTCGCTCGATCTCCCGGCGCTCGTCCGGCAGAAACCCGGCCCGGTAGGAGCTGATTTGATGGGCATGGGGGCTTTTCTTTTCCGCCCAGATGGATATCAGCTCGGCCAGCTTCCGGGACTGGGTGTAGACAATGGTGCGAAGCCCCCGGTACAGGGCGGCCCGAAGCAGTTGAATGGTGGTGGCCACCGGACCGGTTACCGGATTCATGAACACCACGTGACGTTTTCCCCTGGGGGCCCCGCTTTTTGTGACCGCCGTTGTCGGCCGGCCGGTGAGCTGGCCGGCCAGCTCTTCCGGGTTGGCAATGGTGGCCGACCCGGCCACGAACAGGGGGGCGGCGCCGTGGTGGGTGCAGACACGATAGAGACGGCGGAACACGTGGGCCATGTGAGACCCCATCACGCCCCGGTAGGTGTGAATCTCGTCAATGACCACAAAGGCAAGATTGGCAAAAAAAGTATGCCAGGTCTCATGATAGGGCAGCAGCCCCAGGTGCAGCATGTCCGGATTGGTCATCAGCACCGAGGGCGGGTTGTCTCTGATTTTTTTCCGGTGCCAGGCCGTGGTGTCACCGTCGTAGATGGCCGCGGACACGGCCTCCGCCATGCCCGCGGCGCCGGCGGTTTCCTGCAGTGCCCGCAACTGGTCCCTGGCCAGGGCCTTGAGCGGATAGAGATAAAGGGCCCGGGCCGACGGATTTTCCTTCAGCCGCTGGAGCACGGGAATATTATAGATCAGGGTCTTGCCGCTGGCCGTGGGCGTGGCCGCCACCACGTTCTCTCCTGACAACACCCGGCCAATGGCATCGGCCTGGTGGGCATACAGCCCTTCCGTGGCCAGTATGGCGGAAAGACAGGCCGCCTCAGGCACTCCCCAATCCGGCTTTCTAACCATCCGGGCCGGCACCGGATCCAGCGCGGTGTGGTAAACCACCTCGCCGGCCATTCGCGGTGAAGCTACAAGAGACTGAATATATTCACTTATGGTTCCGTTTCTATCCATGGGCACCCGACTGGCAGCGGCAAAAAACCTCTTTCACTTTGCATTGAAAATCTGTATACCTTATAAGACTGCAACACCAATTTGCAAAACAAAAAAGGAGGGGCCCATGAGAGGCGCTCTTTTTATCGTCATGCTGATCGCCCTGCTGGTGGTGGGAGTGCTGGTCGTGAAGAACATGTCCACGGAAACCACCGAAGGGGTCGAAAAAATGGAGACCATCCAGAAGGCCAGAGACACGGCCAGCGAAGCCGAAAAACAGGCGGCCGAAATGGGAAAGCGGCTCAAGGAGGCCACCCAGTCCTCTCCGGCAATCGACTGACGATTGATGGCTTCGTAAAAAGCCCAATATCTGCGTTGCGCTACACCCCTCGTCACTGCGACGTACGACAAGTACGCCTCATTCCTCGGGATTTGCGACGCCTTGATCTTGAACTTTTTACTTTGCCATCCCAAATAGACTTTTTACGGGTTTATCACCCAAGTTTTATAAACCGGTTATTTAAAAGGAGGACCGCATGATCAGACGTATACTGACGGTGTGTGTTGTCACGGTAACCCTTGCCATCACCGCGGTGTGTGCGCAGGCCCAGTCCCTGAGCTTTGACCTGGGCGTAAGTTCCGATAATATCCGGGCCAACGCTCTTGTGGAAACAGAGTTTGAAGGCGCCACCCTGTACGCCGGCGCCGGCGGGCTTTATATCGAAGACGATTTCACGCTTTACAACATCAAGGCCGGGCTCAAGCAGAGTGTCTTTTCTCCGGCCCTGGTCCTGGGAATGGGATTCAAGGGCGTGGCGGGCGAAGCCGAGATAGGCCACTGGGACCCGGATATTGCTGTTGTGGGCTTCAACCTGCTGGGCGCGTTTGATTTTTCAAAAACAACAGCCAACGTGCCGGTGACTCTTTTTGCCGACATGGTCTATGCCCCGGACCCTTTGAGCTTTGCCGACTGTGAACAGTACATTGAGTATGCCGCCGGCGTGGAGTTCTATGTTGTCAATAACGGGGCCATTGTGGCCGAGTACATGAAAATCGACACCGACCTGGAACGTGGGGGCCTGGAAGTTGACAAGTCAGCCGACTCCATTTACCTGGGGTTCAAGCTGAAGCTGGGCCATTGATTCCTGAACATATTTAAGTCATTGCGCCAGCGAAGCAATCCTGTCCATATACGGGTGCCTGTTTGTAGTGACGCCGTGAGGCGTTCGCCGGCCGGCCGGCCCCAATGCCCTTACGGGCACACGACAAACAGGGCGTACATCCACTCACGGGTTTGGGACCATAGAAAAATTTTAGAAACACAAAAAAAGGGGGGCACCGCCAGTGCCCCCCTTTTTGTTTTTCTTCGAATCGCGCAGAAGTGTCTACTTGCCCACCAGATCGGCCATGGCCTGAGCCACACTGGCAAAGGCTTTTGTCACCGGTGAATCCGGATATTCAGACTGATAGGAAATGCCGGAGTCCCCGCATGTCACCATATTCGTGTCAAACGGAATTCTTCCGAGGAAATTAATGTCCGCATCTTTGGCCGTCCGCTCACCCCCGCCGGAACCGAACAGGTCAACGGTTTTGCCGCAATGGGGGCAGGTAAATCCGCTCATGTTTTCAATCAGGCCAAAGGCCTCCATCTTCACGGTCTTGCAGAAGTTAATGGACTTGCGGATGTCGGCCAGTGCCACTTCCTGAGGTGTAGTGACAATAATGGCCTTTGCGCCTAGAATCAGCTGGGCCACGGTCAGGGGTTCGTCCCCGGTGCCCGGCGGCGAGTCAATGATCAGAAAATCAAGATCCCCCCAGGCCACGTCACCGATAAACTGCTGAATCACGGTGTGCTTGATGGGCCCCCGCCAGATGATGGCGTCATCCTTGCTCAGGCTCAGCGACTCAATGGAAATGGCGGAAAGATTGTCCGAATAGGGCACCGGAATCATTTTCCGCTCCTGTGTCACGCCGGGCATTTCAGTGAGACCCAGCATGCGGGGAATGTCCGGGCCGTGGATATCCACATCCATCAGCCCCACCTTGAATCCCCGGTCGGCCAGGGCCAGGGCCAGGTTGACCGACGTGCTGGTTTTGCCCACGCCGCCCTTGCCGCTCATCACGATGAACTTGTGCTTGATCCGGGCCAGGGATTCCTCAATGCCGGCCCCCGGGTCCCGTTGCTGCTGTTGCTGCTGCTTCTGCTTGGTTCCGCAAAGCGGAACCCCCTGCTGTGTGTTGCTCATGGTTCTGCTCCTTTTATATCAACCCTGGCGTTATTTTTCCGCCTTTTTATCTTCTTCCTTTTTGCACATGGGACACTCATGGGGCGTCCCGCCGCTTGAGACAACGGGCCACTCCTGCCGGCATTTGCCGCAGAAAAGCACGGCCCCGTCCGGACCGGTGCGAAGATAGTTGCCGCCCTCGATGCGAATGGCCATGCCGTTGACCAGGGCATCAGCCACGGTCTTCCGGGCCTTGCGCACCACCCGGCCGAAGGTGGCCCTGGAGATATTCATGTGCCGGCCCGCCTCCTCGTGGGGAAGGCCCTGCAGGTCAGCCAGCATCAGGGCCTCCAGCTCGTCCACGGTCAGCCCCACCTCCCTGAGCATGCGCAAAGGCACCCCCCGGGGCTTGAAGTAGCAGACATCCGGTTCAGAGACAACTGTTCGTGTTTTCGTAGGTCTCGGCATAGTCTATTATGAGTATATGCTCAAAATTTGTTTCTTGGTGACTTATTGATAAGGACTGCCCAAGGGAATGTCAAGCTTTTCCATAAGAAAACCCGGCGCAAACATGTCATTGCCCGGCTTGACCGGGCAATCCAGCGTAAAATTGACCAAATACCCTATTCAAAAAAATCAGCTTCTCGTCAGCCGGGCCAGCTCTTTCAACCCCTTGCGCTCGTTGGCAAGGGCATCGACGAAAAAGGACTTGTCGCGGTGCTCGATCAGCCGCTTGACGGTCAGGGCCATGTCAAAATTCACCGCGCAGATCTGGCGGGCAACGGTTTTTGCCCGGTCCATCAACACATCCGGCGCCACCACCTCGTTTACCAGGCCCCACTCCAGCGCCCTGCCCGCTGAAATAAACTCGCAGGTCAGAGACATCTGCTTGGCCCGGCGCCGGCCCACGGCCTGCTGTAAAAACTGGGTCATGCCCCACCCCGGCTGAATACCCACCTTGGCGTGAGTGTCGGCAAAAGATGCGTTTTCCGAGGCAATCAGAAAATCGCAGTTGAGCGCCAGCTCAAACCCGCCGGTAATGGCATAGCCGTTGACCGCGCCGATGATTGGCTTTTCGCACTCTCCCATTACGTCCACCATGTCCCTGCCGTCACCCCTGGGGTCGATCAGGTTGTCCGTGGCCAGGCAGGCCAGGTCCAGGCCGGAACAGAAAGACTTACCGCTTCCGGTGATAATCGCCACCTTGATACCCCCATCCCCGGCCACCCGGTCAATGGCGTCATACAACCCCTGCAGCAGGGCCTGGTTGATGGCATTGCGCCGCTCCGGCCGGTTCAGGGTGATAACCGCCACTTCGCCTTCACACTCAAACAGTATCGGCTGTTCCATGTTTTCTCCGTAACAATAAAAAGACTTTTTATGTTCTTTAACTGGTTGTTTCTTCTTTGCCGCCGGAATGAAAAACCTGCCGTTCCGGGGAGTAGCCGCAACACTTTTAATCGCATGGGAATAATACAACCCTCACTGCCGGACGGCAAGACAAAACCGGCACCGTAAACACAGCCCATCATCTCCTGGTCGGATAAGCATTGATCAACACTTGAAAAATGAACGAAGTGCGGGTAAAGTAAGGCGACAAAACGCAGTGGCGGGCGCATGATCAGCAGGTTTTTAATGATGCGAAAAACGATACCCCTGCATGCGCAGGAGAAACCATTAAAAGATTTGCACCGACAATGGCGGCCATTTGTCCTGCTAAAACAGGGGCAAAGGAGCGACAAATGAAAGTTCTGGTTCTTGCGGGCGGGCTGGGCACCCGTATCAGTGAAGAGACCGATGTCCGGCCCAAGCCCATGGTGGAGATCGGCGGCAAACCCATCCTGTGGCATATCATGAAAATCTATTCCCATTACGGTTTCAATGATTTTCTGGTGCTGCTCGGGTACAGGGGATATGTGATCAAGGAATATTTTGCCAACTATTTTCTTCACCAAAGCGACGTCACCTTTGACCTGAAAAACAACCGGATGGAGATTCACAACAATGCCTGTGAACCCTGGAAGGTAACCCTTCTGGATACCGGCACCAACACCATGACCGGTGGCCGAATCCTGCGGGCAAAAACCTTTGTCGAAAACGAACCCTTTATGCTGACATACGGAGACGGCGTGGCCGACATTGATCTTCATGCTTTAGTAAATTTTCATCAATCGCATGGGAAAGCCCTGACCATGACATCGGTTCAACCGGAAGGGCGATTCGGGGCTGTAGATTCCGATGACAACGGGCTGATTGAGGAGTTCCACGAAAAGCCCAGAGGAGACGGGGCCTGGATCAACGGCGGGTTCTTTGTCTGCCAGCCAAAAGTGTTGGATTACATCAAAGACGGGGACAAAAGCGTGTTTGAACGTGCGCCCCTTGAAACTCTGGCAAAAGACCGGCAGCTGTATGCTTATAAACACCATGGATTCTGGAAATGCATGGATACGCTTCGCGACAAGATATATCTGAACCAGTTATGGGAAAACAATCAGGCCGAATGGAAGACCTGGAAATGAAAAACCTTTTTCAGAACGCGTATCACCGCCGGAGAGTGCTGGTCACCGGGCATACCGGCTTTAAAGGGTCATGGCTCTCCTTCTGGCTTTCGCAAATGGGCGCCGATGTGTACGGCTACTCCCTGGCGCCCGAGACCCGGCCCAATCACTTCTCTCTGCTCAACCCGGGTGACGAAACCCCTGAAACCGACATCCGGGATATCCGACAAGTAATTGACTGCTTTCAGTCCTTTCAGCCGGAAATCGTTTTTCACCTGGCCGCTCAGTCCCTGGTGCGCCGGTCCTACCGTGAACCCCTCGACACCTTTGCCGCCAATGTCATGGGCACGGCCAACATACTCGAGGCCTGCCGGCTGACAAAATCCGTGCGGGCCGTGGTGATCGTGACCAGTGACAAGTGCTACCAGAACAATGAATGGGAATGGGGATACCGGGAGAGCGACCCCATGGGCGGCCATGACCCTTACAGCGCCTCCAAGGGGTGCGCGGAACTTGTCACCGCCGCTTTCCGGAATTCTTTTTTTTCTACAGGCACCGGCCATCCGGCCCTGATGGCCACGGCCCGGGCCGGTAATGTGATCGGCGGCGGCGACTGGGCCGAAGACCGCCTGATTCCGGACGTGGCCCGTGCTTTCAACAAAAAAGAAACCATGAAAATCCGTAACCCCCATGGACTCCGTCCCTGGCAGCATGTGCTGGAGCCGCTTTCCGGATACCTGATGCTGGGACAACGCCTGATTGAAGGAGACCGGGGACTTGCCGATGCCTGGAATTTTGGGCCGTCGGAAGAAGACACGCTTCCGGTAATAACGCTTCTGAAACGGTTAAAAACTCACTGGTCCGACCTGGACTTTGATGTGGACCAACAGCCGGACCAGCCCCACGAGGCCGGTCTGCTCCGGCTGGACTCTTCTAAAGCCAGGCGGAAACTTGGCTGGCAACCGGTCTGGAACTGTGACCAGGCCCTTGAAAGGACCGCAGCCTGGTACCAGGCGTTTTACAACCAGGCTACGATTCTGACCGGCGCGGATCTGGCGGCCTATATCGAGTCGGCCCGTTCAAAAGGATTGCCATGGGCGCAATAACGACGCCGCGCTTCGACATCACCCCCCTGCCCCTCTCCGGTCTTTGTCTTGTCCAGCGAAAACGAATGGGCGATGCCAGGGGGTTTCTGGAGCGGCTGTTCTGTGCCGAAGAGCTGACCCGGGCCGGATGGGACGGGCCGATTGCGCAGATCAACCACACTTATACCGCCGCTGCCGGAACTTTGCGGGGCATGCATTTTCAGCGCCCACCCCACGCTGAGAAAAAGCTGGTGATGTGTCTTAAAGGCCGGGTGTTTGATGTTGCCGTTGATACCCGCAAAGGGTCCCCCACATTTCTGAAGTGGCACGGAGAAATTCTAGCCCCTGAAGCGGCCAACGCCCTTTTAATTCCTGAAGGCTTTGCCCACGGTTTTCAAACCCTGACCGACGATGTTGAGATGCTCTATTGTCACTCCGCGGTTTACGCGCCGGATCACGAGGGCGGGCTTCACCCTCAGGACCCGGCCATCAATATTCAGTGGCCGGATGAACTTGTCACACTTTCGGACAGAGACCAGGGTCATCCATTCTTGGGCGATTCATTTGAGGGGGTTGCCTTATGAGATGCCGTCATTGCGGATCTGAACTGACTCTTCCCCTCATGGACTTTGGCACGGCCCCGCCCTCCAACGCCTACCTGAACGCCGCGGACCTGAACAGGCCGGAGACCTTTTATCCCCTCAGGGTGATGGCCTGTACCAACTGCCGGCTGGTCCAGACGGAGGACTACGCCAGGGCAGACCAGCTTTTTGCACCGGATTACGCCTATTTTTCATCCACCGCCACCACCTGGCTGAATCACGCGGCCGACTACTGCCGTATGATCACAGCGAGGCTTGAGCTTAATGACCAAAGCTTTGTAGTGGAAGTGGCTTCAAATGATGGCTACCTGCTGAAGAACTTTGTGGCTGCCGGTATTCCCTGCCTGGGTATTGAACCCACCACTGCCACTGCCGACGCGGCCGAGCGGCTGAGTATTCCGGTATTACGAAAGTTTTTCGGTGCCGACCTGGCAAAACAGCTGGTCGATGAAAACCGGCAGGCGGACCTGATTATCGGCAACAATGTTTACGCCCATGTGCCGGACATCAACGACTTTACCGCCGGCCTGAAGGCAGCCTTAAAACCCGGCGGAACCATTACCCTGGAATTTCCCCACCTGCTGAACCTTATCCGCGAATGCCAGTTCGACACCATTTATCACGAACATTTTTCCTATTTTTCCCTTTACACGGTCTGCCGGATATTTGAGGCATATGAGCTCCGGGTGTGGCACGTGGAAGAGCTGCCCACCCATGGCGGAAGCCTGAGGGTTTACGGCTGTCACCGGGAAGACCGGCGCCCGGACGACCCTTCGGTCAGCCGTCTTTTAAACAAAGAAACGCAAAACGGCCTGCTGGATGAAAACGTTTACCAGTCATTTCAGGCCCGGGCCGACAAAATAAAAAACGACCTGCTTGCTTTTCTGATCGAACAGAAACTGCAGGGCAACACCGTTGCCGCTTACGGCGCCGCAGCCAAGGGAAACACCCTGCTCAACTACGCGGGCATCAAACCGGACCTGCTTGCCTTTGTCTGCGACGCGGCCCCTTCCAAGCAGGGCAGGTTTCTGCCCGGCAGCCGCATCCCTATCCTGCCACCGTCTGCATTACAGGAAGAAAAGCCGGATTATGTGCTGATTCTGCCGTGGAACCTCAAGGATGAGGTCATGCGGCAGCAAGGCAAAATCTCCGAATGGGGCGGCCGATTTTTTGTGGCCGTGCCGGAACTGGAGCTGTTATGAGAATCCTGGTAACCGGAGCCACTGGTTTTGTGGGCAGGCATCTTGTGCCCGAGTTGTTGACCCGAGGCCATGAAGTCGTGACGGCATCCCGTGATGCCAGAAAAGCGACTTCCATGCCCTGGTATGATAAGGTCACCCCTATCGTTTTTGATCTTTTGACGGAAACATCAAACCCAACTCTGTTGCCGGATTCACTGGATATGGCAATCCATCTGGCATGGCCGGGCCTGCCGAACTATAAAAGCCTGTTCCATTTTGAAGAGAATCTGCCTGCGTCCTATTTTTTTATCAAACGTCTGGTGCAGTCGGGCGTAACCCGGATAATGGTTACCGGCACCTGTTTTGAGTATGGCATGCAGGAAGGCGCTTTATCGGAAGACACCCCGACAATGCCTTCCAACCCCTATGGCCTGGCAAAAGACACATTGCGCAAATCTCTTGAGATGCTTCATCGTTATCACGATTTTAACCTGCAATGGATCCGGCTGTTTTATATGTACGGACCGGGACAGAGCCCCAACAGCCTTCTCTCCCTTCTGGATGCGGCGATTGATAATGATGAGCCTGTATTCAACATGTCGGGCGGCGAGCAGTTGCGCGATTACCTGCCGGTTGAGGAAGTGGCCCGGCGTGTGGCCTTGCTGGTCGGGCACCCGGAGTGCACGGGCATTATCAACTGCTGCAGCGGCCAGCCCGTTTCCGTGCGCCAGCTGGTGGAACAACGAATCGCCGAACGACAGTCAAACATATCCCTGAACCTGGGCTATTATCCCTACCCGGAGTATGAACCGATGTCGTTCTGGGGTGTTCCTGAAAAACTGGATCAAGTATTAAAACATGAGCCATAAAACCATCCTTGAGATCCCGGATCTCCCGGTGTTACAAAACAGGGTTTACAATACCCGGGCGGAAGCCATGGCGTGTGTCAGGGGAGACATGCGGTTGGCCCAAAGCCCCCTTCACGGCATTGTGTCCAATGTGGCTTTTCAGCCTGAAAAAGTAGTATATGACAAAAACTATCAGAACGAACAGGGATGTTCAGCCGTCTTCACCCGGCATTTAGACCAGGTCGCCGGTATTATTGAAAAACATGGTGCCGGGAAAACCGTCCTTGAAGTGGGGTGCGGAAAAGGCACTTTTACGGAGATGCTGCATACCCGCAATATGGCTATAACCGGGCTTGATCCCGCCTATGAAGGGAACGCGCCATACATCATCCGGGAGCACTTCTCTCCAGCGCTCGGGGTGACCGGTGATGTGATTGTCCTGCGCCATGTACTTGAACACATCGCCCTCCCCTTTGAGTTTCTTAAACAAATAGCAACTGCCAACGGCGGAAAAGGATTGATTTATATAGAAGTCCCCTGCCTGGACTGGATCATGGAGAACCACGCATGGTTTGATATTTTTTACGAACATGTTAACTATTTCAGACTTTCTGACTTCAACCGGTTTTTCGGAAAAATCATAGACAGCGGCCGATTTTTTGGCGGCCAGTATATTTTTGTCGTGGCCGACATCGCGTCACTTGGCCTCAACGACTCCGTAAATAGTGAGGTCTTTTCTACCCCTTCTGATTTTTTTTCAGGCATTGATGATGCCATCGACATTATAACCAAGACACCCGGCAGGCTGCATGTCGTGTGGGGCGCCGCCTCCAAGGGAGTCCTGTTTTCGCTGCACCTTCACCGGAGAGGCCATATTCCGGACTTTGCCATTGATATCAATCCGGCAAAACAGAACAGATACCTTCCGGCCACTGGGTTGCACGTGCTGAGCCCGGAATCCGCTTTTGAAAGGCTGCGGCCGGGGGATGTTATTTTTGTAATGAACCCGAACTATCTTGACGAAATCAGAAGCCAGAGCGGAACGAAATACCAGTATGTTTTGCCATAAAAGAAAAGTGAATAATCTATCCGAAAAACCACCACGGGATTAAAGCCATGAATGAAGATGCCATACAGCTGTTTATGAACGCCCGCCGTCAGCGCGTTGAATCCTACAAGGAAAGCCAGATGAAAAAGGTGGCCGAAGAGTTCATGAGAACCAGTATCATGCCCGGCTACTCCTACAACTTTGACTGGCTCGGCCGGCCGATCATTCAGTACCCCCAGGACATGGCCGCCATGCAGGAATTAATCTGGAAGGTCAAGCCGGACCTGATTCTTGAAACCGGCATTGCCCACGGCGGATCATTGATTTTTTCCGCCTCCATGCTGGCCCTGCTTGAATATTGTGATGCCGCGGAAAAAGGCGAGCTATTGGACCCCGGCAATCCCATTCGTCGGGTGCTGGGCATTGATATCGATATCCGCGAACATAATCGCGCCGCCATTGAGGCCCATCCCATGGCCGGCCGCATTCAAATGATTCAAGGGTCTTCGGTTGACGCCGAGGTCATTCAAAAAGTCCATGCCGTTGCAAAAGAGTTCAGCCGGATTCTGGTCTGCCTTGACTCCATGCACACCCATGACCATGTGCTGGCGGAACTGGAGGCTTACGCCCCCCTTGTCAGCCCGGGAAGCTACTGCATGGTGTTTGACACCATCGTCGAGGACCTGCCGGAAGATTTTTTTTCGAATCGGCCCTGGGCTAAAGGCAATAACCCTAAAACCGCCGTCCATGAATTTTTAAAAACGCACCGGGAATTTGAAATTGACAAGGAGATCGAGCACAAGCTGCTGATCACTGTTGCACCGGACGGTTATTTGAAGAGGGTCGAATAAGATCATGTCCAGGGTCGGGGCCAACATTATTGCCAACTACCTGGGCCAGGGATGGGCATCGCTCATGTCCATCGCCTTTGTCCCCCTGTACATCCGGTATCTGGGGATGGAGTCCTTTGGCCTGATCGGCTTTTTCGCCGTGATGCAGGCATGGCTGCCGCTGATCGACATGGGCATAACGCCCACGCTCAACCGGGAAATGGCAAGGTTCACCGCCGGGGCGCATACGGCCCAGTCCATTCGCAACCTGCTGCGCAGCCTGGAAGTTGTCTGCTTCAGTCTGGCCGGTCTCATCACCCTGGCCGTATGGTCGGCATCCGGATATCTGGCGCACACCTGGATCCGCAACCAGCAGCTTCCGGATGAGGTCGTGGCCCAGGCGATTGCCATCTTTGCCGTTGTGCTGGCCCTGCGTTTATGCGAAGGCATCTACAGGGGGGCATTGATTGGACTTCAACGGCAAATCTGGTTTAACTCCGTCAACGCAGGGCTTGCCACGCTGCGACATGGCGGCGTTGTGCTGCTGCTGGCATGGGGATTCCCCACAATCCAGGCTTTTTTTATATGGCAGGGTGTCTCATCGCTGATAACGGTATGCGTGTTTGCCATTAAACTCTACAGGTCGCTGCCCGAAACGACCTGTCCTGCAAGCATATCCCGCCGGGCCTTGACAGAAGTCCGGCACTTTGCCAGCGGCATGGTGGGGATCACCTTTCTGGCCCTGCTGTTGACGCAGGTGGACAAGCTGTTGCTCGCCCGCCTCCTGCCCCTGGCAACGTTTGGTTATTATGCCCTGGCCGCGACTATTGCCGGCGTAGTTTTCATGCTTGTCGGTCCTATCACCCAGTCTGTTTATCCCCGCATGGTAGAGCTGGTCACCATGGACGACCGGGAGAGCCTGATCACTATCTATCATCAAAGCGCACAGATCGTCACGGCCCTGACAGCCCCTGTTGTCCTGCTGCTTGTTTTTTTTGCCAAGGGTATTGTCTTCATGTGGTCCGGGGATGTCCACCTTGCGGAAAATGCGGCCCCCATCCTGTCGGTGCTTGTAGTCGGCACATTTTTAAACGGCTTGATGCATATCCCCTACCTGTTGCAGATCGCCCATGGGTGGACCCGACTGGCCATTCAAGTTAACACGGTAGCAGTAATGATTCTGGTGCCCGCCATCTTGTGGCTGGTTCCCATTTATGGGCCTGTGGGTGCCGCATGGATCTGGGTGGCACTGAATTCCGGCTATGTGATAGTGGCTGTCCAATTGATGCACCGTCGACTGATTCCATCTGAAAAGCGGCGATGGTATTTTGCGGATGTTTTACCACCCATTATCACGTGCCTCAGCGTCATGTTAATGGCAAACCTAATCCAGCCGAACAGTTATGAGAATAGAATAAGCTGGTTGGGGTTCCTGTTTTTTGTCGGAAGTATTGGCTTGGTGGGTTCTTCATTGTCTTCAAACCTTCTAAGAGCAAGACTTTTGAGCATGGCTGGCATTGGTTTGACACACTTGAAACGAAAAGTTTGAAGTGTTAACAACCGTGGACACGAACAAAGAAGTACACAAATTATGATCATTGAAAAGATTGCCACTACACCTAAAGTCAGTATCGGTATTCCCACCTATAATCGTGCCGATCTGTTGCGCCGTTCGATTGAGTCGGCCCTGGGGCAGGACTATCCGAACATCGAGGTGCTGGTATCGGACAATGCGTCAACCGACAGAACACCGGAAGTTTGTCAATTTTATACCGACACTCATGGCAGCCGGATAAAATATATTCGGCAACCCGTCAATCTGGGAGCAACCGCTAATTTCTCAAAAGTCCTTGAAATGGCCTCCGGCGAATTTTTTATGTGGCTTGGAGATGATGACTGGATTGATTCATCTTATGTGAAGTCCTGTATGCGGGAGTTGCTTTCAGACCCCGCGTTATCCCTGGTAAGCGGAAGCCCTCGATACTATCGCAGTGGCGTACCGGCCTGTGACGGCAGATGGTTCAACCTTTTACAAGAACGGTGGTGGCTAAGGGTTCTTGTATATTATATAAAGGTTTCGGATAATGGTATGTTTTATGGCTTGATGCGCACAGCGCAAATCAGACAGATTAACCTGTCGAATACAATGGGTGGAGACTGGCTGCTTATTGCCGGCCTGTCGGCCCTGGGCAAGCTCAAAACCGTCCCGGATACCCATGCCCACCGTGAGTTGGGTGGTGCGACCCTGAGTTACCGTCAAATTGCCCGTTCAATGGGGCTGTCAAGGATGCAGGCGATGTTTCCCATGGTATCTATTGCAAAAGCCGCATGGGTTGATATCGTCTTTAAAGGGGCTGCGTACGAATCACGCTCTATCTGGGGAAAACTGGTGATTGGTTCATCTGTTTTTGGATTGATTCTCCTGAAACGTCCTGTATTCTGGATATTAGCGATGAAATTTATTATCAAGAAGAAATTATTCCCTTCGGTTTAATCCCCCATGAAGAAACTTTGCAACCATCAAACTTCCAGGTTCCAGCAGCATGGCGGTTTTTCGATATGTTTTATGAAGTTTCATCAGAAACCAATCCGGCGGCGGCTCTTGATCTGCCGGCCGGTTGCATTACATAGATGCGTGGCAATGATTCGGATGAAAACAAAAGGTCGTGTACGCGCTAAAATGTTCTCATAAAAAATATGCGGCTGAAACCCTGAATGTTGATAAAAAA
The DNA here is from genome assembly GCF_000018405.1 of Desulfosudis oleivorans Hxd3. Classification (NCBI taxonomy): domain Bacteria; kingdom Pseudomonadati; phylum Thermodesulfobacteriota; class Desulfobacteria; order Desulfobacterales; family Desulfosudaceae; genus Desulfosudis; species Desulfosudis oleivorans. Next base: position 2,379,401 of record NC_009943.1, read on the forward strand.
GTACTGGGGAATGACTAGATGAAAAAAGCCTTGATTTGCGGGGTAAGCGGCCAGGACGGGGCCTATCTGGCCAAACTTCTGGTAGAAAAAGGATACCGGGTATGCGGCACATCCCGAGATGCCCAGAACGCCACCTTTTCCAACCTGAAAAAACTGGACATCCTGAATTCCATCAAAACCTATTCCATGGCGCTGAATGATTTCAGAAGCGTGCTGCACGTCCTCAACGATGTGGAGCCGGATGAGGTATATAATCTTTCTGGACAGAGTTCAGTGGGGCTTTCCTTTGAGCAGCCGGTCGAAAGCATGGAAAGCATCAGCCTGGGGACCCTTAACATGCTGGAAGCTATACGGTTTCTTTCCAAAAAAATCCGATTCTACAATGCCGGATCCAGCGAATGTTTCGGAGAGACCACGGTGGACAAACCGGCGGACGAGGCCACGCCGTTCCACCCGCAGAGCCCTTACGCCGTGGCAAAAAGCGCGGCCCACTGGCAGGTAGCCACCTACCGGGAGGCGTATGGATTGTTCGCCTGCACCGGCATCCTGTTCAACCACGAGTCATGTCTGAGACCGGAACGGTTCGTCACCCGAAAAATCATCGAATCCGCCCGCCGTATCTCCATGGGGTCAAAAGAAACGCTGGTGCTGGGCAATATTAAAGTGGTCCGGGACTGGGGATGGGCACCTGAATATGTTGACGCCATGTGGCGTATTCTGCAGATGGACTCGCCTGCTGATTTTGTCATTGCTACCGGGCACAGCACCAGCCTGGAGCACTTTGTAGAACTGGTGTTTGCTGCATTTAACCTTGACTGGGAAAAACATGTAGAGACGAGGCCTGAACTGTTGCGTCCGTTGGATTTGGTGCAAAGCCATGCAAACCCGGCCTGTGCAATGAAGAAACTCGGCTGGCAGGCAAAAAACAAGGTGGAAGAGGTGGTGCGGCTTATGGTTAACGAAACATTATAAATACGGACGTTTTATCCTTCCATTTGAGTTCTGGCCATGCCTGGGCTGGCCTTGTCCTCTATGCCCGATTAAGAAACACAAGCGTTGTTTGCGCTGTTGCTTCCCACGTGAATTGACGTGCGCGTTTTGCACCTTTTTCCACAAGGTGTTCCCGAAGGTGGTTTTGGGTAAGGACGGACAAAATCCCGTTCGCAATGTCGGCAGGGTCCAAAGGATCCACAAACATCGACGCATCCCCCGAAACCTCGATGAGCGGTTCGATTTTTGAGCAGACAACCGGCACGCCGCTCGCCATGGCTTCCAGAATAGGGAGACCGAACCCTTCATGAAGGGTGGGATAGACGAACAGCTCCGCCCCGCGAAAGACCGCGGATATCTCTTCGAAAGGAAGCCAGCCAAGCATGATGACATCTTTTTTCAGGTCCAACGCAGAGATTGTGTTTGCGACCTTATCGTATCCCTGGTTCCACGCACCGGTAAACACAAGCTTTTTACCGGGGATCTTGTCTTTAACCGCTTTAAATGCCGTTAAAAGCCGCTCATGGTTCTTGTGGGGCAATAAAGCTGCGGCATAAAGAATATAACGCTCAGGGAGACCATACTTTGCTCTTATAGCCAAATCGTCCTTCCCGGCTGCGGGCGTAAAAATATTATGCTGTACAGCGAGATAGCCCACGGCGATCTTTTCCGGACGTATTTTGTAAAACTTCACGATGTCCTGTTTTACATGCTCGGAAATGGTCATTATGCCGTCTGCGGTTTTTGCGCTCAAGTAGATTATCGACCTCAGGAAAAACAGATGAAAGCGTGAAAAATTCTGCGGCTGATTGATATGCTGAAGATCTAAGATGGTGAGAATCGACCGCGCCGGACAGAAGAAAGGAGCCGTCATTCCTGCCGAAAGTACGGCATCAATGTTATATTTTTTAATTTGAAAAGGCAGGATGCATTGTTCCCAAAGTATACGGATCGGACGACTGGCAGCGTGGATGGGGCAAAGCACTGTCTTTATGCGCGACGTTTCCGGAAATACACCGATGCTTTCCTTGTTTATAAAAATAAAATAGGTATTATCCCCGCCGAGAAGATCGAGGTGCTTCACAAGGTTTCTGATATATGTTTCCGAGCCCCCGACCTTGCCTGGAAGCAGATAGAGCGCGTTAATGCCTATTTTCACCAGTTAACACCTTTCTTCAGGCCAAATAAAATGAGTATTTGTATTGGCTATATATCGCAGCCATAGGTTCCCTCCTTTAAGAATGAAAGCGTCTGAATGGAGTTTCTTCCAGACGCCCAGCCTATTCCGCGATAGATCCAATAGGGCAGCAGCATAAGAAACAGTGGCATCATAATAAGAGCACCCGCCAGTATCTTTTTTCTGATTTTTTCCGGCAAGGGCAGCAGAACCACTTTATGAAACACCCCGTAAAAAAGCCGGGGAAATACCCTCAGAAAACAGGACAGGGAAAGGTTGATCGCATAGACCGTGACTCGGTTGGCGCTGATCCGGAGAAACTTTTTCAACTGGTTGAAACCGGCCTCCTGAACCGGGCGCTGGTTGTGGTACAGAATCGCGGCAGGTTCAAAACAGAGTCGCCACCCCTTTGCCAGCAGCCGCAACGACAGGTCCAGGTCCTCGCAGTAGGAAGTGCCGCCCCAGAGGTCTTCGGCAAACGGGGATTCCTCTCCCAGGGCCATGCGGCGCACAAAACAGCCGCCGCCGCTTAAAAAAGCGGTTCGGCAGCGTTCCGTCTTCACTTCCCGATACTCCGCAAAACCGTACCGGTTTAAAAAATGGCCGTGTCCGGCTGCCGGACGTTGACCTTCAAGAAACGCGCTTACATCCATCACCCAGGGCATGATCATGTTGCAGTTCAGCCCCCCCAGAAGCGGCTCATGATCAAACACATTCAACCCGGCAGTAATAAATCTTTTGTCAAGAATCGTGTCAGCGTTTATAAAAACAAGGGCTTCGCCGGTTGCTCTGTCTGCGGCTATATTATTGCTTTTCGAAAAGCCAGCATTTTCTCCCTGTATGAGCTGTACCCATGGATGGTGTTGCCGGACCCAGTCACCGGTGCCGTCACCGGAACCGTCATCCCGCAAAATTACTTCCATCTCATGGCGATCCAGAACCTGCTGCTCCAGGCTCGGCAATAAAAGACGGAGGTCCTCCAGATTATTATAAGCCGAAATAATCACGCTGGCTTTCACACCTATCTCCACCAGCTTCGAACAACAATTTTTGCGAAATTGAGGCCGTACAGCCAGTTTCTGCCTTTTTTGCTTTCACCGTATTTTCGTCGAAGAATGGTGATGGGGGCCTCGCGAATGCAAAAACCGCCCTTGGCCGCGTTGATGATCAGCTCGCTGGTGTGAAACTGGTCCTCGTCCAAGGGGACGCGCCGGACCACGTCCATTTTAAAGGCCCGGAACCCGCTGGACGGGTCGGTGATATTAAGGCCGGTGAGCCGGTTGATGATAAAGCTGAAAAAATAGACCCCTGCCAGCCTGAACAGACTGTCCTTTTCCCTGGACCCGAGAATGCGGGAGCCGATAACAATATCGCATTGTTCTTCCAGCAGCGGGGAAAGCAGTGCGGGAATCTCCTCGGGGTTATGCTGGCCGTCGGCATCCATGGTGACGCAGATGTCGATATCCGCCTTTTGCAGGATATCATATCCCAGCCGCAGGGCCGCGCCCCCGCCCCGATTGATGGGGCTGCGAACCGCAAAGGCCCCGGCAGCAATCGCGCACTCACAGGTGCCGTCGTCGCTGCCGTCGTCCACCACCACCACCCCCAGCTTCAGCCCGCCCACCTCTTTGGGGATACGGGGCAGGACCGCCCGCAGGTTGTCTGCCTCATTATAGGCCGGAATAAGAACCGCCACGTCACATCCGGCAAGGTCGGTTCGAATTTTTTCAATGTAATTTGCGATGCCCACGGCCCGCACAAACCGGTCAAACTGGTACTTGTGTTTCAGAAAGGAGGTGCGCATCAGAATGAGGGCAAACCAGAGCACTCCAACGGCAAAAATCAGCAGGGCCATCAACCGGCCCCGTTCCGCATCATCCAGGGCCAGCATGCGCTGTAAAATGTTTATCAGGCCGGGATTGAGGGAAAGAGCAAAAAGAAACAGGCCGGACCCGGCAAACAGGAAAAAATTGGCCCGGTTCCACTTCTGGCCGCGGAAGATACGAAAGCTTAAGAGAAAAAGCGCAAGACCCACGACCATGCCGAGCAGCCGGATGTTTGACATATGGTTTTCCCTTACGAATTTCAGGTTCTTGTATTCGGCCCATCTTAGTGGCAAGCGCAGGTGAAGTCAACCGGCAAAACACCGGGCAGGGCCGGGGTAGAACGCCTGACGGCATCACTACGAACAGGGGTGTGCGTTGCGGACGAAGCATCCGTTTGTAGTGTGCCCGTAAGGGCATCGTACTCGGCCGGGGTAAAACGCCTGACGGCGTCACTACGAACAGGGATGTGCGTTGCGGACGAAGCATCCGTTTGTAGTGTGCCCGTAAGGGCATCGTGTGCGGCCGGGGTAGAACGCCTGACGGCGTTACTACGAACAGATGCTCAGCTTAACCCGAATATTTCATGAAATATCCGGGTTCGGCTTTTAAATCAACATCCGTGATTTTGCTTTCTACCATGACGTCACGTCAAAATAGAGCTTTGCGCGAAACCCCTTGCGATTAGCCAGGGGGATATACGGCCCCGCGTCATCCCGGCTCAGCCCGGTCCCCCGGTTTTCGCCCCAGTTGTCGTCTGATTCAATATAACGAAGCGTCCACTGGTCCTTATTCAACACAACTTTCAAGACGATTTTGTCCCGGTAAAGATTTTCATCCGGAATGCGCCGCTTTTTCGATAAAATACCATCCACCCAGAAATCCGTGCTGCGCACGGTAAGATCCACGGTAAAGACCATGGTTTTACCGGAGGTGATTTTCGAAGAGTCCAGAAAAATACTTCCCAGTACGGGATATCTTGGCGCCTGCAGGCCGGCACGCTCCGGATAAAACAACTCGTCATAGGTTCTGAATACGGCCGACGCATGTTCGGCGCGCCGGTCACTGAGCGGAATTGCGGCCTCACCTCTTGGCATCATGGTGCATTCGAACAGGTAGGAGCCGCGCACCCGTTTTTTGGCGTCATATTCCCTGCGAATGGACGGCGGCAGGGGCAGCGCTTCCGGCACCATGCGCAGGATCACCCGGTGATCTCCGAACAGAAAGCGCACCAGGTTCTGGTATCCTTCCTGCGAATTCACCATACCGTAATGACCACTATGGCTCAGGTGACAGTACACACGGGGCGCGCCTTCCACATAGGCATTTTCAGTTCGCACCAGGCCGTCGCTGGATGCGCCGACAACCAGGCGGGCAAGATTGTAATCCCGGGGATTGGTGCCGACCAGGCAAAAAAACCGCTCTGCCGGGAACTTTCCATCCAGATGATTGACCTTGCCGCCACGCGGTTTGAGATCGAGGAATTTGGCGATATTGCCGCGATTAAAGTTGCTGATGTCCCACAAGCCAAGAATCCCCGGCACATTGATCCCGCCGATCTCAATGCCGTTATGCGGCGTTCCATAAGTGAAGACCTTGTCAACGCTTTGCTTTGCCACCCGGCTGCCCACCTTATCATTCTGCAGCAGGCAGCGGCATATCAGGCCGCCCATGGAATGGGCCACGAGATAGACCCTGAAGGCACGTTCGGCCTTCGGGTCTCCGCCGCAAACATGATTCCGCACCTCTTCAATCCGGTCGCTCAGATCCCTGGCCGCGTCCATGATGCCTGGGCGCCGGCCTTCCCCTGTTTCCGCCTGTTCATAATAGCGATGGATGATGATGCTCTGCCGGGGAATGCGGTCATCACGTATCTTGCCATCCAGGTAGACGTCACTATATCCGTATTCCTTCATCAGCCGGATCAACGGCGATTCAAAGATGTATTGTAAAAACGACCGATCATGAGATTGCCTTATCCGGGTCGAGCCCAGGTTAAAGCCCATGTAGGGTGTGTTCACCGTATCTTCAATTTCAGAATCCCGCATGGCAAAACCACGGACATAGATGATTGGGTGCAGCCTGGGGTGCAGTTTCATGGTTTATCCTCCCGCGCAATAGGTTTGAGTTTTGACTGAAACAGGGGTTGTATTTTTCTACTATCAATGCGGGCGAATGAAAAGAAAAAAAATAATGATAGATTATATTTTTATTATTTTGGTCGATATACTGAATGCTGTATAGAAAAGGCGGGTTTTAAGGATCTTCTCCGATTTAGTGGGTGCGCAGGGTTCAAGAATTCAAGGGGTCGAGGGTCCAGAGGCTTGTTTCGGGAGATGAACCAATTTTAATGGTTTGCCCGGTTCTGCCTTTGCCCTTGCGTGCTTCGGCGCGACAAGCCATCATCAATCTTCCATACTGACTGCATCCCCGCCGGGCAGCCCCAGTTCCCAGGCGCGCAGGACACGGCGCAGGAGTTTACCGTTGCGGGTGCGGGGCAGTTTTTCAGTAAAGGTGATTTCATCCACGTCAATGTCCGGGGCCACGCCGGCCTTGAGAAACATGCGGATCTCCCGATTGAGCCGGGAGGAAGCCGGATTGCCAGGCTTCAGGGTGACAAAAGCCTTGATCGAAGAGGTGCCGGTGTCCCGGTCCCCTCCCCTGGCAATGACTGCGGCTTCGGCCACGGCCGGGTGACCGCACAGGGCCTGTTCGATTTCAAAGGGCCCGATGGCCCGGTTTTCCCTGGTTTTCAGAATATCGTCCAGCCGTCCCTGGTGATAGAAATAGCCCTCTTCGTCCTGAAGGGCAATATCGCCGGTGAGAAACCAGTTGTTTTGGAAATGACCCTCATACCGGGCCCGGTCACCCCACAACCCGACCATCATGGCCGGCCACCCGGACTTGAGGGCCAGCTGTCCGATGGAGAGGGCCGGCAGTTCCCAGCCGCTGTCGTCCAGGACGGCGGCTTCGATGCCGGGCAGGGGTTTGCCGATGGCGCCGGGCTTAATGTCCAGGCAGGGCAGATTGGCGATGCAGATCATGCCGGTTTCAGACATCCACCAGTTGTCATGAGGAGAAAGGCCCAGGTGTTTTCGGACCCAGTAAAAAGGATCGGGCATTAACGGGGCACCCACGGTGACGATATGGCGCAGGGCGTCCAGGTTGTAACGGCCGGGCAGGTCCTCGCCGGCCTCCATCAGGCCACGGATGGTATTGGGCGTGGTGTACCACACCGTCACCCGGCAGGCCTCAAGGGTGCGGTACGCATTGACGGCGGAAGAAGGGGCAGGGGCTTCTGAAACCACAGAGGCCACGCCACAAAGCCAGGGGGCCAGGGCCGCGTAAACCGTTCCGGTGACCCAGGCCGGGTCGGCATCGGTCCACAGCACGTCATCGGCCTTCAGGTCCAGTACCCATTTCGCGGAGGCGTAGATGCCGACCATATCGCCATGGCCGTGAATGATACCCTTGGGCGGCCGGGTGGAGCCGGAGGTGTAAACGACATAAAGGGCGGTTCCCGGGGTCACCAGGCGCGGTGAAAAGTCGGCAGGCAGGGACGCGGGCCCGTCTCCCACAACAATTTCATTGTCATACAGCCCGGGAGCGTCTGTGGTGAGAAAAAGGGTTTTCAATGCTGCGGCCCTTTCCGGTGGAATCATCTCCACCAGGCCGGGGTCGGTCAGGACAGCTTTGGGCGCGATATCGGCCAGCCGGGACTCCAGTTCACTGTAACCGGAAGAGGCAAACACCGGGCAGAACACAATGCCTGCCCTTGCGCAGGCGGCCATGGCAAAAAAGAACGCCCGGCAGGGCGGCAGAAAAATCATCAGGCAGTCGCCGGCCTCAAGACCGTTTTTGACAAAAAAACCGGCCCACCGGGCCGAGATGTCGCGCATCTGCAAAAAGGTGTAGATATCGGTGTGACCGCCCTTGTGAAATATCATGGCCGGCTGTCCGGCCGTGTCCGGCCGGGCGGCCCATTTATCGATGGATTGCGCGATGATGTTGACCCCGGCATCGCTGTTGATGCCCAGTTCGGCAGCCGCATTCGACCACTTGAACGACCGGCGCGCGGCCACGTAGCCGGAAAGGTTGGCGTGGGAATTATGGGCGGGTATCCGGGCCTTGATCATGACACGATTCCATAAGGTTTGTGGGTTGTAAAAACAGTCTCCAGCAGTTCGTCGGCCGCATTCGGGTCCAGGGGCGCCGGCACCGGTCCGGCCGGAGCGTATGAGACCAGGGCCTCCAGCACGGCTTTGGCTGACGCGGCATTGGCGCCGGGGTCATATCCGCCTTCCAGGGAAAGCAGAAGGGGAACATGATCGGCATCGGCCAGTTCGCACACCAGGCGCGCAAGCAGGAAATAGGCGTTTTCGCTCCAGGCCGAACGGCCCAGGGGATCGTCGGCATGGGCGTCGAACCCGGCGGCGATCATTACCATTGAGGGCGTGTACCACCGGAAAACCGGCGTCAGCACAGTGCGGTAGATGTATGCCATGTCACCGTCGCCAAAGGAGCGGGACAGGGGCATGTTCAGGGTAAACCCCCTGCCCCCGGCCTCGCCGGTATCGCCTGCCTCCCCGGAATAGGGAAACAGCATCAGGTCATGAGAAGAGACGTAGAAAACGCCTGGCTCCCGGTAAAAGATGTCGTGAATGCCGTTGCCGTGATGCACGTCCCAGTCGACGATCAGAATCCGTTCCAGGTTGTAACGCATTCGGGCATACCGGGCCGCGATGGCCAGGTTGTTGAGCAGGCAGAAACCGGTGGCCCGGTCCGGCAGGGCGTGGTGGCCCGGGGGCCGCACCAGGGAGAAAAAGGCGCGGCAGGCGCCGGACAAAAGAAGGTCCACCCCCTGCATGCAGGCCCCGGCCGCCAGCCAGGCCGCCAGGTAGGAGTGGCCGCTGACCGGCGTGTCCGGCGCCATGCTGGTGATTTTGTGCTCAGCGGTCTTTAATATTTTTTTCACATGGCCGGGGGTGTGGACCAGCTCCAGCTGGTCCAGGGTGGCCGGCTCCGGCGTCATTGTTGTCACTGTGCCGGCAAAATGCCGGTCCACCATGCGATAGATCGAAGCCAGCCGGGAGGGGCTCTCCGGATGGGCGTGACCGGTTTTGTGAAGCAGAAAGCGGTCATCCCGGGATATGGCTACCTTGCGAGACATGCTTCGTCATTTCCTGTCATACGCGGACCGCTGGAAGGATTCAAGGGCTCAGGGGGGTGTTGTGGCAGTGCACCTGGCCCCTTGGCCCCTCGACCCCTTGAATCCTTGAACCCTGCGCACCCACTAAATCGGAGAAGATACAATTTTATAAGGTCAAATTCATAATTTGGAAACGTCCACCTTATCCTTAATCAGTTTTTCAATCACCGATTCATCGGCAATAGTGGAGGTATCGCCCAGTTCATCGAGCTTATTGGCCGCGATCTTTTTGAGAATGCGGCGCATGATCTTTCCGCTGCGGGTCTTGGGCAGGCCTTCGGCCCACTGCACCACGTCGATGGTGGCAATGGGGCCGATCTCCCGGCGCACCTGGGCCACCAGCTCCTTTTTCAGCGCATCGGACGGCTCCCTGCCTGTCTTGAGAATCACAAAGGCATAGATGCCCTGCCCTTTGATGGCGTGGGGAAAGCCCACCACTGCGGCCTCGGCAACGTGGGGGTGCAGCACCAGGGCCGACTCCAGTTCGGCCGTGCCCAGGCGGTGGCCGGATACATTGATCACGTCATCAATGCGGCCGATGATCCAGAAGTAGCCGTCCTCATCTTTTCGGGCCGCGTCGCCGGTGAAATACATGCCCGGAGCCTGGCTGAAATAGGTGGAGATAAACCGCTCATGATCACCGAAAACCGTGCGGGCCATGCCGGGCCAGGGCTTGCGAATGCACAGAAGCCCTTCTTCATCCGGATGTTTGACCGGCTCTCCGGCATCGTCTATGATCACCGGGTCGATACCGAAAAAGGGAAAGGCGCATGAACCGGGCTTGACAGGCGCTACGCCGGGCAGGGGCGTGAGCATGTGGCCCCCTGTCTCGGTCTGCCACCAGGTGTCGATAACGGGGCACCAGTCCCTGCCGATATGGTGGTGATACCAGCGCCAGGCCTCGGGGTTGATGGGCTCGCCCACCGTGCCCAGCAGCATCAGGCTGGAAAGATCGTGCTTCTTCACATGGGCCTCGCCCTCCCTGGCCAGGGATCGGATGGCCGTGGGCGCGGTATAAAATTTGTTGACCCGGTATTTTTCCACAATGGCCCAGAACCGGTCAAAATCGGGATAGCTGGGAACGCCCTCGAACATCACGCTGGTGGCGCCGTTGACCAGGGCGCCGTAAAGAATATAGCTGTGGCCGGTGATCCACCCGATGTCGGCGGTGCACCAGAAGATATCGCCCGGGTGCAGGTCAAACACGTACTCCATGGTCATGGCCGCGTAAAGAAGATATCCGCCGTGGGTGTGGACCACGCCCTTGGGCTTGCCGGTGCTGCCGCTGGTGTAAAGGATAAACAGCGGGTCCTCGGCGTCCATGGGCTCCGGCTCCACCTCGTCGGCCAGGCCGGGGAGCGCGATCAGTTCATGCCACCAGTGCTCCAGCCCGGGCGTAAGAAAAATCCCGGAGTCCACATGGTTGACCACAATCACGGTTTTTACCGCCGGGCACTTTTTCAACGCCTCGTCCACGTTCTTTTTCAGGGCCACGGGTTTGCCCGACCGGAAACCGCCGTCGGCCGTAATCACCACTTTGGCTCCGCAGTCGTTGATGCGGTTGGCAATGGCCTCGGCGCTGAAACCGCCGAACACCACGCTGTGAACGGCGCCGATGCGGGCGCAGGCCAGCATGGCCACAGGCAGCTCGATGATCATGGGCAGATAAATAATGACCCGGTCCCCCTTTTTAACCCCCTTGTGGCGCAGGGCCGCGGCAAACCGGTTGACCCGGCGATAGAGCTCGCCGTAGGTATAGGCCTGAGCCCGGGCCGTATCATCCCCCTCCCAGTAGTAAGCCACCGCCTCTTCCCTGGTTTCCAGGTGACGGTCCAGGCAGTTGAATGAGGCATTCAGCCGGCCACCGCCGAACCACTGAATCCGGGCCTCGGAAAAATCATAGTCCAGCACGGTGTCCCACTTTTTATACCAGGTGAGGTAATGGTCGGCCTGGCGTGCCCAGAAGGTATCGGGACTTTCCAGGGATTCCCTGTAGAGCCGCTGATACGCCTCCATGCCCTTGATATGGGCGTTTTTTTGAAACTCTTCCAGATGGGCGTCATAGGCTTTTTTAAACTCGGTCATTGGCCATCTCCTTGGAAATCAATCACGTTGGGCCGGGCCGGCATCCGGTGCCGGCTGTTCGTCGTTTAAATAACAGGTCATGGTCACCATGTCCGTATCCCGGCTGGTCTTTATCGCATAGGGCAGCGTGGCAAACAGCTTTTTCATGGCCGTGTTGGCCGGTTCGGTATAGGCCACCAGGCCGGCGATGCCGTTGCCCATGGCGGCATAGGCCAGCTTGTGCAGGATCACGGTGGCAATGCCTTTTCCCTGCCACGGCCGGCTCACCGAAAAAGCCACTTCGGCCATGTTGCCGGGGGACTCCAGCATGTAGGCCCCGATGCCCACCACCTCGCCGAACCCGAAGTCACCGGTGACCGCCAGAATGGTGAGGTTCTTGATGTAGTCGATTTCATACATTCCTTCGAGGTCGTCCCTGAAAAAACAGGTCTTATTCTGAAAAAACCGGGCGATCACATCCTTTTTGTCCAGGTTGTAAAAGTGTTCCTGAATGCGCCGGTCATCCACGGGTTTGGCCGGCCGGAACTTGACGGTTTGGCCGTCGTAGGTCCGGGTCTCTTCCAGGCCGGCCGGGTATACGCCGCGCAGGGATTCGCTCAATTTGCGGCCCGGCGCCAGTAATCCCATGTCCCGAGCCTGTTCAAAAAGCGCTTCCCGGAAGTCGGGATGGGCCAGGGAGATCATGGCCGTGGCCCGCTCCTGAAGGTTTTTGCCGAACAGGTTGACCGCGCCGAATTCACTGACCACGAACCCGGCATCGTTCATGGAAACCACCACGTTGCCCGACAGCCGGGGCACGATGCGGCTGGTCTTCCTGTCCACCGAGGTGCTGGGAATCAGCAAAATCGACCGGCCTCCCGGGGCCATGGCCGCGCCATGAACAAAGTCCGGAATGCTGGAGACGCCCGCGAAGTAGTTGTGCGGCAGGGCGTCCACCGAGGCCTGGCCCACAAGGTCCATCTCCTTTACCATGTTGACCACCACCATCTTGTTGTGGCGGGCGATAACCCCGGGATTGCTGACATAATCGGCCGGGAAGAACTCAATAGAGGGGTTGTCGTGAACAAACTCGTACAGATTTTCCGTTCCCACGGCGTTGCTGGCCACGATCTTGCCCTCATTGAGCCCCTTGCGCCGATTGGTGATCACACCCCGGGAGACCAGGTCCATGATACCGTCGATGACAAACTGGGTATGGACCCCCAGGTCGTTTTTTTCGGACAGGGCCAGCAGGATGGCCTTGGGTGTTGCGCCCAGGCCCAGCTGAAAGGTGGAACCGTCTTCGATCAGGTTGGCCACCAGCCGACCGATCTTGTGCGCCGATTCGAGCTCGGGCAGCTCCGGAATGGTGTAAAGCGGCTCATCGCACTCCACGACAAAGTCAACGTCATTGACATGGATGAAGCTGTGCCCCAGGACCCGGGGCATGCGGGCATTGACCTGGACAATGACGATATCCGCGGACGTGGCGGCGGCCATGCCCACATCCACCGATATACCCAGGCTCATCCAGCCGAAGTCGTCCGGCGGCGAGGTCTGAATCAGGGCCGCGTGCAGGGGAAGCTGGTTCTTGCGGAACAGGTCCGGCACCGCCGACATGTTGATGGGGGTGATAAACGGCCGGCTGGGCGCCAGGTGGCGGGCATCGCCGGCGCCCTGGTAAATGTTGCGGACATGGAAGCTGTTCAGCCGGTCCTGGTTGACCAGGCGCGTGATGGGTGATCGCTCGAGCCCCATCAGCCGGACGATTTCCAGGTCGGAGAACCGGTCGGCCTCTTCCACCAGGGTGTTCACCAGGTGCTGAGGCTCTCCGCAGGAAGAACCGATAAATATCCGGCGACCGGACTTGAGAACCGACAGGGCCTCTTTGGCGGTTCTTTTTTTCCGGACATATTCATCAGGCCAGTATCGGGCTTGCATGGGGCACCACAAATTGAAAAAAGTTGATTGCGCTTTTGACAGTATTGATAGTAGCACAAGGCAGTTGCGGGCCACAACCCCTTTCTGCCGCCGTTCCGGTGGTCCGGGCAGGGCCGGCGTGCTTTTCCGGGTAACGAATTACAGGCCGGGCACGGAAAAAGATTGACACACAAACCGGGTTTGCTATAGATAAGGACTATAAATACAGCTTCCTGTTTGTTTCATTATAAAATCTTTGCAGTCGGACAGACCACTTCATGAAAACCATTCTGATCGTCGACGACACCAAGCTGGTACGGCACTTTCTGGCCAAAAAACTGGAGCCGTACACCAGTGAATTTACGGTTCTTACCGCTGAAAACGGCAAGGAGGCCCTGGCCCAGGCCCGGTCTGTGAAGGTCGACCTGGTGATAACTGACATCGAAATGCCGGTGATGGACGGGTTTGAGCTGCTGGCCCACCTGAGCAATCACCATCCTGAAACGCCGGTGTTTGTAATGACGGCCAACGGCTCCCCGGAGCTGGAACAGCGCATTGATGCCATGGGCTCCCTCAAATACTTTGAGAAACCCATTGATGTGGACCTGCTGCTGGCCGCCATTCGCGAGATATTTGAATCCAATGCCAGGGGCGCGGTCAACGGCATCAGCCTGGCCTCTTTTCTGCAGCTGATCCAGATGGAAAGCAAAAGCTGTACGCTGCGGGTGAAATCCGATGGAAAAAGCGGACGGCTGTACTGCCTGGAGGGCGCCCTCATCGCCGCGGAAACCGGGGACCTGGCGGCTGAAAAAGCAGTCATAGAGATGATCTGCTGGGAGTCGGCCGTGATTGAAATCCTGGAGCTCAACCGGCAGAAAGAAAAAGAGATCAAGCAGCCGCTGATGAACCTCCTGATGGAGGGGTCCCGCCGAAAGGATGAGATGGCGGCCACGAAAAAAGCAAAACCGGCGGCCCCCAGACCGCCCCGGCCGGCCAGGCCCCCGGAACCGGCAAAAAAGAAAGACGACCCCGCCAAAGACAGCGACGACATTGCCTCGCTGTACCAGTGGGACTGACACCCGTTCATCCGGGCCCGCCCTCACCGTTAGCCCGGATGTTTCACGAGAATCTCCCTATAACAACCCACCTCTAAAAATTCAGTTCCGCCCCCTTGAAATACTGAACCCGCAGATGGTTTCCCCTTGCATCATCTCCCAGGTAGGCAAAACGGCGATAGGCCCACAGGCCCTGGTGGGTAAGCTGGCGCAGGGATGGATTTTCGACCTCCATGAAAAAGCCTGGTGCCCGGCGTTCTTCCCCTGTGTCATAAAGAACCTGCATATCATCCACAGTGGTGTGAAGCAGGCAGAACGCCAGGCTGGAGCGTCGATGGGGTTTGCTGACAAAGGCCCTTACATGCCACAGCGGCATGTTATTCAGCCGGGGGGTCTGCCGGTATTGCAGGGTGCAAACACCGGCCAGGGTTCCATTGGGATCCCGGCCAATCTTGGCGGCTTCAGGCACCCGCTGACGCGCTCTGTCTTCCTTGATGGCCCCCTCGGCCAGCCAGAAGGAGACAATCTCTTCAGCCAGTTTCTCGTCAACCTTTCCAAACACCCACTCCATGGAAAAGCCCGGTTCCAGTTCCCGGTGCACGTCGGCCCAGCCGCCGGGTTCATCCAGCCACGCGATGCGGCAATGCTGGCCCTGGCTGGTGCGGCCGGCATAAAACAGGGCTGTTTCGGGCCAGAAGGCCTGAGGATACCGCCGGGCCATGGCCTCGTCCGGCAGGATCACAAAAATACCGGTGGGCGCCTTCTGAGCCCCCTCCTTCTCCAGCAGGTTCTGGGCGATTTCACGTGTACCGTTGAACAGGGCCACAAAGGCCTCATAAGAGCGGTCTGTATCCGGAAGAAACTGGCGGTACACCCATATATTGCGGTTGCCCAGCAGGGGCAGTGCCGTGGCTACGATGGAACAGACGCCACGAATATCCCCGTTCCCGTTTTTCAGCACACAGGCCACATGGTTAACCCGCTGACGAGCCCCGGCTTCATCCAGAGCACCGTTGCCTACCCAGAAACGGACCAGTCCGTCGGCCAATGGGCCGGTTTGACCGAACACCTTTTCCACCGTGTATCCCTGAGGTAAAGCCATGGCTGATCTCCTTTGAAATCGTTTTAAAAAAATCCGCTCCACTGGACAAGAACCGAAAAATCTGTATCACACGGCACAAAAGGGGCGAAGGACCCAGGGGGGGGCTTGCACCCTTACTTCATCCCCGGTTCCGGCGGTCCAGGAATTCCAGTTGTAGGGCAATGGTTTCGGACCGGGGCATGGCCACGCCGGCCGCGGCGGCCATTGAAATGGGCAGACGGTAAATCTCCTCGACTTCCAGCTCCCTGCCGGCTTCAAAATCGAGCATCATGCTGGGCCGGTAGGCGACCATGTTTTTTGTGGCCGCGATCATGATCTCAATAAAATTTTCATCCAGCGGATGCCCGCAGGCCCTGGCGCCGGCCACCACCTCTTCCATGATGCCGCGCACCAGCGCAAGGGCCGAAGGATCGGCCATCAATTGATCCGTGGTGGCGTTTAACACCACGGTAACGCCGTTAAAGGCCATGTTCCACACCAGCTTCTGCCACCGGGCCAGGGCCAGGTCTTCGGCCAGGTCCACCGATATGCCGGCGGCCGAAAACGCATCAGCCACCTGCCGCAGTTCCGGCGTGATGCCGGCGGCCGCGCCATCGGCCCGGTACTGGCCCAGACGGACCGACCCGAAATCCAGGTGATGAATATGGCCCGGCCCGATCTTGTTGCTGCACAGAAAACACAGGCCCCCGATCACCGTGGCATCAGGGACGATCTCCTGAATCGTCTTTTCAACGCCCAGGCCGTTCTGAAGGGCCACCACCACGCCGCCGGGCTTGACCACGTGGGGCAGAATGCCGGCCAGCCGATCATTGGCCGTTGTTTTCAGGGCCACAATCACCACGTCGCACCGGGGCATGTCCGATGCGCGGCAATAGGCGTTGACCTGTTTCAACCGGAAACTGCCGTCCTTTGAGTCAATGGTCAGGCCTTTTTCCTGAACATGGACATAATCCCCACGCAGCAAAAAATGGACCTCAAACCCGTGACGGCAGAGCAGACCGCCGTAATATCCGCCCACGGCTCCGGTTCCGATGATGGCAAAGTTCATTGTTTCTTCCATTTCGATCCCGATCCCGATTTCGATCCCGATTTTAATTTGATGTTACAATCCCGGCCGGTAAAGGTAGCCGGCGGAAAGAGCCTGACCGTGCATCAGTGTGTTTGCCAGCTCTTCGGCTGAGGAGCCTGTCAACAGTTCGGTCAGGGAAAACTTTGTCTTTCTTTCCGGGTAGACCTGAACAATATCGCCTTTAATGCCCGCCATCCGGCCGACGGTTTCCACCGCGTCTTCCAGGTTGCCCAGTTCATCCACCAAGCCCAGCTCCAGGGCTTTTCTGCCGGTGTAGATGCGGCCGTCCGCCAGCTTCGCCACCGCCCCGGCATCCATGTTTCTGCCGGCGGCCACGTCATCAATAAACTGCTGGTGAATATCATCGGCAAACTCCTGAAGAATCCGTTTTTCGCGTTCTTCCAGGGGTCTCACCGGAGACCCGATATCCTTGTATTTGCCGCTTTTGATCACCACGGGCAGCAGCCCAATCTTGTCCATCAGCTCCTGAAAGTTGGTGTAGCTCATGATCACGCCGATACTGCCGGTCAATGTGCCGGGATTGGCAAATATTTTTTCCGTTGCCGACGCCACATAATAGCCGCCCGACGCGGCCACGGAGCCCATGGAGGCCACAACCTTTTTGGTTGCAGCGGTTTTATGAATTTCCCGGAATATCTCCTGGGCCGGTCCCACGGCACCACCGGGCGAGTCGATGCGCACCACAATGGCCCGAATGGCATCCTCCTCACGAAAGGTTTTCAGTTCTTCGATCACCTGTTCAGAAGAGAGAATAACCCCCTTCACCTCCACAATCCCCACCCTTTCACCGGACTCGAAAGCGGGTTTGCCCGAATAGAGGCCCACCACAAAAGAAATAACCGTGGCTGAACCAAACACAATGGCAGACAGCACCAGGATGAAAAAAAGAAACGGATGTCTTCTGGAAAACATGACTCTCTCCTGCCGGAAATGACCGAATAGATGAACCCCAAATAAAAACCGGGGGCGTGACCATCCGGCCCCCGGTTTATGATTATCCTACAACCGCGTGAAAAAAAGCAAGCCGCCTTTTTTTACGCGTCGGTGTCCGACGGTTCGTCCTCGTCGTCTTTGTCGGATGTTGCGGCCTCTTTTTCGGCAGCATCCTGATTCCCCTGAAGGGTAAAGCCGTTCTGAAGGTTTTCCCGCAGCAGCTCACCAAAGGCGGAGGTGGTGCCCCTGGAGTTGTCCACGTAGTCCTTGAGCAGGGTCTTGTCATCTTCCACGTCGAGCCGCTTGATGGAAAGGCCGATCTTGCGTTCGTCGGCATTGACGTTCATCACCCGGGCGGTCAGCTCGGCGCCCACTTCGTACTGACCCACCGGTGTTTTGATCCGCTCGGTGCTGACCTCAGATACGTGCACCAGCCCCTCAATACCCTCTTCCAGCTCCACAAAAATGCCGAAGTCAGTAACATTGGTCACAACGCCCGACACCTTGGTGCCGATGGGGTAGCGGTCCCGGACACTCTCCCAGGGATCAGACTCAAGCTGCTTGATGCCCATGGAAAAACGCTCGTTGGCCTTGTCGATCTCCAGCACAACGGCCCGCACCAGGTCCCCCTTCTTGTATATCTCAGAAGGATGCTTGATCCGCTTGGTCCAGGAGATGTCGGAAATATGGACCAAGCCGTCAATATCATCATCAATGCCGATGAACAGACCAAAATCGGTGATGTTCTTGATGCGGCCTTCGATCACCGTGCCCACGGGGTACTTCTCGCTGATCACCTCCCATGGATTGGGCTCCACCTGCTTCATGCCCAGGGAGATACGCCGGTTGCCGGGCTGAATGTCCAGCACCACGGCATCCACCTCTTCCCCGATGTTGACCACCTTGGAGGGGTGGCGGATCTTGCGGGTCCAGGATATCTCAGACACGTGAATCAGGCCCTCGACGCCCTCTTCCAGTTCCACGAAAATGCCGTAGTTGGTGATGCTCACAACCTTGCCGGTTGTCTTGACACCCACCGGGTACTTCTCGGCCGCCGACTCCCAGGGATCCGGGGTCAGCTGCTTCATGCCCAGGGATATCTTTTTCTTGTCCAGATCAAAAGAGAGCACCTTCAGGGTCACGTTGTCGCCCACAGTAAACAGCTCGGAGGGGTGGCGCACCCGGCCCCAGGAAATATCGGTGATGTGCAGCAGGCCGTCGATGCCGCCCAGGTCCACGAACACACCGTACTCGGTGATGTTTTTCACAATGCCTTCGACCACCTGGCCATCGGCCAGGGTCTCCATCAGTTCAGCCCGCTTGGTGGCCAGGGTCTCTTCCAGCAGTACCCGGCGGGACAGCACGATGTTGTTGCGCCGGCGATTGTACTTGAGGACCTTGAAATCATAGGTCTGGCCCACCATCTCGTCAAAGTTGCGGATGGGCCGAAGGTCGGCCTGGGAACCCGGCAAAAATGCCTGAAGCCCCACATCCACGGAAAAACCACCTTTGACGCGATTGATGATCACGCCGCTGACCACGCCGTCATTGTCAAAGGTGTCCTTGATGGTCTCCCAGATCTTGTCCTTTTCGGCCTTGTCCTTGGACAGAACGAGCTTTTCATGTTCCTCGTCCCAGAACTCAATCATCACTTCAACATCATCATAGATCTTGACGTTGACCTCGCCCTTTTCGTTCTTGAACTCGTTGATGTTGATCTGTCCTTCGGACTTGTAGCCGATGTCCACCAGCACATAGTCCTTGTCCACGGCAATGACCTTGCCCACGACCACCTCACCCTCGGTGAACTGCTTGAAGGTGTGGTCATACATGGCCATGAGTTCTTCCATGCTTTCCATGCCGCTTTCTTCGTTTTCGATGTTGTCTGCATCCTGCGTTGTGTTGTTGTCTACCATTAAAAAAAACCCCCTTACCGGAATTTAAACGGCCCCGCAGGGCCTTTTGATTCGGGAAACCTATCAGTATGACAGGTAAAATGCAAATGAAAAGTCACGCCTTTTTCAAAAATCGACCTGTTTTATGCGGGACAGCATGGATTGGACAACCTGGTCGATGGAAATCGCGGTGGAGTCCAGTAAAATCGCGTCATTGGCGGGTTTGAGGGGCGCGTGGCTTCGGGTCCGGTCATTGTGGTCCCGGGTGCGAATCTCTTCGGCGATCTGTTCCAGGGTACGGGTCTCATCCGCGGACCGCTCGTCATAGCGCCGCCGGGCACGCTCCTCAACAGAGGCATCCAGAAAAAACTTCACCTCCGCCTCGGGAAACACCACCGTGCCCATGTCCCGGCCTTCGAAAACCGCATTCTTCTCTTCTCCCAGTCGGCGCTGAAGGTCAAACAGGAATTTCCGCACCACCGGCCGGGCCGAAACGGCCGAGGCCAGCATGCTGATTTCCGAGGTGCGGATCAGACCGCTGATGTCCCGGTCCCCGTCAAACAGCCGCGACCCGTCCTCATTCACCACAAAGCGCAGCCGAAGTCCCGTACACAGCCGCTCCAGCCCGTCGTCGTCCTCAGGGGCCACGCCCTTTTCTTTGGCGGCCAGGGCCACGCCCCGGTACAGGGCACCGGTATCCACGTACCGATAGCCCAGGCACCGGGCCAGGGCCTTGCTGACCGTTGTTTTACCGGCGCCGGCCGGGCCGTCGATGGTAATCAGCAGAGGCTTCATTTCAGCACCGCCTTTAACGCCGCCACAAACCGGGCGTTTTCCTCCGGCAGACCAACGGTTACCCGGATATAGGAAGGATATCCGTAGGAGACCATGGAGCGAATGATCACGCCCTGCTTTAACATCTCTTCAAAAACAGCGGCGGCATCTTTTTTTACATCGACAAGAAAAAAATTGGCCTGGGAGGGAAAACAGCGAAGGCCCATTTTCTCCAGCTCGGCATAAAGCCAGGCCAGCCCGTCATGCACCACGGCCAGGGTTTGTTTTAAAAAGGCCTCATCATCCAGAGCCGCAATAGCCGCCACCTGAGCCAGGGAGTTGACATTAAAGGGCTGGCGAATGCGGTTTAGAATCGCCGCCAGATACGGCGGCATGACGCCGTATCCCACCCGAATGCCGGCCAGGCCATAGGCCTTTGAAAAGGTGCGCAACGCCACGAGAGGACGGCTGTTGTCAAGAAAATCAAAGGCCCGGGCACACTCCGGGTCCTGAACAAACTCGATGTAGGCCTCATCCACCACAATCACCACATCGGAGGGCACCGCCTCCAGAAACCGTTCAAACGCCTTTCCGGAAAAAACCGTGCCGGTCGGGTTGTTGGGGTTGGTGAGAAACACCATCTTTGTTTTTGACGTAACGGCACCGGCCACGGTGTCAAGAGGCAGTGCCCGGTCGATCAGCGGCACATAGACCGACCGCGCGTTGACCATGCAGGTGGTGATATCATACATGGCAAATGAGGGATCGGTCATGATCACCTCGTCGCCGGGCAGCAGCAGGGCCCGGGTGAGCATGCCGATGATGTCGTCGGAACCGTTGCCCAGGACAATGGACTCCGGGGCCACCCCCAGTTTTTGCGCAAGTTTTGAGACCAGGTAATACCCGCTGCCGTCGGGGTAGCGGTGCAGCCCGGAAAGTGCTTTTTCAATGGCGGCCAGGGCCAGGGGGGACGGCCCCAGGGGGTTTTCATTGGAGGCCAGCTTGATAGATCCCGAGATGCCGTATTCCCGCTCCAGCTCTTCAATGGGCTTTCCCGGCACATAGGGCTTGATTGATAAAATATAGTCCGGCGGCGATATCTTCATGTTCCGCTTCTCCATGCATCCGTGCTTTAAATTCAACCCGGGGTGTGCTAATGCTCTTTCGTGGAAATCGAGTTTTCATTTATATATGGGTATGGTCCGGGTTGTAAACAGATTTTGACTGAAATGCAAGGCCTATGAGAACCAGACCAGGCATCGAGATACTGTGTGAATCGCCGGGCCGGTGGCCCCTGACCGGACGGCTGGGACTGCTGGCCAACCCCGCGTCCGTAGATGGGCACCTGCGCCATGCCAGGGACCTGCTCCGCGAAACGTTTCCCGGCCGGCTGACCGCCCTCTTTTCCCCCCAGCACGGGTTTTTTGCCGAAAAACAGGACAACATGGTCGAGTCCGCCGGTTTTACAGACCCCGACCTGGGCATTCCGGTCTTCAGTCTCTACGGTGACACCCGGATTCCCACCCCGGAAATGATGGATGCCATCGACACCCTGGTCATCGACCTTCAGGATGCCGGCACCCGGGTCTATACCTTTATTTACACCCTGTCCTACTGTATGGAAGCGGCCCGTGATCACGGGAAACCGGTGGTGGTGCTGGACCGGCCCAACCCGATAAACGGCATCACCATGGAGGGAAACCTTCTGGCGCCGGAATGGGCCTCTTTTGTGGGACGGTATCCCCTTCCCATGCGCCACGGCCTGACCATCGGCGAACTGGCCCGGCTTTTCAACGACCGGTTCGGCATCGGGTGTGACCTGACCGTTGTGCCCATGGCCCACTGGCAGCGGTCCATGCGATTTGCCGACACCGGCCTGCCCTGGGTGGCGCCCTCGCCCAACCTGCCCACGCCGGATTCAGCGCTTGTTTATCCCGGCCAGGTGATCTGGGAAGGCACCAACATCTCCGAAGGCCGGGGCACCACCCGGCCCTTTGAATATTTCGGCGCCCCCTTTCTTGATACGCACGCCGTGGCGGCCCGCATTCAACCCGAATTTTTAAAAGGCGTGGTGCTGCGGCCCATGGTGTTTGAACCCACGTCGAGCAAGTGGCAGGGCGTGCCGTGTCAGGGCTTTCAAATTCACCCGGTCGCGCCTGATCATTACCGTTCCTATACGCTCTCCCTGGCCCTGCTGCAGGTGGTGATCAATATTCACGGCGATGCCTTTGCATGGAAACCGCCGCCCTACGAATATGAACATGAGCGCATGCCCATTGACCTGATCCTGGGGGACGGCAACCTGCGAAAACGGATCGAACAGCAGGAAGAAATTTTCGCCCTGGAACAGGAATGGCACGACGATCTTGAATCGTTTAAGACCCTGAGCAAAAACTTTCACCTCTACACATAACCGAAATATCCGGGTAAAGGGGAGGACGGTGAGCACTGACACGCCGGGCTGGAAGCGGATGGCCTTTAAAAACAACAAGGTGTGGGTTGAAACCGGCCCGGCCGGTGACCTGCTGGTCCAGGACGGAAAGGTGCGTATCAAGTATCAGCTGGATCAGCCCCATGAGTACCGTGTGCATAAGGAAAGCCTTCGCCCCCTTGACCGGCCTGGCGCGGCCCCGGCAACATCAACGGTAAAATCACCGGCAAAAAAGAAGCCCGTCCCGGCAAAAAATTTTGCGGGAAATGGAACAGAGGTAGCGGCGGCAATGGCGGAAAAAGACGCCATTCAGGTCTTCACCGACGGGGCCGCCTCGGGCAATCCCGGCCCGGCCGGCATCGGCGTGCTGCTGATATACGGCAACAGCCAAAAAACCATCTCCCGCTACATCGGCCACGCCACCAACAACATCGCCGAGCTCAAGGCCATTGAAGCGGCCCTGCTGGAAATCAAAAACAAAAAACTGCCGGTGCGCCTTTTCACGGACAGCGCTTATTCCCTGGGCGCGCTCACCCTGGGCTGGAAGGCGCAGAAAAACGTGGAACTGATTGCCGGCATTCAAAAGCTGATGCGAACATTTTCAGACCTGAAAATTTTCAAGGTCAAGGGTCATGCCGGCATGGCGGAAAACGAGACAGCGGACCGGCTGGCCACCGAGGCGATTCAGAAGCTTGCGGAATAAAAAAAGCCCGTGCATGGGCACGGGCTTTTCAATAAACAGACAAAACGCGAAGCAGGACGATTAAGCGTTGTCCTTGCCCTTGAGCGCTTCAATCTCTTTTTTCAGTTCAGCGACCTCGTCTTCCCTGCTGTCACCGGCAGGAGCAGTGGCGGTATCGTTCTTCCAGGTGTCCTTGAGTTCATCAAAACCCAGGTAAAGGGCCAGACCGCCGCCCATCAGAAGCACCAGGGGAATGATCCCCGCCAGAATGGTCAGAAATGCATTAAACCATACCGCAAGAAGAATAATACCGATCACGGATGCGATCGCGCCGCCAATCAATGTTTTCATAACACTGTCCTCCTTTGACCAAAGTTATTTGCAACATGCTGAATTTACAAAATACGAAGCATCCTGTACATTCAAAAAACGGCATTATAACATACCTTTTGGCAAACTCAAGCTAAAACCATGCACGTTTTGACGGAATTTTCACCCGCACCCCCGCCCTGCTGCCGTGACCGGGGGGTTCTTCAAATATTCTGCTGTTTCATGATATAGTGCACAACAACCGGCGGCCGGATCGTCGCGGGCGACCATCCCACCCCTTACATGGAGGCCTGAAATGAAACATTCACTCATGACCACGGTGCTGCTGATGGTGCTGGCGGCCCTGTTCGCGACAACGATTTTTCTTGCCGAGCCCATGGAAAAGAGCGGCGATATTTACCTTCAGAACACCCTGAAAAAGGCATCCATCTCCTTTGCCGGGGCACGGGCCATCAACGCCCTTGTTTCCGTGCTTCAAAAAATAGAGGCCGGAGGCTCTCTCAAACTGCTGGGCACCGGCGGGTCTGCCACCATTGCCCCGTTTGAATGGCTGGACCCCATCAATGACCTGGCCGAGTGGTTCTCCCTGATCATGCTGGCCAGCTGCGTGTCCGTGGGCATTCAGATGTTTATCAACCAGGCCATGCCGTGGCTCGGGGTGATGGTGCTGTTGCCCCTGGCCGGGGCCCTGCTGATCCTGGCCCTGGTCATAAGAATTTCCGGATATTCGGCAGGCCGTCTCCTGTTCCGGTCCGGGTGCAAGACCCTGGTGATCACCATCCTGCTCACCGGCATGATTCCGGCCATGGCCGCCGTCAACCACGCCGCCTATAAACTGTTTCTCAATGACACCTATGAAACCGCCGCCGCGACCCTTCAGGCCCAGTCCGACGGCATTGCCGCCGCTGAAAAAAAGAGCGGGGTCATGGAGGCGGTCGCCGGGCTGGCCGAACAGGCCGAGTCCCTGAAAGAGAAGGCCGCCCGGCTGGTGGACCACATACTGGACCTGATCGTGGTGTTCCTGGTCCAGACGATCCTGCTGCCCCTTGTGATCGTCTGGCTCTTTGTCAAGCTGATCACCCGCCTGCTCCTGGGCCGGGGAGAATGGCCCTTTGAAACGGCCTTTGACCCGAATGTTTCATGAAATATACGGATTGGCCATTGGGACCCGGCGTCCCTGTTGTTTCTTGCTCTTGCTCGTACTCGTACTCTTGATCGAAACAAAAAGACGATTACGAGCACGAGTAAGAGCACGATACAACGCAGCAGATTTACCTTACGCAATGACTTGAGCTCTTTCCCTGCACCTGTAAAACCATTCTCCGTGGGTATTATTTGTATTAAAGGACAGGGCTTACAGGCCTGAGTTATGTCGAGGCGTCACGCGGGAGCGGGACAACGAAGCAATCTCTTTCATTCATGCCGCCTACAGACTCCGCGTTATAATCCAAATCGGGATCGGGATCGGGATCGAAATCGAATTGCCGTCAGAACAGAAACGTATCGATACCGATTTCGATAGCGATAGCGATTTCGATAAGGGCAATGAAGCAAGCGTAAGATACAACGCAGCAGATATATCTTTCAGGGTCTTGACTGGAATCGGTGTTATCCCTGAATGAGTGCCGCCACCCTCGCTTCAATATCATCCCGCAGGCGGCGCACCCCTTCCGGGGATCGGTCTTCGATATTCGGAATCTCCCATGCCACGACCTGAGCGCCGGGCACCGGGGTAAAATCGGGAACGATGCCAACGGTCACCACGATACCGGGTTTTATCTCCGACAGCACGTCATCCATTAAACGGGGGCGGCCAAAAGCCATGTCCACACCCTTTTCCGCCATGGCGGCCTCCATTTCAGGATCGATCTTTTCCGCCGGGCTCATACCGGCGCTCATGGCTTCCACCCGGTCACCGGCCATGGCCATGGCAAACGCTTCGGCCATGCGGCTGGTGCACGTGTTGTCCGTGCCCACAAACACCATTTTTTTGCGGGCAAACAGGGCGTCCAGCTTGCTGACTTCCGCCGCGATATCGGCGGCAAGCCCCTCCTGCTTTTCCATGTCTCCGGGGTTCTCGATCCGGCGGTAGCCCAGCCAGCCGGTAAATTCAGCGCTGACCGCGTCAAAAAAATAGCGGGCCGTGAGGTTGATGCCCTCAAAAAGGTTTTTCCCTTTTGTGGCGCCCAGGGAGAGCATGAACCCGGCCCGGCTCCCGGCCCGGGGATCGCGCAGGTTCAGCCGGTAGTTGCGGGACCAGAGGGTCTGGGTCCGGTCGATCACCATCTTCAGCTGGGCCGGGGCACTGTAGAAATACATGGGCGTAGCCGCCACCACGATATCGGCCCGGCGGAACAGGCCGTACATTTCCTTTGCCATGTCATCGGTCTGCTGAAAACAGCGGCCGTGCTTTTCGCAGTAGGTGCAGCCGATGCAGGGCAGCACCTCTTTTTCCGCCACCACCACGGTATGGGTGACAGCCCCCTTTGCTTCAAGCGCCTTGAGAAAGGCGGAAAGCAGGTAGGCGGAGTTGCCTTTTTTTCGCGGACTGCCCATCAATCCCAGTGCAAACATTTGCGTCTCCTGTTTTGAATAATAAAGATCTGAAGCAATGGTGCTGAAATCCCTTTCAGGCCGATGCCCCACCTTCTCCTTGAATCGCTATCGGGATCGGGATCGGGATCGAAATCGATTTCACCGCTCTTCTTCCGGTTTCCTGCCGATATACTGAAACCCCAAAGCCGGGTTACCATTCATCGTGGTTACTTTTATATCATAAAGGTCTATGGTCTGAAAGCCGGCAAGCAGGGTCTCTGTCCACTGCCGGGTATGGTGCCGCACCACGCCGCCGCCGTCAATCTCAAACACGCCGTACATGCCGTATCTCTCTTTGAATTGGTCGTACCGCCGGCGGTTCCGGGCATCGGGCTGAATCCAGTAATCGCTGATGTAGACAATGCCCCCGGGGCGCAGCACGCGGAAAATGTCCGCGACCAGGGCCGACTGGCCGGCATCCGTGGGAATGCAGTTGAGCACGGCAAACAGCAGTACCGCGTCAAAACAATTCGAATCATGGGGCAGGCCGGTGCCGGGCAGGATGTCCAGGCGAAGATGGGGGAATGTTTTCCGGCCCCGCTCAATCATCTTTTCCGACACATCCACACCCCAAACATCGGTGTATCCCATCCGGTAAAGCTGATCGCCGATACGGCCGTAGCCGCACCCCACATCCAGAATGCGGCCGGTTTCAGGGACCAGGGGCAAAAACCGCTCCGGCTCCAGCGCGTGGGTAAATGACCTGTCCCGCGCCACCCGGTCCCAGAAGCCGGCCTGCCGGTCAATTGGCACCATTGTCCTGCCTTCCCTTCTGCCGCAACCGCTTTCGCAGGTGCCGGCCCAGCATGGCCAAACATTCGGCATCAAGATACGCCTCGGCCCGCTCCTCGAACAGCAGACGACATTCGGCTGCAAACTCCTCGTCTTTGTCATTGAACTGCAACAGCAGGGGAACTCTGGGCAAGGCGGCAAACCATGCCACCAGGTCATACGCGCCATCGGGGTCGCGGACCTGGCCGCCCAGCGCGGCACAGGCATTGCGCAAGGCCGGCAACCGGCCGGCAAAACAGGCGGCAATGGCCTGCTCCACCTCATTCTTGAAAAACACCGTCAACGGACCGGCATCCTTCAGTCCCCGGTAAGTGACCCATTCCTCCCCTTCAGGGGGCGAGTCCGGGCAGAGAAGCAAATATTTGCAGAGCACCACGCACAGGTCAAAGCCGGGCCGCCGGCCACCGGCATCCTGGACCGCTTTTCCGGAGACATGGAACGCCTGGCCCAGCAACGGCACCCGCACTCCTTTTTCACCGGCGGTTTCGATTCCCAGCCGGGAAGCACGGGCACCGATGTCGAGGCGGTTGACCTGGGCCAGGTAATCGATGTAGGTTTTTTCAAATATGGAACCGGGATTTGACATTTTGTTCATCCTGTTGCATCTTACACTGACAGGGGGGATGCCCGGCTCGGCAATCCTGCCGCGGGTACCCCGGATATTCGGTAGCGTATCATTGCATACCATATCCGATCATCAAAAAAAATTCATTGGGAGTTTTTAAAATACGATCATGTTTGATTCCATCAAAAGCGCGGTCAGCGCCATGGGTCGTTTTTTCGCCGGTTACACCGGCCGGCTGCTGGACAACACCCACGACCATTTCCTGTCCTTTTTCCCGCAACAGAGCGGCATTCTGACCCGCGCGGTGTCGGCCCTCTTTTTTTCAAAAACCGCCATTGGAGACGACAAGACCGCGCGAATCCAGGAAAATTCAAAATCCGGCATCATTGTGTATGTCTCCAAGTACAAAAGTAAAATAGAGTTTCTGCTCTGCAACACCCAGTACGCCAGGCACGACCTGCCGGCCCCGGAAGTGGCCATCGGCCAGCGGATCGTTTTGCTGCAGCCGGCCGGCCGTATTTTCAGGGTGGTCCTGGCCAACCTGGACTATTTTTTCCGGCATTTCTCCTTTCTGACGCCTTATAAAACCGATTATTTCAAAAAACAGCTCACCGGGGGCAGCACCGCCTTTTTTTCGTTATTCGGCAACCGCACCTTTTACCCCCGGCTGATGAAATCCAATACCAACCCGGTCCAGGAACTGATCCGTATTCAAAAAAGCACCACCACCCCTATCTTCATTGTTCCCCAGGTGCTTTTTTTTTCCAAACGGCCCCTGAAGACCAAGCCGGGCCTGCTTGACTTCTTCTTCGGCGGCCTGACCAAGCGGCCGGGCAGAATACGGCGCCTGTTTACCCTGTTTTCCAACCCCAAAAGCACCTTTCTTGAACTCTGCGAGCCGATCAACCTGAAATATTTCCTGGAAGACCCGGAAAACATCAACATGCGGGAGGAGTACCAGGCACTGGCCCTGCGCCGCCTGCTGCTCTCCCGGATCAACCTGCTGCGCCAGCGGGTCACCGGTCCGGTCTTAAAATCCCGGGAAGAGATCAAGGAAGCCATCATGGGCAGCCGCCGGCTCCAGTCGTTTGTGGAAGAGGTGGCCGCTGAAACTGGCCAGCCGGTGCGCCAGACAAGCAAGGAGGCATACGAATACCTGGATGAGATCGCCGCCAACTACAGCCTGAACTGGGTCATGACCTACGACATGGTGCTGACCTGGATGCTGAAGCATATTTTTGACGGCATGGCCATTGATCATGAAAACCTCAACCGGCTCAAGCAGGTGTCGCAACAGGCGCCCCTGATCTTCGTGCCCACCCATAAAAGTCACCTGGACTACCTGGTGCTCTCTTACGTGCTTTATTACAACAACATCGCCTGCCCCCATATCGCGGCCGGCAAAAATCTCTCCTTCTGGCCCCTGGGACCCATCTTCCGGGGTGGCGGCGCCTTTTTCATGCGGCGCACCTTCAAGGGGCAGAAGCTCTATTCAAAAGTATTTTTTGAGTACATCTACAAAATTCTTCAGGAAGGGTTTAATGTAGAGTTCTTCCTGGAAGGCGGCCGCAGCCGGACCGGCAAGATGCTCTCCCCAAAAACCGGTCTGCTCTCCATTATTCTGGACGCGTATGCCCAGGGCGCATGCAGCGATCTGATGTTTGTGCCGGTCAACATCGGGTATGACCGGATCATTGAAGAGGCCTCCTATATTCGCGAAATCAAGGGCGGTGAAAAAAAGGCGGAAAACCTGCCGGAACTGATCAAGGCCAGGAAATCCCTCAAATCCAGGTATGGCAAGGTTTACGTCAACTTCAACGAGCCCCTCTCGCTCAAGGAGTTTCTGGCCCACACCGGCACCGATCTTGCCGCTCTTGATCCGGACGCACGGCGGGAGTTTATCGGCACCCTCTCCCACATCCTGACCAAACGTATCGACAATGTCACCACGGTGACCCCTTACAGCATCGTCTCCTGCGCTATTCTCACCTGCCCCCGGAAACGGTTCACATCAGACTACCTGATGTCCATCATGGAGACCTATCTGACCTGCCTGCAATCCCTGGGAGTCCGGCTGGCGGACACCATCACCTCCAACCATGCCTATGCGTTTAACAACGCGCTGGACGCCTTTGTCAGCCGCAAGCTTATTGAACACTTTGAGATCGACAGCGACAAGGAGAACCCGCTGTTCATGATCAACGAGTCCAAACGGCCCACCATGGAGTATTATAAAAACACCTGCATCTGCTTTTTTGTGCCGGTTGCGTTCACCGCTCTTGCCGTTCTGGAGCGCAACACCTTTCAGTTCAACACCACGGACCTGACCAAGCCCTTTGCGTTTCTCCGGCACCTTCTTGAAAATGAGTTTGTGCTGAGCATTGAGACCCCGGACCCGGAATTTATCAAAGAGAGCATGACAGCGTTCCAGGCGGACGACATGATCATTCCCGGCGACCAGGGTCATGGTTCGTATGACCTGACACCGGAAGGCCTGAAAAAATTAAAACTGTTTGCCGCTTTTCTGGCCCCCTATTTTGAGTCCTACCTGGTGGTGCTCAATTACCTGAAACAGAAAGAATCATCGCCGAACGGCAAACCCGCAGACGAGAAAGAAGAGATCAAACATCTCCTGGCTCACGGTAAAAAAATGTTTAAAAACAATGAAATAGAGCGCCTTGAAGCCCTTTCCAAGCTCACGGTCCAGAATGCCTACCACTTTTTTATGGATCAGCAGGTGATTACCGCTGACGACAGGACCAAGGCCGATTTTTACGAAGACCGGATTCACACCTTCCTGATGCTGATGGCATGACACTGATGGAAACATCCGGAGAGTGGCGCGCCCTGGTCCTGGCCGCCGGTTTTGGTAAGCGGCTGCTGCCTTATACCCGGCTCACGCCCAAGCCCCTGTTTACCATAGATAACCGTCCCCTGCTGGAGATCGTTCTGACCCGGCTGGCCGATGCCGGGTGCCGGGGCGCCATTGTCAACACCCACCACCTGCACGAAAAAATCGAGTCCTTTCTTTGGCGTCAGGGCTACCCCATGCCGGTGCAGACCCGTTACGAGCCTGAGATTCTTGGCACAGGGGGCGCCATTGCCAACTGCGCCGATTTTCTGAACAGCGGCCCGTTTCTGGTGATCAACAGCGATATTTATACGGATATCGACCCGGCCGATGTGCTGCGATTTCACCATGGCCACGACGCCCCGGTCACCCTGGTGCTGCACGACTTCCCGCGCTTTAACCGGGTATGGGTGGATGAGAAGGATCGCATCACCGGGTTTGGAGAAAACCGGAAGGCCGAGGCCGCGGGCATTCGGCAGCTGGCCTTTACCGGCATTCATGTAATTGATCCGCGAATTTTTGAATTTCTTCCCCCGGCAGGCGCGTTTTCCAACATCATCGAGGTGTATGACCGGATGATTTCAGAGGGTGTCCCGCTTCAGGCCATGACTGTTTCCGGCCACACCTGGCACGATATCGGCACACCCGGGGACTACCGGCAGACGGCCTTTGAAAGAACAGTTGAAACCGCGCAGATCCGGGCCTTTGGCAAGGCGACGCCTGTCCGTTTGCAGGAAATTGCCCCGGACGGCTCCGATGCCCGGTGGGCCCGCCTTGTTTCAGATTCGGGCAGCCTGGTGGCCTGCGACCGGGGTATCAGGGCAGTGGAGGGCACCGGTGAAACTCAGGCGTATGAAGCCATTGGCAGGCATTTTTACGATAAAGGCGTACATGTTCCCAAAATACATAATGCTGATCCATTTGCGGGTCTGGTGGTTATGGAAGATCTGGGCCCCACCTCTTTGCAGGACCTTGTGCTCCGTGCCCATACCGAAGAGAGCACAGTTGGCCTTTATCTGCCCGTGATCCGGAACCTGATCACCCTGGCCGTCAAAGGCGCTCAGGGATTTGACCCGGCCTGGACCTGCCAGACGCCGGAATATGACAAGACCCTGGTCCTGGAAAAGGAGTGCCGCTATTTTACGCAGGCCTTTGTATCCGGCTACCTTGGGCTTGAAGGTTTTTATAAAAGACTTTATGATGAATTTGAGATAGTTGTCGACAAAACATTAACGTTTGGCTTTAAGTTAATAATCCATAGGGACATGCAGTCCCGCAACATCATGATCAAAGATAAAAATCCATTTTTCATCGATTTTCAGGGCGCCCGGATCGGGCCGGTGCAGTATGACCTGGCCTCCCTGCTCATCGACCCCTATGTGGCCCTGCCCCAACCGGTTCAGGAGCGACTGGTCCATGAATACATGGACCGATTTGAAGAGTACCAAGCCTTTGATCCGGCCAATTTCCTGAAAGGATACGCCTGTTGTAAAGTGACACGTAACCTTCAGATGCTCGGTGCCTTTGGATTTCTTACGCAAAAAGGGAAAAAACAGTTTGCCCGGTATATTCCAACGGCTGCGGCCTCCCTGCCCGGCCATGTGGAAGAGATGGAGCAGGCCATTGATAAACCTTTTCCCAAATTAAAGGCCCTGGCCCGGGATATTGCCGAACGGATAAGGGCAAACGGCCAAAACAGCTCGTAATATATTGGGAATAAATGGAATGAAACGCAAATCGGTTTCGATACCGATAGCGATCCCGATACCGGTTGGATAAAAAACGGCTGTAACCCCAAAAACGACCAAGGAGGTATTTTATGAACAACTCCAACGACACTCACATGAAGACCTTCGGCTACATTCTCTGGCTGTTCGGATTTACCGGCTCCCACCGGTTTTACTACGGCAGGCCCATCACCGGCGCCATCTGGTTTTTCACCTTCGGCCTGTTTCTGGTCGGCTGGATCGTCGACCTGTTTCTGATCCCCGCCATGGACCGGCAGGCCGACCTGCGGTTTGCATCCGGAAAAATCGACTACAACATTGCCTGGCTGCTGCTCACTTTTCTGGGCGTTTTCGGGGTGCATCGCATGTACATGGGAAAGTGGATCACCGGCATTATCTACCTGCTCACCGGGGGACTTTTTCTCATAGGCTATCTTTACGACTTCTGCACCTTAAACAACCAGATCACCATGATCAACCGGTCATCAACAGACGTATAATCCGGGGACCCCATTGGATATGACATAAAAAAACCGCCGGGCTCATTATGAGTCCGGCGGTTTTGACTGCCCTCAAATTTCCGGCGCTAGAAAAGGCCGGAAAAAAACCGCCATCGTTTCAATAAAACATCCGCCACCCCCGCCGGCGGCAGCCGGGGCTGAAGGCGCTGTCCCGTCCGTAACAGCCGGGCCTGAGGGATCCACAATCACGCCGTTGGCCACGCCGTCAGCATCCCCTGCCCCGCCATCGGTCAGGGTCAGGGTAACACTGCGCATATCACCGGCAAAAGCAGCGTTTGCCGAATAATCCTGCCACCCGTTTACCGGGTCATACTTGTACCAAACAGCGTCGTTATCCAGCGGTTCGGAAAAATAGACCGTAACCACAGCCGTGTCTCCCGGGTTCTCGACTGTCACGCGGAAGCTGACAAGGCCCAGAGGAAGGTCATCCGGCATGGCCGAATCATCGGGCAGGTCGGCCGGGTCGGTGATACTGAGGGCCGCAACCGTCTGCCCGCTGCCGCCGGGGGCCAGGCCCAGCTGAGATCCATCCAGGGCCGTCACCCGCGGCAGGTTCTGGGTGTTGTCGTTCACCCCGTTATCGTCCAGGTCCGTGGCAGCCGTCACCTCCTGGTCGTCCGGAATATTGTTGCTGTTGGCATCGGTAAACGGCGCCGCATCGGTGGTAAAAGACACGGGGTCGCACCACAGCCAGTCCGTACCATTGTCATCGACAAACTGGGCCCGCCAGAAATAGGAGGTGCCCGGCGACAGCATGGCCTCGGGAAGCGCCATTTCAAGAAGCGCCTCATTCGAAGCGGCGTCAAAAACAAGGTTTGAAAAACCGGCATCCAGGGCCACCTGCCATACCGATGCGGCATGGGTGTCGCCGCTGTAACCGACCCGGTAGTCAACTGTCAGGGCCGGCGCCAGCGCCACCCCTGAGGTGCCGTTGTCCGGGCTCACCACGTCCGGAATCCCGGGACCGGCTGTTGCCGAAGCCGGGTTGGTGCCGCCCTGGTATTCATACCAGTTGATCAGGCCGTCACCGTCCAGGTCGCCGTCCGCGTCCGCCACCAGGGGATCGGTACCCCTGGCAACTTCCCAGGCATCGGGCATGCCGTCGCCATCCGTATCGGTCGAAGTCGGATCCAGCCTGTTTTCAACCTCCCACCCGTCGGCCAGCCCGTCATTGTCGATATCCGTGGAAAAGTCGCCCTGGCCGTCAAGGGCCAGAAACAGGCTCTCGGAACCGGCCTCCCATGTGCCGTAGGCCCAGCCATCATCACCCAGAACCCCTTGCAGGGTCATGGTCAGACCGAAATAGGACATGTGAAACTCGAATGTGCGGTCACAGTAGAACTGGCCATATCCGGCAATGCTGTCCGGCACCATACCCTCCAGGCCGCCCGGCAGCATGCCCAGCAGATCGTCGAACCCGGGGACGGAAAAATCGATGGGCACATAACCGGTACGCAGATCAACAACCGTGCCGGTACCGGTGATGTCACCGATAACGGGCAGGCCCTGGACAAGGAGACTCAGCCCCCCGTCCTCCCCCACGTTAAAGGTCCATGAACCGTTTATCGCCTTATACTGATCACCGGTATTAATAAGATTGTAATTAACCGCACCGGTCATATCGCCGGTATAGGCACCGGCTACGTTGTCCCACAGGGTATCTGAGCCGAACAGAACGGTTACCGTGTGGTTGGCCTCAATATTGGCAAACGTATAATTTTCCGGCGCGTCTTGCGAAACACCATCGACAAACACTTCCAGAACACCGCATCCACCACTGGTATCGGGAACAAACGAAAGTTCCGGGCTCTCGCCTCCCTCCACCATCACCGCCTCAATCTCATTTTGTGTTCCAAAAGGAGACACCTGTCCAGGGCCAAAGGCTGTGATGGTGATGACCTTGGGGTCGATATACTTGGCACTCTCGGTCAGGTCGCCGGAAGCGGCGATTTTGAAAAAGACCATGGTGCCGTCCATCTCCCAGGTGCCGGAGATGGTTTTGTCTTCAGCGGTCTGGCCACTCATGGAAAACCCGAAAACCGGCACGTCAAAGGAGAACCCGCCGGCCCCGTCAAACCGGGCCGTGCCCGGGAATTCTCCCAGCACCGGTATCTGGAAAACAAGATCAGCCGCGCCGGTGGCGGGATTCACCACGCCAAGACCCGTGATCGTGCCAAAGGGGCCCATGATGGAGGGCCCTTGCACGGTCACCGCGACACTGTAGTCATCTCTCCCCACCACCACGCTCCAGAAGCCTTCGGCCGGCAACAGCAGGGGGTCGGAGACCTCGCCGTCAAAGCTGCCGATATAGGTGCCGGGAACCGTTTCCCACAGGGTGTCTGAGCCGAACCAGACCTCAAGGGTGTGATCCTGGCCAACTGCGTCAAAAGTATAGCTACCTCCCGGTTCCTGAGATTCCCCATCGACAATCACATCCACAACCCTCCATCCGTCGGCCGGAGTGAACGTAAATTCCGGGGTGCCGCCTGCTGCAACCGCCACGGCGCCGGACGGGGAGACGGCGCCACTTCCCTGAACCGATGTGGTGATGACAAACTCATCCGCGTAAGCCACCACACCGCCGGAAAATGATCCGCCGGCGTTAAAACTCACAAAAAAGAGCGATGAATCAAAGGCCCACAACCCTGCTACAGAGCCGTCCTCATTCAGGGTGCCGCTCAGGGTGTAGCCCAGATCCGGAATCTCAAAGGAAAAGGTCCGGTCACAGGTGAACTGGCCGGTGCCGGCAAATTCCCCGAACGTGGGAATTGTAAAGATCATGTCGGCCACGCCGGTTTCAGTGTCCACCGTTCCGGTACCCACAAGATCGTCAAACAGCGGGGTCGCAAGACCCGGGAAAAATATCGGGGGACCGCCGCTGATGGTGATGCTGATGTTCTCCGCGTCCCTTAAATCAAACTCCCAGGTGCCCTGAAGGGCCGGGGCAAACGGCATTTCCACGTCGTTGACCATGAAGCGGCCGGGCATGGTCAGGTTGCCGTCCAGGGTTCCGGCATAGAGACCGGCCACCCCGTCCCAAAGCGTGTCGGAGCCGAACCGGACCTCAATGGTCTGGTTTTCAGTGATATTTTCAAACGTGTAAGAACTCTCCAGAGGGGCTGACAGCGGCACGCCATTAACAATAACGGCAAAAACGTCGCACCCGCCTTCAGGGGTAAACGTAAATTCCTGGCTGGCGCCGGATGCCACCTCCACCACACCGGATGGGGAGATGGTGCCGGAGCCCACGGCAGTGGCCGTGATTGCCGGAGATGTTATCACCGGGTCTTCGACGCTTGCGCCGGTAAAGGTGCCGTTGGCATCAAACCACACCGTCACCGGAGAAACGGTCAGTTCCGGCAGCAGGGTGGCGGGGTCCACCGTCAGGGTGGGAAAATCAAAATTCCAGGTGCCGGAAGCAACACCGCTGTCATTCAGGGTGCCGCTCATGGAAAACGAAAGCTCAATCGCGGGAATGTCCGGAACAGGAAGCAGATCCGCGGGTGAAATGGAAAATGAAAATGAAAAACTGTTAGTATCGCAGTCAAAGGTGCCTTCACCTGTAAAGCCCAGGTCCGGCGCGGCATCTCCCAGAACGGTCTCAATCAGGGGAACAAAAAAATACATCGTGGCGTTGCCATTCACATCCACGGTGCCGGTTCCCCTGATCACGGGGATATTGGCACTCAACCCGCCGCCCAGTGTAACATCAAGGTTTCCGTCTGCTCCCACATCAAAACGCCAGGTTCCCTCCACCCCCAGGTCCTGGCCGGACGCGGACATGCCGTCGCTTTCGCCTCCTGCAGAGGCAGTGCCTTCCAGGTTGCCCTCATATACGCCGGCCAGGCTGTCCCAGCATGGGGGCAGATCGGGTGGCGTCACCACAACAGCCTGTGCCATGCCGCTCATGGCAAACAGGCAGAGCATCGCCGCGCACAGGGCCAAAGCAGTTCGTGCATAAAAAGTTTTCATCCATCGGGAGACCTGACGCGTGGGAGTAAACGTTCTGGCGGGCATGGCGCCTCCTTAATATATATTTTAATTTAAGCAGCCGTTAAACCTTTGAAGATTTTTATGCAATTTTTGCACCGGAAAACTCGTCATTGGCAACTCAACAGTCAACCCTTTTATTTTATAATATTAAAGGACCATAAATCGACGAAACACCGTTCTCTTTTCTAAAAACCGAACCGGATTTTGCCGATTTTTGTCATTGCGTTATACAAAAAAACGGCACTTGCCATCCTGCTCTTTTATGGTGGCTTGCATTTTCATTTCTCTGTGCTATATATGCTGTTTATGCAACATCAACAATTCCTGCGCGGTAGAACCTTACAAAAGATAAAACATCGGAAAACATCCAAAAAGAAAGAGGGCGACATGAAAATTAAAACTGTTGTGCTGGCTGTATGTTTGAGCCTGGTTCTGACAGGCATGACAACAACCGGGGAATGCGGACCGCAAAAGGGGGATATCTTCATCTCCCCCATGGTGGGCGGCCACATGTTTGAAGGCACCATGGGCATTGAGGATGGCCTCATGGGCGCTTTGGGCCTGGGCTACATGGCCACGGACAGATGCGGCCTGGAAGCGGTTCTGGGCTATACCATGACCGAGACCACCGTCGGCGCCCTGGACACAAACGTGGCCACCGGCCGCCTGGATGCTTTCTACAACCTGATGACCGGCGACTTTGTGCCCTACTTTGCCATCGGCCTGGGGGCCGTCAATTTCGATTACGACATTACCGGCGTGGAAAACGACATGGACTGGATGGCCAACTACGGCCTGGGATGCCACTATTTTTTCACTGACAGCCTTGCCCTGCGGGCCGATGTGCGCCACGGCATCTCCTTTGATGAAAC
Organism: Desulfosudis oleivorans Hxd3; assembly: GCF_000018405.1. Taxonomy (NCBI): domain Bacteria; kingdom Pseudomonadati; phylum Thermodesulfobacteriota; class Desulfobacteria; order Desulfobacterales; family Desulfosudaceae; genus Desulfosudis; species Desulfosudis oleivorans. The sequence continues at coordinate 2,416,792 of NC_009943.1, forward strand.
CCAGAACCACCTGCTTTACACCCTTGGGCTCACATGGCTCCTGGGCGGCGGTGACAACGGCACCCAGGTGGTAAAGATGAAACCTGCCCCGGAACAGGCCGCCCCTGCGGTCGTGGAAAAACCAAGGCCCGCCCCGGCTCCTCAGCCTGTCGTCGAAGCAGCTCCCGCCATTGCCGATGATGACAGAGACGGTGTTCCCAACGATCAGGACCAGTGCCCCGGCACACCCATCGGCGCCAAGGTGAACGCCCGCGGCTGCTGGGTTATTGAGGGCCTTAATTTTGAACGAGCCAGGGCTGACATCATGGCCGACTCCTTTGCCAAGCTGGACGAGGTGGTGACTGTGCTCAAGAATAACCCGGAGCTGCGCCTGGAGGTCCAGGGCCATACCGACAGCCGAGGCAACCCCGGTTTTAACCAGGTTCTCTCCGAGCAACGGGCCGGCGCCGTGGTCCGTTATTTTGTCTCCAGGGGAATTGCCGCAGACCGCCTGGTTTCCAAGGGGTTTGGTCCCTCCCAGCCCATAGCAGACAATGACACGGCCGAGGGCCGGGCCGAAAATCGCCGGGTGGAACTCAACCCCATCGACTGATTCACTTCATAGCACCATAGAAAACGGCATCTTTCGTTTTGGCGAAAGATGCCGTTTTCTATGCCGCAAATTTTTTTCTCCTTCTCTTTTCCACAAAGCAGGAACACCAACTTTTCAGGACACCGTCCAATTTTTCAGGACATTTCCGTCCTTAAAAATGTAACGTCCGACTCCGCCGACAGCCTTTCATCTTTAACAAAATATTGAAATTAAAAACAATAAATTATTTCCCCCGCCCATCTCAGGACTCCGGCACATTATTCGCATACAGTCTCTTCAAACTTGTAAATGAGACGGCTCCCGGATGCACCTTGGGGACAAACCAGTCAACCGGACCGAATTACCCGACAACCGGATGACTGTAGAGAGACAACCGGTATTCAAACAGGAGGAGAGTCAAATGCCCCATCGCACCTTGCTTCTGCCAGCCTTGCTGGCGGCAATCGTTGGTTTTGCTGTCTTTTGCCCGGTACCGGCGCAAGCGGAAACCGTTTATGTAGTTGCAAACATAAACGTTTCTGACAGCTCCCTGACACAAACCGAGATACAGAACATCTACCTGGGCAAAAAGGACAAGTGGAACGACAACCAGAAGATCAATTTTACGGCTTTGGCAGGCGGCCCGTGTCACGAAACATTTCTAAAGCAGCATGTGGGCCGAAGCGATTTTCAGTTTCAAAACTACTGGAAAAAACAGATTTTCACCGGCCAGGGCCAGCCGCCCAAAAGCTTTGCGTCTGACGCGGAGCTGATTGACTATGTTTCTAAAACCAGCGGCGCCATCGGCTACACCTGCGCCCCGCCGGATACCGAAAAGATAAAAACCGTGACTGTTAAGTGACCGCTGACACCAACAATTGATAGCCTTGAACTATTAACCAGTCAAATAATCAGGAGACATCAATGGGACTTTACAGAAGAAGATTTTGGGTTGTGGCCCTGGTTGCGCTTTTGGTATGCCCGGCCGGCGCCGTTGGCATGACACTGGAAGACCTCCAGATCCATGGTTTTATCAGCCAGGGGTTCCTCTATTCAACAGACGACGCGGACTTTCTGGCAAAAGACTCCCACAAGGGGACACTGGAATTCAATGAAATGGCCATCAACTTTTCCGCCACTCCCACCGATGATCTTTCCGTGGGGATGCAACTGGCCGCCTTTGACCTGGGCACGATCGGTAACGACGAGGTGATGGTGGACTGGGCCTTTGGCGACTATTCGTTCCGTGACTACCTGGGGCTAAGGGCCGGCATTATTAAAATTCCCCTTGGCCTCTATAATGATGTGCGCAAGATCGACATGGTGCGCACCAGCATTCTGCTGCCAACAAGTGTCTATCCGGAATGGTTCCGGGAGGCCTTTGCCCGGATTAAGGGGGTGGGGCTTTATGGCACCCTGCCCGGCAACATCTCCTATCAGGCGTTGTATGGCACTGTGGATATCCAGACGGACGGGGGCCTGTCCGACGGTCTGGAGTCCCTGATGGAGGGTTTAGGGGGCATGGACACCAACTATACGGATACAAACTGTGCCTATGCCGGCAAACTCCAGTGGGACGCGCCCGTGGGTCTCAAGCTGGCCGCCAGCGTATATACGCTGGATGGTTTAGAGACAAACATGAACAGCATCAATTATATCGATCCGGCTCCATTGGGGCTGCCGCTTCCTGTATATCTGCCCGTTGCCATGGACGCCTACATGCGTTTTGAACCGATCACCACCTGGGTGCTGTCCGCCGAATACATAACCGACCGGCTCACCCTGGCCGCTGAGTACGCCGAATATGACCTTGAGTTTAACGTCGACATCACGACTAACCTGGATCCGGCGTTCAGCGCGTTCATGGGCATTCCTCCCCGGGTGGGGGACAAAACCACCATGCAGGGCTATTATGGCAGTGCTTCCTACCGCGTGCTCGACAACCTGGAGGTCGGCACCTATTATTCCGAGTTTTATTATGACAAGGATGACCATGACGGCGGCAAATATGCCGCCAAATACGGTTTACCGAAATACAATTCATGGCTCAAGGACACCTGCCTGTCGGCCCGTTATGATATTTCACCCAACTGGTGTGCCAAGATCGAAGGCCACCTCATGGACGGCACTTACCTGGCCCTGGGCGCCCCTGCCGGCGTCGATTCCTGGGAACTTTACGCGGCCAAGCTGACTTACAGCTTCTAGCCACTCGTCTTAAGCAATAAAGCTTACAGTGTTGAATACTAATTGGACGTTGAACACAAAAGGAGAAAACTCATGATGAAACGACTTGCTTTCCCCGCATTTCTACTTGTCGCGGTTGCTGTCTGTATCATGTTTCAGCCGGCCCCGGCCCAATCGGAAACCGTTTATGTGATTGCAAACATCAACGTTGCCGACACCAGCCTGACCCAGACCGAGATACAGAATATTTACCTGGGTAAAAAGGACAAGTGGAACGACAACCAGAAGGTCAATTTTACGGCCCTGGCAGACGGCCCGTGCCACGAGGTATTTCTCAAACAGTATGTGGGCCGGAGCGATTTTCAGTTCCAGAACTACTGGAAAAAACAGATTTTCACCGGCCAGGGCCAGCCACCCAAAAGCTTTGCCTCCGACGCGGAGCTGATCGACTATGTCTCCCGGACCAGCGGCGCCATCGGCTATTCCTGTACGCAGCCGGACACCGGGAAAGTCAAAACCCTTACCATCAATTAACCGGGCTTCGGCGCAGCGCATCATTTAACTGGCCTATTTATGAATCGAACAGAACAAAAACACAGGAGACAATAAATGAAACACAGCATAAAAACCCTTTTGATTTCCGCCATGGCCGTTTTTCTTCTGCTGCCGGCCAGCGCCGGCGGCATGACACTGGAGGACCTTCAGATCCATGGTTTCATCAGCCAGGGGTTCCTCTACTCAACGGATGACGTGGACTTTCTGGCAGAAGACTCCCACGAGGGAACTTTTGAGTTCAATGAAATGGCCATCAACTTTTCCGCCACCCCCACCGATGACCTGTCGGTGGGCGTGCAGCTGGCCGCTTTTGACCTGGGCACGATCGGTAATGACGAGGTTATGGTGGACTGGGCTTTTGGCGACTATTCGTTCAGGGACTACCTTGGGCTGAGGGCCGGCATCATGAAAATCCCCTTTGGCCTTTACAATGATGTACGCAAAATCGACATGGTGCGCACCAGCATTCTGCTGCCCAACAGCGTCTACCCGGAATGGTTCCGGGAATCCTTTGCCCGAATGAAAGGCGTCGGTCTTTACGGCACCCTGCCCGGCAATATCTCCTACCAGGCCATGTATGGTACTGTGGATATTCAGGCGGACGGGGGCCTGGCCGAGGGCATGGAAACCCTGAATGGGTCGGCACTGGGCATGATGAACACCGACAGTACGGACACCGATTATGCCTATGCCGGAAAGATCCAGTGGGACTCAGCGTTCGGCCTGAAACTGGGGGCCAGCCTTTATGCCCTGCACGGCCTGAAAATGGATATGAACAGCACCACTTACATGCCGGCACCGCCGCTTCCCGTTGGGCTGCCTCTCTCCACGAACCTTGCGCTTGATTTTGAACCCATTGAAAGCTATGTTCTGTCCGCGGAGTATATGATCGACCGTCTCACCGTGATGGCCGAGTATGTAGAAAACGACATGGAATTTACCGGCAACCTCACCACCAACCTCGACCCGGTTGTCAGTGCGGCCATGGGTATTCCGTCGCGGCTGGGAGACAAGACCACCACACAGGGATATTATGGCGGTGCTTCCTACCGCGTGCTGGACCAGATGGAAATCGGCGCCTACTACTCTGAACTATATTATGACAAGTCAGACCATGACGGCGACACTTACGCCGCCAAGTTTGGCGTTGCCAAGCACAACGCATGGCTCAAGGACACCTGTCTGTCGGCCCGCTATGATTTTTCAGCCAACTGGTGCGCCAAGATCGAGGCCCACCTCATGGACGGCGGTTTCATGGCCTCCGGCGCGGACGCCAAAAACTGGGAGCTTTACGCGGCCAAGTTGACTTACAGCTTTTAGCCACGCATAATCATAACCATCTGTTTTCCCCGGCGCCGGCACCCAGGCGCCGGGGAAAACAGACCGTCTCCGGACGCACCGGTTGACGATACACATTGTTAAATGGCCCAAAAACGTTAGGAATTTTCAAATGCGGCGGTCAACCAGTATCGCAAACAAAATCTGGATCAGCCTCAGCATTCTGCTGGCCGGTTATTTTCTGTCCATGGCCTTTGGCTTTTTTACCGGCATCAACACTGAGACACGGCTCTCTTCCGTGTACGCCTATCTCTTTCCGGCGTCCCACAAAAGCCAGACCGCCCTCACCTCCTTTGAGAGCCAGCTCAAATTTTACGAAGACGCCTATCTCACCGGCGACACCGAGCTTCTTGAAAAGGCGGAAATGGAAGCAGAAAAAGCGTACCTCGCTCTGCAGGAGATCATCCGCCTTGCCGACCGAAAGCAGGTAAAAGCGGACAAGGCCATGGAGCTGCTCGACGCGCTGAAAGCATTCAGTGAGGAGGCCGGCACTGTTTATGCGGCGGTCCTGATCCAGGCATCGGACGCGACAGGCACCCTGGACAACCAACAGCGAATCTTTGCCCTGGCTCAAACGGCCACGGACATAGGTGAACAGCTGACCACGCTGAAAAACGACTACAACGCCCAGCTTGAAACCGACCTGTCCGCCATCATCTCCTTCAGCCAGCAGTTGCGGTTCGGCAACCTGTTTCTGTTTATCGGTATCGTGGTCCTCTCAGGTCTTCTGATCCGTTTCATGGTAAGACGGTCCATTGTGCTGCCCCTGCAGAACGCGGTTGCCATGGTCCAGGATATCGCCACCGGCAACCTGTCGGTGGCGATTGACGTGCGGCGGGCGGGCCACGACGAAATCGGCCTGCTGACCCGGTCCATGAACACCATGGTTAAAAAACTGGAAGCGGTGGTGGGCCAGGTCCAGAACGCCTCTGTTAACGTGGCCTCGGGCAGCGAAGAGATCAGTTCCTCTTCCGAGGAACTGTCCCAGGGCGCCACGGAACAGGCCTCCCACCTGGAAGAGATCAGCTCCAGCATGGAGCAGATGGTCTCCAACATCAACCAGAACGCGGACAACGCCTCGGAAACTGAAAAAATCGCCCGCCAGGTGGCCCAGGACGCGGAAGCCGGCGGCAGCCAGGTCCATGAGACGGTGCGGGCCATGCAGGACATTGCCGGTAAAATCTCCATTATTGAAGAGATCGCCCGGCAGACCAACCTGCTGGCCCTGAACGCCGCCATTGAGGCGGCCCGGGCCGGTGATGCGGGACGGGGGTTTGCCGTGGTGGCGGCTGAGGTGCGAAAGCTGGCCGAACGCAGCGGCCAGGCCGCCAAGGAGATTGGTGAACGGTCCGCCGGCAGCCTGGACATCGCGGAAAAGGCCGGGGAGATGCTGGAAAAGATCGTTCCCGACATTCGCAAGACCGCGGAACTGGTGCAGGAGATCTCCGCCGCCTCCAGGGAGCAGACCGCCGGCGCGGCCCAGATCAACCAGGCCATCGGCCAGCTGGACCAGGTGGTGCAGCAGAACGCCTCTTCCGCGGAAGAGGTCTCTTCCACGGCCCAGGCACTGGCCGGACAGGCGGCCCAGCTTCAGGAAAGCATCAGTTTTTTCAAAACAGAGGCTGGGGGAAAGGGATGGACCGACGGCACCGAAACCCCCTCAGCCGGGCCACCGGAAAAAGTGGAGACAGTCCGGAAGCCGCAAATCAAGCAACCGGCAACGGTCCACCGCCCGGTCGCCCTGGAAATGGGCTCAACGGACACCACGGACAGCGAGTTTGAACGGTTCTGAAGTTTCATGCCCCGGGCCTGTTTTGCCGGGGTTTTTATAAAGGGGTGTCGAACGGCACTCCACTGGCCGGGGTGCGGCATGCCGCGCCCCGGTTTTTTTGTGGCAGGACGGTTTTTTGCAAAAGGTGAAGTGTTCGGACAGGCCTTGCAATTACCGTATCAGGCCGGGTAGAAAAAGCGCGATCTGCGGAAAAGCGATCAGCAGCAGGGTGCCGGCCACCATGGCCAGCAGAAAGGGAAACGCGCCGCGAAAGATCAGCTCCAGGGGTACGTCCCTGGCCACGCCGCTGACCACGTAAACATTGATGCCCACCGGCGGCGTGATCACCCCGATCTGGGTCACCAGCACGATGATAACCCCGAACCAGACCGGATCCAGGCCGAACTGAACAATAACCGGATAAAAAATCGGAATGGTCAGCATGATCAGGGCCAGAGAATCGATAAAGCAGCCGCCGATCAGGTAAACCAGAATGATCAGCAGAATGATCACCGCAGGGGGCAGTGCAAACCCGGATATCCAGCTGGCAATATCAAACGGAATGCGGGAAATGGCCAGAAAATGGCCGAAAATCGTTGCGCCGGCCACGATCACCAGGATCATGCAGCTGATCCGGGTGGTCTCGAACAGGGACGCCACAAACCCCTTCCAAGAGAGGTTTCGCCGGGCCACTGCCAGGACGATGGTGCCGAAGGCGCCGATGGCGCCGGCCTCGGTGGGCGTGAAGATGCCGGCAAACAGACCTCCCATCACCAGAAAAAAGATCAGGATCGTTTCAAACACGCCGGAAAAGGAGGCGACCTTTTCCCGAATCGTGGTCCGGGGGCCGGGGGGGCCCAGGTCCGGCTGAATCGTGGCCCACACCAGGATGGTGACCACAAACAGCCCGGTCAGCAACAGGCCGGGCAGAATGCCGGCCAGGAAAAGCTCACCGATGGACTGTTCGGTGAGAATGCCGTACACAATAAAAATAACGCTGGGTGGGATCAGGATGCCCAGGCTGCCGCCGGCGGCCACGGCCCCGGTGGCCAGGGTAATCCGGTAGTTGTAGCGTTTCATCTCCGGCAGGGTGGCGGCGGCCATGGTGGCGGCAGTGGCGTTGGTGGAACCGCAGATGGCGGCAAAGGCGGCGCAGGCTCCGATGGTGGCAATGGCCAGCCCCCCGGGCAGGTGCCCGATATTTTTGTAGGCGGCGTCAAACAGCCGGGAACTGATGCCCGCGTGAAAGGCCACCTGCCCCATCAGCACAAACAGGGGAATCACGGTCAGATCATAGGAACCGAAAACGGCAAACAGATCCTTGACCACCAGATTCATGGAGGCGTCAAAAGAGACGATGACGCCGAATCCCACAAAACCGATCATGGCCATGAGAAAGCCGATGGGCATACGGGAAAAGATCAGGGTAAACAGGGCGAAAATGCCGATAACGCCGATCAGTGTGGGGGTCATTTCCCCCCCTTTGCCGGTGAAGACTGCACGCTCTCTGCCAGCAGCACGCAACAGAGCAGAATAAACCCCGCCGCTATGCCGATAAGAAACGGATAGGTCGGCAGCTTCAGGGTGGGCGAGACCTCACCGGCCCGCTTCAGGCTGGCCGCGTAGAGAAGACACTGCCAGGAGACGGCGGCAAAAAAAACCGTGGCCACCAGGTTGTTGAACAGGTGAATACCGCGCGCCACTTTTTCGGAAAACCGGGAAACCAGAAAATCAACGGCAATGTGGCCTTTCTGGGCCGATGTGTAGCCCAGGGAAAGCGAAATGGCCAGTGCCCCCAGCAGGCCCACCACGTCGTAGGTGCCGGGTATGGGGCACCGGAAAAACCGGAGCACCACGTCGATCACGGTGACCATCATCATGGCCACAATGGATGCCCCGGCCAGCCAGTTGGCCTTGTCGGCCAGCTGGCTGATCAGGGCTTTGACAAAATGTCCCATCGTATGTTGTTCCTTCAGCGTCCAGGCGCCGGACGCGAATCCTACTCGTTAAAACCGGCGATCAGGGCGCGAAGCTGGTCCACCGCGGCAGCACCGTCCACTCCCTTCTGGTTAACCTGAGTAATATAATCGTGAATCACCGGTTCCACCGCCTGAACCCATCGGGTGTTTTCCTCGTCGCTCAGCGGCGTAATCGTGTTGCCCAGCTCCAGGGTGTAGTTGCGGCCTTCCACATCCACATCGTCCCATACCTTGCCGTGGACGCCGACCCATTGGGCGCTGACCGCGTCAAACACCTGCTTGATATGTTCTGGAAGCGCGTTCCATTTATCCTTGTTCATCACCACGAACATGGCCGTGGTATAGCCGATGTCCCGGCAGTCGGTGGTGTGTTTGATCACCTCGGCCTGGCGCCACCCTTTAAGGGTCTCAATGGGAGCAAAGGTGCCCTCCACCACGCCCTTCTGCAGGGCCTCGTAGGTGGCGCCCTGGGACATGGCCACAGGCACGCCGCCAAGGGCCTCCACCACCTTGGCGCTCAGGCCGGTGGAGCGGACCTTGAGACCCTTCATCTCTTCTAAGGAGGTCACCGGTTTTTTTGCATGCAGCAGGCCGGGGCCATGGGCATGAATGTACAGCACCTTGACATCGTTCAGCTCTTCGGGCTGCATCTTTCTGTAAAAGGCGTCCGCGGCCCGGGTGGCCACCGTGCCGCTGGCATAGCCCAGGGGCAGGTCAACCGCCTCCATCACCGGAAACCGGCCACGGGTGTAGGCAAAACAGGACATGCCCAGGTCGGATATACCGCTGACCACGCCGTCATAGCAGGCATCGGCCTTGGTCAGGGTGCCGCCGGGGAAAATATTGATCTTGACCGCGCCGCCGGTCCTGGTTTCAACCTCCTTTGCCCATGCCTCACCGGCCTTGCACTGCTCATGGGTGGGCGGGAAAAAGATGCTGTAAGACAGTTCGATGGCCTTTTCGGGTGCCTCCGGCGCCGCGACCTGTTCCGGCGCCTGGGGTGCCGCTGCCTGATCCTGCCCCTGGCCGCAGGCGCATAAAAGAACCATCCCCAGCACCATAATCAAAAGACCATATGTCCATTTTTTCATGCCTTACCCCCTTTTTTCTAAGATGTCATGATAATGGAAAGCCGGCCAACAGCAACCCCGCCTGTCAACCGGCCTGCCCGTGCCCTTCATATCCCATGAGATACCCGGAAAAATCAAGAAAAATAAGCATTCGCAGGTGAAAATCAGCTCGTTTGGTCGCCTTTTCCCTTATCTCATCCGCTCAGGAGCAACTGGCGCCAACGCCGGGAAAAAACCGGCACCACAAACGCCCTGCATGAAACCAATAAAGAAATAGATATGCTGTTCTGAAATTCCCCACCCAGTGCAGTCAGGTGTTGTAAATCAAAGAAGTCTGGAAATCTTCGAGATTTATGATAATAATGAAGGGCATTCAGAACTTCAAACGGTACACGCTGAAAAATTTGCCAGTGCCCCTGGAAAGCAACTTGAATTAAAGGAGTCCTTTTTGAACGACGATTTCAACCATGACCATCAGGATCTGCTTTCCCAGATCGTTTCGGGCAGTCCGATTCCCACTTTTGTGATCGACCGGAATCACCGGGTGACCCACTTCAACAAGGCCTGCGAAGTGCTTACCGGGAGAAAGGCGGAAGAGATCATTGGAACCGACGGCCAGTGGCGGGCCTTTTATGCGGAAAAGCGCCCGGTGATGGCGGATATTGTTCTCGATGCCGCCATCGAAGATATCGCGGGGATGCTTGAAACCCATTACCAGGGGAAGTTCCGGGCCTCGTCGGTCAGGTCCGGGGCCTTTGAGGCCAGGGATTTTTTCCCGGCCCTGGGCGAGGACGGGAAATGGTTGTTTTTTACGGCAGCCCCCATCCGAAACGCGGACGGAGATGTTATCGGCGCCATAGAGACCCTTCAGGACATCACCCAGGAGAAGCGGGTGTCCCACCTGAACCGGTCCATGCTCCGGGTCAGCAAGGCCCTGCACCGGTATTCGTATCTGGATGACCTGTTGTCCTTTATCAGCCAGGAAATCAAAAAACTGCTGGGGGCGGAAGGGGCACTGGTGCTTTTACTGGACGCCGAAACCAACGAGTTGTACACCTCGGGACTGGCCTATGATGACCCGGACCGTGAAAAACGGATGAAAGAAGTCCGCTTTTCCCTGGATGAGGTGTTGGCCGGGCAGGTGATTCGAACCGGCGAGCCGGTGGTGATGCATGATGCCGAGGCTCTGCCCCAATACGCGGAGCGGGACAGAAAAATCGGATACACCACCCGGAGTCTCCTGGAAGTGCCCCTCGTGGTCGAGGACCGCACCATCGGTGTGCTTGCCGGTATCAACAAAAAAGAGGGGCGCTTCTCCGGGCAGGATATGGATGCCCTTGCCGCGCTGGCCGGTACCGTGGCCCTGGCCATTGAGAACACCCGGCATCAAGAGGGGCTCCGGGCCTTTTATCGTGAGGTGCAATCCCTGAACACGGCCAAGGGCAAGACGATCAACCACTTGTCCCATGAATTGAAAACCCCGGTGGCCATTCTGTCCCAGGCCCTGCCCCTGCTCGAAGACGAGCTTGCGGTTGTGCCCGAGGATAACTGGAAACCCTATGTGGAAATTATCGAGCGCCAGCTTAACCGCATCGTCGCAATCGAAAGCGAGGTGTCGGACATCATTACGGACAAAGAATACAAAGTTGCGGGGCTTTACAACGGCATGGTCCTTCAATGTGCCGACCTGCTTTCCGTTCTGGCCTTGAAACATCAGGGCAAAAAAGACATGGTGGACCAGATTACCACCCATATTCGGGAACTGTTTTCACCGAAAACCATGGTGGCCGCCACCATTGATCCCGGAACGTTTATCCAGGGCCGTCTCCGGGCGCTTGAACCCGGCTTTGCCCACCGGCAGGTGGATGTGCGTGTTCTTTTAGAGCCCACCCGGCCCATTCAGATTCCAGAGGTGATTTTTGAAAAAGTCATGGACGGCCTGATCCGAAACGCAATCGAAAACACACCTGATGAAGGCCGTGTGGATGTGGCCGTCTTTGAAAAAGGAGGGTTGGTTCAGGTCTCGGTGAAGGATTATGGGGTGGGCATTCGAAAAGACCATCAGGCCAGAATTTTCGAAGGCTTTTTCCCTACCCAGGACATTCTGGCTTACAGCACCCGGAAGCCTTTTGATTTCAACGCCGGCGGCAAAGGCGCCGATCTGCTCCGTATGAAGATTTTTTCCGAAACCTGCGGTTTCACCCTGGACATGGCGTCTACCCGGTGTGCTGTGCTGGATGCGCCCCGCCAGGAATGCCCGGGCCGGATATCTGCGTGCCCTTCCGCCACCGTAACCCGCCCCTGCCATGAATCAGGCGGAACCGAATTCATCCTCTTTTTCCACGGAGCCTGAGAAGCCGGGCACTGAAAGGAAAGCGGCCGGCGGAAAATTAATCATAAAGAATCGCGTCAAGAATAGCGAGAACCTCATTCAAAATATCTCCAGGAGCTTTCTCGATAAACTTGGCGTTTCGGGACTTATAATCAACCGACTTCATCTGGTCTGTCATAACATGTAAAAGTTAAGATATTCCCGGACAGTTTCCGCCGAGAATGAAACACCACCCCGGCCCATAAAGAGCCGGGGTTGGTCTCTACTCATGAGGCAAAAAAATAAAATCGCCTCCGGCATGCCCTGCTTTATGGATATTGGCATATTCTGGAATCTGATCCGCGTTCCAGCCAACCTGTTCCCGAATTTTCGTAAATAGCGTCGTACCGTCCAAAACCTCTTTGTTCTGCCAAAGCGTTTCGATAAAGGCTGAAGCGAAAACAGAATGATTCTCCTGGCCACCGCTGTCTAATACAGGCTCGAGCCCGCCTGAAGAAAGTACTACCCGTGCCTTTTTTTGAACGATGCGGGCTATATAATCGGGGGTTTTCTGGGTAATGTGCAAACCTCTGGTGAGCTTTCCCGAGTAGCAACTGTCTGCTACAACCAGAATATGTTTGGCTTGAATAGCACGGATTTCGGCTGTGACAGCACTATTAGAAACCCACAGTATCGGGTTTTCTCTGGTCGCATCAACCGGAAGCCAATAGCCTTGGTCTGCATCCTTGTCGAGCCATCCATGCCCGGCGTAGTAGATCAACAGGTTGTCCTGGCTGTTCAATTTTCGGCGATAGGCGTTGATAGCCGTGAGAATATCCGCCCTGGTCGCGTTGGTGAGAAGTTGCACCTTGAATCCGTATTTATCCTTGAGCAACAAGGCTATGGCTTGTGCGTCGTTTACTGCTGTGCGGAGCTTGGGCAGTTGCCGATAGTCGTTGTTGCCTATAACAAGAGCGTTGTACGAACCAAAGTCGAGGGGCGCGGTTTTTTCTCGGATCGTTCCTTCCGGGCCTGCAGCATTCAGAAACGGTTGCTGGTATTTGTTCCTTTCTACAAGGGTATCGGTGGTGCGAAATGTTTCGGGAACCAAATCACCCAATCTGGCGATGATCACGGCCATTTGATATCGGTTAATTAACCTGTTGCCGTAGAATTTGTTGCTATATCCTTTGAGGATACCCGCGCTAACCGTATGCTGAACCGCTTCGAAAGCCCAGTGGTTTTCAGAGAGATCCTGAAAAGAATGCTTTTCTTGGGCGGATGAAGCGCGGATTCCTTTTTTGTTGAGCAGCCTGCTCAGAACGAATGCCATCTGTTGGCGATTGATCAGTTTGTCACCGTAAAACTTGCCGTCATATGCTGACAGAATATCTGCGCTGATAGCCTTCTGAACGGCTTCATAGTCCGGGTGTGAGGCGGGGACATCATTGGGAACCTCAGCACCCCCGGGGCTGAAGCCCCATCGTTCTAATATACGTGTACTGAAGCGGGCGATATCGTACCGGTTAACCAGCTCATCGCCGTTGAATTTGTATTCATTGGCAGCAGTGCAAAGCTGCATAATGGGCAACGCTTTTTTAATCGCCGGATAGGCCCAGTGCGTTTCAGAGACATCCACACAGTCACCCGCTAACGCCACCGCATACAGCATGATTATTACAGTAAGTAATAAAGAAACAAAAAACAATTTTTTCATTGTCTAATCAATATTAAAGTTACATTCAGCACATATTTTTCGCTATTTTAAAGCCTGTTTTCCAACCCTGGACAAATCGAATTTAAGATTGCAGACATAGCTTACCTCTCTTTTACGTTCTTGGCATAAATTTTATACCTAAATTGAGCTATTTTCTATAAAAAAAGCCCCCTACTTTCGGATAATGTGCTATAATATTAGCCTTGGTTTGTTGGTTTGGGGGCGGACCACGATAATAGTTTGTTTTTACAAATCAAGAATCCAAAAAATAGCGGTTTTCCAGCCTTAAAACCCCCTTTTCGGCCCTGAAAAGATCGCCATAAGGCGCCTGGTTCTCCATAATCTCGAAATTACGGCAGGCTTGTATTCTGGGACACTGCACTTTTTTTGGCAGCGTATTCAAAAGACACCTTGTTTGTCAGGTTGCACACTGCTTCTGTTTTGATCCCGCTGGTGATTTATCTTGGATACAGAACTATATAATGACAGGGGGATACTGGTGTCAAGCAAAGGTTGTCTGGCCCGAATATTTCACACTTTGTACAAACTTAAAAAGCACTGGAAAAAAGAGGGAAAATCTGCCATATACCTTAATATTCATGAAGCAACGGGGTAAAAGTGTGCCAGGCGGGTTGCCGAAGCAGGAGCATAAAGCATGATTGGAATGTTAAAAGAGTGGTACCGGCGGTATGCCAATGATCCCCAGATCATCATCCTGTTTGCCATTCTTGTGGTGGGGTTTGTACTTGTGCTCACCATGGGCGATATGCTGGCCCCGGTGATTGCGGCAATTGTCATTGCCTACCTGCTCGAAGGCCTGATCAACGTGCTGGAGCGGCTGAAGGTCTCCCGAATGATCGCCCTGGTAACGGTTTTTACCCTTTTTCTGGCCGGCATGGTGGCGGTGATCGTCTTTTTTCTGCCCCTGCTCTCCCGGCAGATCGCCGAGATGTTCCAGGAACTGCCGGCCCTTATGGCCAACGGCCAGAAGCAGCTCATGCGGCTTCCGGAGCGGTATCCGGAACTCATCGCCCAGGAGCAGATCTCCCAGTTTATCAGTTTCTTAAAATTCGAGATCACCCAGTGGGGTCAGCACCTGGTCTCCATCTCCATCGCGTCGGTTCGAGGGCTTATCACGGTGGTGGTTTACCTGATCCTGGTGCCGCTGCTGATCTTCTTTTTTTTAAAAGATAAAACCAAAATCCTGGGCTGGCTCAAGCTGTTTCTGCCGAAAAACACCCGCCTGGCCGCCGAAGTGTGGCACGAAGTCAACCAGCAGATCGCCAATTACGTGCGCGGCAAGATATGGGAGATCCTGATTGTCTGGACCGCCGCTTATGCCCTGTTCGCGGCCCTGGGGCTGAAGTTTGCCGTTCTGATCTCTCTGGCCGTGGGCCTTTCCGTTCTGGCGCCCTACATCGGCGCCACCCTGATGTTCTTTCCCGTGGCCCTGGTGGCCTTTTTCCAGTGGGGGCTTTCCCCCAGCTTTACCTGGATCGTGGTGGGCTATCTCATCCTTCAGGCCCTGGACGGCAACCTGCTGGCCCCGCTCCTGCTCTCCGAGGTGGTGGACCTGCACCCGGTGGCCATTATCGTGGCCCTGCTGGTATTCGGCGGCATCTGGGGCATGTGGGGCCTGTTCTTTGCCATTCCCCTGGCCACCCTTGTTCATGCCGTGTTAAAAACGTGGTTCCGGTACATGAAAGAAAAGAACCCGCCCGCAACCGAAGAACCACACCCGGCATGACCCCGGTTTTCACCACACATACAACAACCCGCCACCCAAAAAGGTAGAATCCTGATGCAGCGTAAAACGATCCCCACATGGAAGGCGGCATTCTTCAGCAGCCCCGGCCCGGACACCCCCCGCCAGGCGGCTGTTCTCTATTTAAAAGGCCTGTGCATGGGCGCGGCCGACGTGGTGCCGGGCGTGTCCGGCGGCACCATTGCCCTGATCACCGGCATCTACGAAAAACTGCTGGCCGCCATAAAATCCATCGATGTGCGCGCGGCCCGGCGCCTGCTGGCCCTTGACCTGAAAGACGCCCTGTCCGGCATGCACGCCCGGTTCCTGGTGGTGTTGCTGGCCGGCATTGCCACGGCTATTGTAAGCATCGCACGGCTGATGCACTATCTGCTGGTACACCAGCCGGTATTTACCTGGAGCCTGTTTTTCGGCCTGATCGCCGCCTCCATCCTGGTGGTGGGCAGGAAGGTCCCCCAATGGCGGGCCGGCGAAGGGGTTGCCTGCGCCATGGGCGTTGCCGCCGCCTGGATCATTGTCAGCCTGGTGCCGGTCTCCACACCCGAGGCGTTGTGGTTTATTTTTCTTTCCGGGTTTATCGCCATCTGCGCCATGATTCTGCCGGGCATCAGCGGCGCCTTTATCCTACTGATCCTGGGAAAATACGCCTTTATCACCGGGGCCCTCAAAAACCCGGTGCTGCCGGAAAACATGCTGATCATCACGGTGTTCTGCGCGGGGTGCGTGGCCGGCATTCTCTCTTTTTCCCGGGTACTCAACTTTCTGCTGACCCGGTGGCACAATGTCACCATGGCCTTTCTCACCGGCCTGATGGCCGGTTCCATGAAAAAAATATGGCCCTGGAAAGAGCCCCTGGAGGTGATGGTGCTGCGGGACAAGGTTCACGTGCTGCGGGAAATAAACGTGCTGCCCCAGGCCGACCGGGACCTGGCCGTGGCCCTGCTGCTGGCCGCAACCGGTTTTGCCCTGGTGGTGGTGCTGGAGCGCCTTTCCAGGGAGAAACAACAGGCACTGCCGGCTGACACTTCCCTTGACAACCATGCCCGATAAATTATAGGTTTTCCAGACGGCCGCCTTTCGTAAAGGCGGCCTGCGCTTGTTTTTACCCGGAACCGACGCATACAAAGGAGACGTGACCACACGATGCGCTACCAGACTGTCCATATCGACGCCTTTGGTTACGAACTGGCGCCCAACGTGATCACCTCAGAAGAGCTGGAAGAGCGGCTGGCCCCGCTTTATACCCGGCTCAACCTGCGCAAAGGCCAGCTTCAGGCCCTGACCGGGATTCGGGAACGCCGGTTCTGGGATTCGGGTGAACCCATGTACACCGGGGCCCTCAAGGCCGGTAAAAAAGCCCTGGCCGCCTCCTGCCTTTCGCCTTCGGATATCGGCATGATCGTCTACTGCGGGGTGTGCCGGGATAACCTGGAGCCGGCCACGGCCTGCGCCGTGGCAGACGGTCTGGGTTTGGACAGCCGTACCATTATCTACGACATCTCCAATGCCTGCCTGGGCGTAATGACCGGTATGCTTGAAGTGGCCAATGCTATTGAGCTGGGCCAGATTCGGGCCGGCATGGTGGTCTCCTGCGAGTCGGCCCGCCAGATCGTGGACCTGACCATCGACCGGATGAACCAGGAGTGCGACATGGAATCCTTCAAACGATCCATGGCCGTGCTCACCGGCGGGTCCGGTGCCGTGGCCCTGACCATGACCGGCAGCCAGGCCCCGGCGGCCGAATACCGGCGCCACCGCCTGCTGGGCGGGGTGGTGCGCAACGCATCCCAGCATCACCGCCTCTGCATCTGGGGGCCGGACACCGGGGCCGCCAGCCAGTTTTATAAAATGGAAACCGATGCCGTGGGCGTGCTGAAAAACGGCGTGGTCCTTGGCACCGAAACCTTTGCGGCCTTCCGGCAGGAACTCGGGTTTTCAGACGACAAGCCGGACAAGGTGATCTGCCACCAGGTGGGCGAGGCCAACCAGCGGTCCATTTTAAAGGCCATCGGTGTGGCGCCGGAAAAGGATTTTCCCACCTATCCCTACCTGGCCAACATGGGCACGGTCTCTCTGCCCATGACCGCGGCCATTGCCGACGAGCGGGGGTTTCTGGAGTCCGGCGACCTGGTGGGCTTTCTGGGCATCGGCAGCGGCCTGAACTGCCTCATGCTGGGGGTGGAATGGTAATGGCGACGCCTGTAGACAAAACTCCCTTTGCCCATCTCTATCCCTTTGATTCCCACTTTGTGGAGATCAACGGATGGAACTGTCACTACCTGGACGAAGGCGCGGGAGAACCCCTGCTCATGCTTCACGGCAACCCCACCTGGTCCTTTTATTACCGGGAACTGGTCAAACGCTTTTCCCCGGATTTCCGGGTGGTGTGCCCGGACCATATCGGGTGCGGCCTGTCGGACAAGCCGCCGGCCGACCAATACGGATACCGGCTCAAAGACCGGGTAAACGACATTGAAACCCTTGTCAACCACCTGAACCTTGACGGCATCACCCTGATCGTGCACGACTGGGGCGGGTTTATCGGGTGCGCCTTTGCCCTTCGAAACCTTGAAAAGATCAAGCGGGTGGTGATCACCAACACGGCGGCGTTTTTAAAAATTTCGGGGAAACCCATTCCGGCCCGGCTGCGCGTCCTGCGACACATCGCGCCGTTTGCCGTTCCCGCGGTGCTGGGCGCAAACCTCTTTGCCCGGGCCGCCCTTTACATGGCGCCGAAAAAAAAGCTGCCCCCGGACGTAAAGGCCGGGCTGATCGCCCCTTACAACAGCTGGGCCAACCGGATCGCCACGCTGAAATTTGTTCAGGACATCGCCCTGTCCGAAAAAGACCCCAGCTATGAAATGGGCCGGTTTCTGGACGACAACCTCTACAAGCTCTCCGGCTTTCCCATGCTGATCTGCTGGGGCCTGCACGATTTTGTGTTTGACACCGACTATTTTGCCGAGTGGCAGCGCCGCTTTCCCCATGCCGAAAGCCATGGGTTTGAAACAGCGGGCCACTACCTGCTGGAAGATGAACCTGAGCAAGTAGGCGACCGGATCAAAGCCTTTTTGAAAAAACATCCGTGACAAAAACAGGCGGACAAAAATAAAAACCATGGCACCAGAAAACCACAACCCGGTGATCAATATTGCGGCCCGCATGACGCAAATGGCCCGGCAGCATCCCTACAAAAAAGCGGTGATCGCGCCCCAGGGACGGGACCGGGCCGGACGGGTCACCTATGCCCACTTCACCTTTGCCCAGTTGGACGCCGACTCCAGCCGCCTGGCCTCGGGCCTGGAAAAGGCCGGTATTCGCCGGGGCACCCGCACCATTCTCATGGTACGGCCCAGCCTGGACTTTTTTTCCCTGGTCTTTGCCCTGTTCAAGGCCGGCATCGTGCCGGTGGTGGTGGACCCGGGCATGGGGGTAAAGCGCATGGTGAGCTGTTTTGCTGAAACCGATCCCCAGGCCTTTATCGGCATTCCCCTGGCCCATGTGGTGAGAAAAATCTACCCGAAATTCTTCAAAACCGTTGAAACATGGGTCACCGTGGGAAATCGCTGGTTCTGGGGCGGCCACACCCTGGACCGAATCCGCGCATCGGGCACAGAGGATTATAAAACAGCCGAAACCCTGTCAGATGAAACCGCGGCCATTCTGTTTACAACGGGCAGCACCGGCCCGGCCAAGGGCGTGGTCTACACCCACGGCAATTTTGACGCCCAGATTCAGCATATTCAGGACCATTTCCAAATCGGTTCCGACGAGACCGACCTGCCCACATTCCCGCTGTTTGCCCTGTTTGACCCGGCCCTGGGCATGACCGCCGTGATTCCGGACATGGATCCCACCAAGCCGGCCTTTGTCAACCCGGAACGCATTCTCGAGGGCATTGCCAACCACGGGGTGACCAACATGTTTGCCTCCCCTGCCCTGCTCAACCGGGTGGGCGGTTACTGCAAGAAACGCAACATTGTCCTGCCGTCGCTGCGGCGGGTGGTGTCGGCCGGCGCCCCGGTTCACCCGTCCAACATCGAGCAGTTCGCGTCGGCCCTGACCGATGAGGCCGAAGTGCACACGCCCTACGGCGCGTCCGAGGCGGTGCCCATCATCTCCATCGGCAGCCGGGAGATCCTGACCGAGACCAAGCAGATGAGCGAGCAGGGGTTCGGCAACTGCGTGGGCCGGCCCCTGGAAGGCATTGAGGTAGAGCTGAT
Organism: Desulfosudis oleivorans Hxd3; assembly: GCF_000018405.1. Classification (NCBI taxonomy): domain Bacteria; kingdom Pseudomonadati; phylum Thermodesulfobacteriota; class Desulfobacteria; order Desulfobacterales; family Desulfosudaceae; genus Desulfosudis; species Desulfosudis oleivorans. The sequence goes on from NC_009943.1 coordinate 2,436,276, forward strand.
CACTATTTCAGACAGGCCCATTGAGGCGTGGTCCGACGACCTGCTGGTGGCCCCCGGTGATGTGGGAGAGTTTGTGGTCAAGGCAGACCTGGTCACCCGTTCTTACTACAACCGGCCGAAAGACACGGCAGGGGCCAAGATACCCGACGGGGACGGTTTCTGGCACCGCATGGGAGACCTGGCATGGATGGACAACCACGGCCGGTTCTGGTTCTGCGGCAGGAAGAGCCACCGGGTGGAGTGTGCGGACCGGACCCTGTTCACCGTCCCCTGCGAGGCCATCTTCAACAACCATCCCCATGTGGCCAGAAGCGCCCTGGTGGGTGTGGGCCCGGCGGGAGGTCAGACACCGGTGATCTGTATCGAGGTGATCAAGGAAAAACGGATTCGAAAAAAAGAGCTGGCATCTGAACTGTTAGACCTTGCCCGGACCCATGAACTGACAAAGTCCATCAAGACCGTCCTGTTTCACGACAACTTTCCCGTGGATATCCGGCACAACTCGAAAATCTTCAGGGAAAAGCTGGCGGTGTGGGCCGCGAAAAAGATAAAAACAAAACCGCGTCCTTCTCCAAAAAAGCGGGGATGAAAATGGCAAAAAATATTCTTGTAACCGGCGGCGGCGGTTTTCTGGGATCAGCCATTGTGCGGCAGCTGACCGCCCGGGGGGACCGGGTGACCACGATCTCCCGGTCTCTCTATCCGGAGCTGTCGGCCCTGGGCGTAAAGCAGATTCAGGCCGACCTTTCAACACCCGGGCCGGTTGAAGCCGCCTGCAACGGCATGGACGTGGTGATTCACACCGCGGCCAAGCCCGGCGTCTGGGGAAAATTTGACGACTACTACCGGCCCAATGTACTGGGCACGAAAAACGTGGTGGCGGCCTGCAAAAAACACCAGGTGCCGGTGCTGGTGCACACCAGCTCGCCCAGCGTGATTTTTGACGGCACCGACATGGAAGGCATCAATGAGTCGTACCCCTATCCATCAAGGTTTGCCACCCACTACACAAAGACCAAGGCCGAAGCCGAGCAGCTGGTCCGGGCCGAGGCCAAGGCCGGCGCCATTTGTGCCGTGGTGCTGCGGCCCCACCTGATCTGGGGGCCGGGTGACCCCCATTTGGTACCCCGGGTCATTGCCCGGGCCAAAAAACTGGTCAAAGTGGGGAGCCGGGACAACCTGGTGGACACGATCTATATTGATGACGCGGCCAACGCCCATGTGCTGGCCGCGGACCGTCTGGCTGAAAACCCCGGCCTGTCGGGAAGGGTCTATTTTATCAGCCAGGACCAGCCCATCCCCATGTACGAGATGCTCAACGGCATACTTGCGGCCGCCGGCCTGCCGCCGGTGACAAAAACCCTGCCGGCTGGCGTGGTATGGTGCGTAGGCGCACTGCTGGAAGCGGGTTATAAAACGCTGGACATTCAGGCGGAACCACCCATGACCCGGTTTGTGGCAAAGGAACTGGCCACGGCCCACTGGTTTGACATTCGCGCTGCCAAAAAAGACCTGGGGTACAGTCCAGGGATCACTGTTGAAGAGGGGCTGGAACGCCTGGCGGAATGGTTGCGGCAGCAGTAACATGGCGCCTTGAGTTATCAGGCCCCCAGAAATAGGTAGGGCACAAAGAACGGCTCCCAAGACCGGCTTCGTGCCCTTTGTTGTTTCAGGATAACAGGATTGTCCCTCTACGGCTTCACTTTAAGCGTCTGGCCCGGAAAGATGTCTGTGGATTTCAGGTTGTTCATCTCCAGGAGCTGGTCCACGGTGAGACCAAACTTACGGCTGATGCTGTAGGTGGTATCGCCCTTGACCACTGTGTAATATCCATCGGGGGTTGCTGAAGCCGGCTGGACGGCAGGTGATTCGGGTTTGGCCGGCATGTCGGATACGGTGGCCGGGGGGGCGGTCTCAGGATCGGCCTGAGGAGCGGCTTGAGGAACGGGAGCCTCCTCCGGGGTCTCGGTTGCCGGTGCTCTTGAAATGCCCGCCTTTGCCTCAAGGTCGCTGACTCTGAACAGCAGATCGGTTTCCCGCTTTGCCGATTCCTTGATAATCTGATCAAACGCATCGACCTGCCGGGCAAGCGCATCCATTGTCTCCAGGGCAATGGCCAGGCGGTTGGTTTCCGCTTCCAGGGCCTGGACGCGCTGCTGCATCGCGGCAAATTCCTGGGTAGACACGGACGAACGCCCGGCCACCGACAGGATAACGAGGACGACAATAATAAAAACCGCGCATGCCGCGGTCACAAAAAGAATGGTCCTGCCGTTGTTGTTGAGAGTGCCGGTCATGCTCCCCTCCTTGGTCAATTGGTTTTCCATTCACGGTGACAGCCGCTGTTTGTTTTTTCCAATGACGGTCGTCATCGGTGTTTGCCGCTGGCCCTGTTTTCTGGTATAAAGCAGCAGCCGCCCGGCGGCTGTATTGATCGGACTATATAAATTTATCCACGGGTTGTCAACTCGTGGGAAGTGACAGAAAAAAGGAGGCCGACGCCATGCTGACGAAAAAACAGCTTTCAAGATACGCGGACGTGCTGGTCTGGGGAATGTCAAAGGCACGGTCCGTTCCTTTTAAAAAGCATGATATCGTGGTGATCCGATACGACATGCCGGCCACGGCCCTGGCTGAAGTCCTCTATGAAAAACTGCTGGCAGCGGGCCGGCAGGTGGTATTGCGGGCCGGCCAGACCGCGGTGATGGAAGAGACCTTCTACCGGTGCGCCGACGCCGAGCAACTGGTCTTCCTGGCCCCCGGGGACCGGGAGCTGATAAAAAACGTCAACGGCAACATCAGCCTGCTTGCGCCTGACTCCCTGACCCATCTGAGCACAATCGACCCGATGAAGATCGGCAAGGCGGCCGCGGCCCGCAAACCCCTTCGCGACATTCTCGACAAACGGGAAAGCAACGGCGATTTTGCGTGGACCCTCTGCCTCTGCCCGACTGCAGAACTGGCCCGGCATGCCGGCCTTTCACTGGAGGACTATACCCGGCAGATCGTGAAGGCCTGTTTTCTGGACAAAAAAGACCCCACGGCCCACTGGGAGACGATCTTTCAAAAAGCAGCGGCCATTAAAAAATGGCTCAACAGCATGGAAATAAAGGTGCTGCACATCGCGTCCGAACACACCGACCTGGAGATCACGCCCGGCAAAAAAAGAAAGTGGGTGGGCATCTCCGGCCACAACATTCCCAGCTTTGAAATTTTCCTGTCGCCGGACTGGCGGGGCTCCCGGGGGGTCTATTTCGCGGACATGCCCTCTTTTCGCAACGGCAACCCGGTGCGCGACATGCGGGTGGAGTTCAAGGATGGGAAGGCCGTCAAGGTGACGGCCAGGGCGGGCCAGGCATTTGCGCGCAAGTACCTTTCCACGGACCCGGGCGCGGCCCGGCTGGGCGAGTTTTCCCTCACGGACAAACGGTTCTCGCGAATCGATAAGTTTATGGCCAACACCCTGTTTGACGAAAACTTCGGCGGGGCCAACGGCAACTGCCACGTGGCCCTGGGAGCCTCCTATGCCGACACCTTTGCCGGCAACCCGGCGGCCCTGACCAAAACAATGAAGCAACAACTGGGGTTCAATGATTCGGCCATTCACTGGGACATCGTGAACACGGAAAAAAAGCGGGTGACTGCCGTGCTTGAAAACGGGGAGAAAACAACGATTTACGAAAACGGTAAGTTCACATATTAGGATCTTCTCCAATTTAATGAGTGCGCAGGGTTCACCCTGCCCGTTATTGGCCGGTTTGTCTCATTCGTGACTGCAAGGAGCAACCTGTCCGCCATGGCCTTTGGCGACGGTGGAAGCGGCAAAGCAATCTCCTTCGCATATGGACAGGATTGCTTCGTTTCGCTGGCAATGACGCTCTTTTTACTTCAACGACAGCACGGTTTCGACAAAACAGCCACCACCCCCACCGCCCTCCGCGGGGGGCGGATCGCTATCATCATTATCATCATCGTCATCGCTGTCGTCATCATCCTCAGACGGCGGCGGTGTGTCGGTAACCGTTACCTGGCAGGTATCGGTATCGAAAAAATCACCATCATCCACGGTCAGACGGAACACCAGCGCAGTCCCGGCTGAACCAACCGTCGGCGCGGTAAAGGTGGGACGGGACGTTGCGGAGTCGGAAAGGGTTACTGACGGCCCGGACACCTGCTCCCAGAAAAAAGAGAGCAGCGTCTGACAGGCATCGTATGAGCCGGCCCCGTCCAGCCGGACGGTTGTCCCCTCCCGAACGGACTGAGCGGCACCGGCATTGGCCACCGGCGGAGCCAGGTTATCGTAAACATTCGGATCGGTTTCATCATCGTCCAACCGGCCGTTGGCGTTGGCATCTTCCTGGCCGTCGAACGCGCAGTCTCCGTCGGTGTCAGAATTGAGCGGATCGGTGGTGGTGGTGTCGTCAAGGTCAGGCACAAATACATCCCTGTTTGTATCATCGGGAATATTAGCCAAGGTTTTCCCCTTCTCCGTGCCGTCCTGGATCCCGTCGCCGTCGGTGTCGATGTTCCGGGGGTCGGTCTCATCTTCATCCACCAGGCCGTTTAAATTGCCATCCTCCACATCGTCGGCAATGCCATCGTCATCGGTGTCTCCGTCATGGGGGCTGGTGCCGGTGAGGATTTCCAGCAGCGTGGGCAGCGCATCCGCGTCTTCTTCGGTCACAGCCACAAAGGGCCGGAAATTCGGTTTGGTAACAACCACAAGGATGGCATCATCGGCTGCCAGGGGCGGGGCACAGGCCACAAGATCAGTGCCGCCGGAAGAGACGCCCTTGCCCAGGATAACGCCGTCCCGCGAAACGCAGATCACGGCTCCGGCCTGGCCCAGGGTGATCTCCAGGCCCCCAGACCCGGCGTCAATGGCATAATCGGAAACCGTCAAATCCTGAGGAACCCCTGTCCAGAGCCGCATGGTGGGGTCGCCGAACCAGTGAAAGCGCTCAAACTCCAGTTTTCGGTAACGTTCTTCTTCATACCAGGTGGCATAGTAGTATTTGCCGTAGTTGAACACCGGGCCCATTTCCCATGCAGGCTGGTCAAACGGCGTGTCTGAAGGATGGTAGTCCTCCGGAAAGTTGGGCCACAGTGCCTCCATCCACCCCCAGAACAGGCGGTCGTTGTGGCCGCTGTAGGTGGTTTCAGAGGCGGCCACAACACCGACGGCCCCGCCGTCCGGGTTGCGCTCCCATGATTCGGAAAAACAGGGGGTGTTGTTACCCACACTTTCCATGTCAAACTTGCCGGACAGGCAGGTGACGCTGAATACCACGGGCAGCAGGTCCTGATTTAGCAGGCCGGAAACATCGGAGGTGGTATAGGTGACACTGTCCCACCGGCTGGTCTGGCCATGACCCCTGTAGGTTACCAGAAAACGGCCCGCGTTTACGGCCGTTGATATGTCAACGGCATCGCCGTCCCAGGCAAAGCCGTTGCTCTCCAACAGATAGAACGGTATCGAATCGCCGGGGCCGCCGGAAAGCACGCCCGTAGTGCCGAAATTCCAGGAATCGTTATTCCAGTTCTGGGGAGATCGGTATCCGGTATAGTAAATCCGATCCACATCGTAGGCGTTCAGGTAGGCCGGGTCAGAAAAAAAGAGGGCCATATCCTCGGCGGACTGGAGAAACCGGCGGTCCGCATAATTGTAAGGAGGGCTGGTATCCTGGAAATAGGCCACAATGGCCGCGTTCTGATAAAACCCCTCCCCGGCAGGCGGAGAAAGTTCATACCGGATAATATCCTCAACCCGCTTGATGGCCTGATCCAGTGTGTCCACGGAGAGCCGGCCCAGGCTCAAATCCGGAAAATAGTCGTCCCCGTCCACCGTGGCATAATACAGATCGGTGCCGCACCCATCCCCCCGGTGAGTGGGAATGAACTCCACATCCCCGACCAGCAGCACATAAGAGGGGGGTATGGACCATGTATCGTAGGCATCCTGAATAAACGCCTGTATTTCTGCTGCGGTGGTCCCGGTCTGGCCGGTGGTCCGCACCTCGGTCAAAATACCCTGGGCCCGTTTCCAGTTGGCCAGCCGGTCGGCTGCGGCGACCAGTTCCGGCGGAGAGATAATCAACAGAAGCGCGGCATCGTCGGTGGCGCTTTTGGCGGTTACTGACCGGTCATCGGCTTTTGTGAGGGGTGGGCTGTCCATCTCCAGGGGGGCATTTAAAAACAGGCCCTCAAAAACCGGGGCCAGGGACCGGGAGTGCTTCCGCCGGTCGATAAAGCGACGGGTTCCCCCGTCAAAAGTCAACTGAACGGTGATGCGGGAATAGACCCTCAGGGTTTGGGAGACCGGATTGAACTGCACAGGGAAGAGCTGCAGCAGGGATGTTTCACACCCCCGAATGGAGACAGGCCCCTCCAGTTGAGCCACCTGCCGTGGGAAAAACCCGTTTTCTCCGTAGGCGACCCGGTCCTTTTCAAAAGGGGGGCCCTTTGCGGTGTTGCTTTCCGGCAGTGGGGCCTGGGCCGGAACCACGTTATACCCGGTCATCTCCTCAAACCGGGCATCCATCACCCTGACAGAAGCGGTTGCGCCTTGCGGCACCGCCACATACCGGCTGACAAAAGGCAGGGACGGTTTGCCGATACCGGAAAGACGGCCCCCGCCCGGCACTGATATGCCGTGGTACACCATGCCGTCGCGCAGGGTTTCCGTTATATGGAGACCGGGAATATCAAGATCGATCACCATTCCGGAAGAATCTGACCGGACAGTTTCAAGGGCCGGTGGCCCGGCCTTGTGGCTGCCCGCGGCAATCCACCCGGCATGGGCCGGTCCCAGAAGCCAAAAACTCAGAACCAGCCCGAAAACCAACTGCCGAAAACCTGTTTTTTTCATTACCACTCCGGGAACTTAAAGCGTCCATACAGCGACACACAAGACCTGCACTGTAAGGAACGCGCGCGGCGGTGTCAACAAGAAAGCGGGAGATTCATGTGATAGTCGTTTAATTACAGCCGGCTGCATATGACATCGGCCGTGTCAGGCCGGGATAAAGGCCCTGAAAATCCGGCTGTCGCCGGTGATTTTATACCGGCCGGTACAAGCGGGCACAAAGGCGGAGGCACCGCTTTGCAGGGTGATGACGTCACCGGTTCTTTCTTCTGTAACGACCGCTGTTCCACCGACACACAGTATGATTTCCGCACTGCCATGACTTTCAGCCAGGCAGGGACCTTTCCCGGCATCGATCACGGACAGGCCGAATTCACGGGACGGCACAGGATACAAAACCTCACAATCGCTGACCGCAACAGGTATCACCCCCTGCGGGGTCATCGGTTCAAAAGAGAGAATCCGGACCAGCTCAGCACTGTCCACATGCTTGGCGGTCAACCCGCCCCGCAGGACATTATCCGAACTGGCCATCACCTCCAGGCCGGTTCCATGAAGGTAGGCATGAAGGGTTTTTGCCGGGAGAAAGAGAGCCTGACCCGGCTCCAGGGTCACCAGGTTCAGCAGCGCGGGAGCAAGGACGCCGATATCACCTGGATATATCCGGTTTAAACGCACGATCCACTGGAACGCGGGATCCCGGTCAAGAAGGTTTTCCGCGTGATTCACGGCACAGCCCAGTACTGCCGCTTTCCGGTCCGCGGGCAGTTCAAGCAGTTGAGTGAAGAACAACCGTAACCCTTCAGGTGCCGACCGGTTGGCAAGGTCCGGGGTCAGCCGGACGATTTCGTTTTCCGGCAGCAGCAGAAAAAAAAGCTCTAGAATATCGGAAACAGGTCGAAAACCGCACAATGCGGTAAAAGGGGCAAGCGCGCAGAGACACTCGGGCTTGTGGTTGGCATCCCGATAGTTTCGATGGGGGGTATTCAGGGGAATGCCGGCCTGGTTTTCCCGTTCAAACCCCTGTTCGGCCTGAACCTTGTCGGGATGGGCCTGAATGGAAAGCGGGGTTTCCGCGGCCAGCACCTTGAACAGAAAGGGCAGTTGGTTGCCGAACATCCGGGCGGCATCCGGACCAAGCGTTTGTTCAGGATGCCGGGCGATAAAATCAATCAGGGTAACGCCCCCCTCCTTCTCCTGAACTTTGGACGGGGCACTGGGATGCGCCCCCATCCACAACTCGGCCCATGGACGGGCTGACGGGGAGGGTTTGCCAAGCAGATCGGCAATGGCGGTGCGGGAGCCCCACGCATAGGTCTGCACGGTGTTTTCCAGCAGCTTGATGTTACCCATGCATCCTCATTTGGATAAAGGCCGTCACGCATGGGCACCGGCGAAAATTAAGGTATGGGAACGCCGGACAGCCGGACGGACAAAACAAACCTGTGAAAGCTGGTGAAAGACGGCGCCCGGCCGATGGTACGGGCCGGGCGCCGATGCCTGTGAAGCAGGACTAATTATTGACAAGCGAGGTGTATTCCTTGAACACATACCCAGTGGTGCCGTCTGCTTTTTTGATTTTAACCCACTCGGCAAGGGTGTCGAGCACCTCCACTTCTTCTCCCTGCGCCAGCTGGCCCACCTGCTCATCACCATAGGGCTCGGACCGGATATCCAGGGACTCCACGATTGAACGGACCTTTGGCACCGACGGCACGGCCGCCGTTTCCACCGGCGCCGGCGGCGTTACAGCCGGAAGGGTTTCCGGAGCCTGAGGCTTTACCACTGTTACCGGCGAAGGTTCTGGGGCTGCCGTTGTACCGGACACCACCTCGGTGTACTCCCTGAACACATAACCGGTGGTGCCGTCCGGTTTTCTGATCTTGAGCCAGTCGCCGTCCGATTCCAGGACATCGGCCTCTTCATTTAAGAAAAGCTTTCCAACACGACGGCCCTTCAGGTCCGGAACAGACCGAATGTTAAGGACATCCGCGGTGGAACGGATCATCGTTGCCGGCGCCGTCATAGCGGTACCGGCAGCGGCTGCGGCTGCGGCCTTCATTGCCGCCGGCGCATCTCCGGCCTTTGCCACCACCTCGGTGTACTCCCTGAACACATAACCGGTGGTGCCGTCCGGTTTTCTGATCTTCAGCCAGTCGCCGTCCGATTCCAGGACTTTGGCCTCTTCATTTAACACAAGCTTTCCAACGCGACGGCCCTTCAGGTCCGGAACAGACCGAATGTTAAGGACATCCGCGGTGGAACGGATCATCATCGCAGACGGGGGCGTTACTGCTGCCGGCACCGTCACAGCGGCACCAGCCGCAGCCGCGGCTGCGGTCTTCATAGTGCCGGTCTCCATTGTAGCCGGCGCAGCTCCCGCCATCGACACCACCTCGGCGTACTCCCTGAAAACATACCCGGTGGTGCCGTCCGGCTTTTTGATCTTGAGCCAGTCGGGCATGGTTTCAAGCAAGAGCGGGGTTTCGTTGGGATAAAGCTTGCCAATCCGCTGGCTGTTAACGCTGGGCATGGACCGGATGTTAAGCACATCCACGGTGGATCGGATTTTTGCCGGTGTCTTTTGCAGGATAACCGGGGCTTCAACCGCCACCGAAGCAGGACCTGCCGGACGGGTCCGAAGTCCGGCCACTGCAGTACCGGCGTCCAGGCCCTTTAATACGTAAAGTGTCTCAAGGGCTGATTTTTTTACTTTAAAAGACTGGTCCTCGTGGGCTGACCGTTCCAGGGCCTGGAACACCGGCTCGTTGCCGATGCGAAACTTGGCAATGGTATTCACCGCCGCCAGGCGAACCTCCTCGTTTATATCGTCCAGCCGCGAAAGAATCCCGGGCAGCACCTTTTCCCGGTAGTCGGGGGAAACATTGCCCAGGGCCTCTGTTGCCGCCTTGCGCACATCGGCGTATTCATCATCCAGAAGTATCACAAGGGCATCCACTGTCCCGTCGGTCTTGGGGCCGATGCGGCCCAGAGAATGGGCCGCCTCACGCCGAACATCAAAATCCCGGTCGGAAAGGGCCTTGACCAGGTTGGGGACGGTGCTGTCCGCGTAAACTTCGAACCCGCCCAGGGAGTTGGCCGCCTCACGCCGCACGTCAAAATCGGGGTCCTTCAGGGAAGCTTTCAATGCCTCAATCACCGAGGTATCGTTCTTGGGACCGATCTTCCCCAGGGCCTTTACCGCCTCCAGGCGGACATCATAGTCATGGAACCGGGAAGCCTCAATAAGGGCTGGATTGGCGGCCCTGGCCGCAAACCGCATTTCGCCAAGGGCATGGGCGGCGGCCCGCCGCACTTCATTGTAACGGGAGTTCCAGTCCGACTTATCCAGCAGGGCGGAGACCAGGGCCGGCACTGCATCGGCCCCTTCCGGTCCCATTTCCGCCAGATGATTGGCGGCATTCAGGCGGGCTATCCAGTCTTTTGACTCCAGGCGATTGATATGGACCCGCACCATCAGGTCCCTGTCTTCCTCTCCCGGATCAGGACCGATAATTTTCTCAATGGCATCGGCCCCTGCGGCCCGGACCTCATACCTGTCATCATCCAGCACATCCACCAGGTCGGGAAGCGCGCTCCTGGCATTGGGACCGATTCTTCCGAGGGTCTGTGCCGCCATGACCCGAACATCGGGCTTGCTGTCCTTCAACGCTTTTTGAAGCTCTGGAATGGCGGAAATCTTTGTCAAATCCTCGTCCGACGCAATGTCATACGCGCGATACCACGGGGCACAGGCAGCCAGCAGCCATACCGCCAGCACGGTTGCGAAAACAACCGCCGCTCCCCTGACAAAAGCGGAATGTTTTAAAGGCATGTCATTCTCCTTGTTGTATGTAAGGATTTGATGTTTCCACGCATCAAGAGACGGGTCAAGGATTTTTTACCAGCCGAAACCCGATATTGGAATATTTAAAATCAGGGGCCTCTTTTCCCCGGTAGGCGGCCCGGCAGTAACGGGCGCTGGAATACCAGCTGCCTCCGCGATAGACCCTGTAAGCATCTGTTTTGACGGTGGCCGGTCCCTGAGGATCAATCACCTTGTAGTCCGGATAGGGGCCGTACAGATCCTGGCACCACTCATATACGTTTCCATGCAGGTCGTGAATACCCAGCTTGTTGGGCGAAAAGCTGGCCACCGGCAGGGTGGTGTTACGGAACTCTCCGGTGGGACAGTTGTCAAGGGGAAAATTCCCGTTATAGTTGGCCTCCTCCGTTGAGAGGCACTCGCCGGAGGAGAAAAGAATCGAACCGACAATATTGACCACCCCTTTTACCACGCCCTTGATAATGTTCTCTTCGGTGCCCAGGCGGACGACATACTCCCACTCCGCCTCCGTCGGCAGCCGGTAGCGATCCGCCCCCTCTATTTTGTTCAGCCGGCGAATAAACTCCTGTACATCGTTCCACGATACGTTTTCCACCGGGCAGTCATAGCCGCATGCTTTAAAGCCGGAAGGGTTGCTCTGCATCACCGCCTCCCACTGGCCCTGGGTCACCTCCGTGGTCTGGATGTAAAATCCCTGGGTCAGCACCACCTTGTGAAGGGTCTCGTCCTTAAAGCGACCGGGTTCCTTTGCCGGGCTGCCCATGACAAAGCTGCCCGGTGGAACATAGACGAACGCCATCTTCAAATGGTTGGTGCTGACAGGCGCCGGCGCCGGTTCCCTGGCCGCGCAAGCACAGATAACCACCGCCAGGGCAATGACCAGCAGCGCTACGATACATTTTTTCATCGGCCCCCCTGTTCTAGGAGAAATAGATACACGCCACCACCCCACCCTGGTGTCTGTTTAACGCGGTCACCAGTAATAGAAATCGGTAGCGATAAGGATATCTCTTTTGCCTGAAACAGAAAAGGGCATCCCATTTACTGAAAAATGAAACGCCCTTTACCCGTTTCAGTGAATACCATGAAACCCTTAAGCCCTTACAACGTTCTTTGCGGCAGGCCCCCGGTCCGTGTCTTCAATCTCAAACGAGACCCTGTCCCCTTCAGAAAGCGTTTTGAATCCGGGCATTGTGATTGCGGAATAGTGAACAAACACATCGTTGCTTTCGTCCACTTCGATAAAACCAAACCCCTTTTTCTCATTAAACCACTTTACAATACCGTCAGCCAAACCGACCTCCTTACACAAAAAAATTCCTGTTTGCGCCAGCACATTCCTGTCTTGGCGCCCCCCACGCCACCGCCGATTGCATCGGCAGTATATATATAGGGATTGCTATATAATATGAAAAACCAAAAATCAACACTTTTTACAACATTTGATGATGGTGATACCAGTGAACATGGTGTACGGTTCCGTTAAGTGTGTTTGTGGGGCCGGTCCCCCAGCACATGGGCATGTTCATGACGATGAATATGAATGCGGGTATCGGGAAGCAATCTTCCCGACTCCAGGGTATAAAGGGTGGTTGTGGCGGAGAGCAGAAAATCAAGATCGTGCGAGATGATCATGTAGGGCAGGCCACAGGCCGGAAGATAACGATAAATAACGGCTCGTGTTTTTTCGTCAAGCCCGGTAAGGGGTTCGTCCAGAAGCAATACGCGGGGTTCCATGGCCAGCACGGCAGCCAGGGCCACCAGGCGTTTCTCGCCGCCGGACAATTGATAGGTGATCCGGTCCTCATATCCGTCAAGTCCCAGGGATAAAAGCATGTCACGGGAAATTTGAGCGGCCTCCCGGCGTGAGCGGCCCATGTTCAAGGGGCCGAAAGCCACATCCTCCAGCACGGTGGGGCAGAAGAGCTGATCGTCCGAATCCTGAAACAGCAGCCCGATTCTGCGGCGGACCGCCACAAAATCCCGCTCCTTTTGAACCGGTTTGCCGAAAATCCGAATGGTGCCGGCCTGGGGTTTGATCAGGCCCATGATCAGGTGAAAAAGGGTGGTCTTTCCACTGCCGTTGGGCGCCAGCAAACCGATGCGGTCCCGGGCTGAAAAGGTGAAGTCCACCTCCTTGAGAACCGGGTGGCCGTCAGGGTAGGCAAAACAGACACCTGAAAATTCAATCAGTGGCTCATGCTCATCCATTTCCGTAGATCTCCAGAAGCGCAATACAGACGATTATTCCCCCCATCACTCCGGCAAACACCCAGCTTCCCCGGGAAAACGGCAGGCGGCTGAGTGTATAGAATTTCCCCTTAAACCCCCGGCATTGCATGGCCCCGTACACCCGCTCGGCCCTTTCCGATGCTTTAACAAAGAGCATTCCCACAATATATGCGTAGGTCTTGTAAGCATGCAGGGAGGTGCGCGGCATAAAACCCCTTATTTTAACGGCCCGAATGATCCGCCCGTACTCCGTTTCAATAACAAATATATAGCGGTAGGTCATCAGCAGCAGGTTCACCAGTTTGTCCGGCAGCCCCAGCCGGCCCAGGGCATGGCCCATGGTGACAAAGGACATGGTGGCAACCAGGGCCACCATGCCAAGAATGATGGCATTGGATTTGAGGGTCAGCAGGGCGGCAAACGCCACCCCCTGGCGGGTGACGGCCAGGCCGGCCACATGAAAAAGCGGATCACCGTCATGGGTAAAGGGCAGTACCAGCCAGAAAAAAAGGATAAAAATATTCACCACCGCGACGCGTCGAATCAGCAGGCCGGGGTTAAGCCGGGCCGCCCCCGTCATGAGGGCCGAAAACAGCAGAGCGAAAACAACGGGAGGAAAAGAGACACACACCGCCACGGCAACAGAATAGACCAGGGCGCACACAATGCGGATTCGGGGCTCCATGCGGTGGAAAAAGGAGGTGCCGGCGGCAAAGGGTTCGCTGATCATCCGTTTCTTATCCTTTTCTGCCCCGGCTGTAGGCATAGGCGGCAATGCCCGCCAGGCCGAGGATATACCCGATGCCGGCCACCACGTCGTCCACGCCCACGGCCATGGACTCCTGAATGGTCACCAGCATGTTCATTGCCGGTGACAGCTTCCGCTCAAGAGACCTTTCAACAATCCCCTCCACCTGGGCTTCGGTCAGGCAGGAAGAAGAAGACACCACCGATTCCGGGGTACCGGTTGCCGCGGCCGCCGGCGAAACGGTGCCGGCAGATTCGGCGTCGGCTTTCTCCTTCACCGGTAGGGAATCATCCGGCTCCGGCTTTTCGGCGCCCATGGCCCGTGCTACTTCTGGTTCTGTCAGGGTCCATGATGCCTGATGTCCCATTCCCGCGACAAGTGAAATCGTAACCGGACCCGGAGCGGGAATCTGCTCCAGGCCGAAGGAAAACAGACCCTGTTCATCTGTTGTCCCCTTCAATAACTGCTTCCCGTCGGCGTCCGACACGATAATGTCGCCGACGGAAACCGGCCTGTCACCCGGGAACTTGCTCTGGGTCAGGACGGTGTTGCCGTCGATCCAGGCAAATACCATCACACGATGGGCGTGGGCCCGGTCCGGCCCCATCCCCAGCAGGCAAAGGACCAGGCCGGCCACGATGCCGAAAACGGCATGCCTTCCAACCGTAAAACCGATCACGCTTTTCATAACGACTCCGATATGAATTGTTTTTATTCAAGCAGGTCCGGCTTGACCTTTTTCAAAAAAAGAACCGCAAACCCTGTGATCAGGCCTTCCGCCACCATAACCGGCAGATGAGCGGTAACAATCAGCAGGGCCACTTCAAGGAACCGCTCCTCGGACCAGATCAGCACCACCGCGGCCAGAAACCCGCCGGTCAGCACCGCAACCATGCCGCACAAAAAGGCGCCGGCAAACACCAGAGAATCTCCTCTTCCGGCAAAGGGACGGAAAAGATAATAGCTCAACAGCGCCGGAACCGCCATGATCATCGTGTTGACCCCCAGCGTGGTGATGCCCCCGTACTGAAACAGCACCGCCTGCAGCAGAATGGCGACAAAGATGGCGGGAAAGGCACTCCACCCCAGGATCAGACCGACCATGCCATTTAATATCAGGTGAACACTGGAAGGCCCCAGCGGCACATGGATCAGCGATGCCACGAAAAAGGCCGCCGACAGCATGCCGGTGCGGGGAATCTTTTCAGGGTCCAGTTTCCGGATTCCCACGGCAGTGCCGGCCAGGGCCACGGCCCCGCACCCGGCCAGCACCGGCCACGATAAAATACCTTCAGAAATATGCACGACCGCTTTCCTTTAAATCAGGCTTACTGCCAGGAAGAAAATTCCACCCAGAGTACCGCGCCCAGCTCCACATCCTTTTTCTCGCCTTTGTGTTCCATCTGATAATCGGCGCTGTTCAACGCGGCAAACCCCCACCAACCGGCAGCCGGTGCAGCATAGGTAAAAATACCGGCGCCATCGGCCTTGATGGTCTGGGTAATCATGTAGTCGGATGGCGCATGGGCCTTTTTATCCCGGTTGTAATACTCCACCTCCACCTCGGCATAGGGAACCGGCTTGCCGTCCAATTGCACAATACCCTGAAACACATTGCCTGCATAGAGACCAAAGGGTTTTGAGAGGGGCACAATCTCTGTTTTCAGGCCCACCGGTTCGTCCCACCCCTCATCATCTCCGAAGGCGGCCACCACCGTTTTGGTGTAATGGATGATAAAACAGTCTTCAGCGGGCTCCCAGTATGGCACAGGCTCCATGCAGAAGGTGTAAAGGCCCGGGAACTTGACCGCGTAGGAAGTCTGCCACGCGGCATGGTCCATGACGTTCATCTCTTTGAGGGTCTCCTTCAGGTCCGTCTGCTTGCCGCCGGCCACCACGAAAAACGTTGCCGGTTTGTCCAGAGGCATGCCGATCATCTCAAAGGGGTGGGAAAACGAAAGTGCAAGATTGACGGTTCTTGAGTCCGCCTGCATCACCATGGAGTCGGACGGGATCACCATACCGAAATGGGCCCCGGCGCGGGTTGAGATCAAAGAGACCAGGAACAGGGACAGGCAGACGGCAGTAACGCTTTTTCTCATGATACGCTCCTTTGAAAACAAAAAAGCCACGAACCGTGTATCTTCAGATACACATGCCTTCGTGGCGAATGGTTAGAAAATTGTTTTATGGCTGCAATTTGATCGCGGGCTTCAGCCTGCATTGTTACGACAACTTATCCCAGCAAAAAAAGCGTGTCAACAGAAAACCAGAGGTTCCTCCCTTATCCCAGGGCCTGCACAACTGCTTTGGCAATCTGCCCGGCGCATTGCCGGGTTTCGTCTTCCGAAGGGCCTTCCACCATGACCCGGCACATGGGCTGGGTGCCGGAATAACGGACCAGTACCCGCCCCTCCCGGCCAAGACGGGCCTCAACATCCCTGACGACCTGCCATACCTCAGGCACCGAGGCGAGGTCCGGTTTACGGGCCACTTTCACGTTGATCAGCACCTGGGGAAAAACATCCATGCACGCGGCCAGCTCCGACAGGGGCTTGCCGGTATGGTTCATGATCCGGCAGAGCATCAGGGCCGTGAGCAGGCCGTCACCTGTTGTCTGGTAATCAGAAAAAACGATGTGGCCCGAGTCCTCGCCACCCAGGGAGGCGCCCTTTTCCAGCATGGCCGCCGTCACATGGCGGTCCCCCACATCGGTGACCACGTGATAAATCCCCATATCCCGAAGCGCGCGGTTCAGGCCGATGTTGCTCATGACGGTGCTGACCACGGTATTGTTTTTCAGCAGGTTCTCGGATTTCATGAAACCGGCGCAGATGGCGATAATCCGGTCCCCGGTGACCGGCGCCCCGGTTTCATCCACGGCGATCAGCCGGTCGGCGTCACCGTCAAAGGCAAATCCGGCATCGGCACGGTATTTCACCACCTCGGCCCGAAGCGCTTCTGTGTGCTCGGAACCGCAGTTTTCGTTAATGTTCCGCCCGTCGGGATCAGCAGACAACAGGCGGGCATCGGGAAAAAGACGGGGGGCCACACGAGCAGCGGCGCCATTGGCGCAGTCTAATACCAGGGAGAGGGAGCCGACCGCGGTGATGTTGCTCAGGCATTCGACATAAGGTTCTTCGGCATCCATGAGATGAAAGACCCGGCCGGGCACCGGTGGATTGGCGGCCGCCATCGGCTCCGGGGAGAGAATCAACGCCTCCAGCTCGGCCTCCTGAACCGGGGAAAGCTTATGCCCTTTGTGGGAAAAAATCTTGATGCCGTTGTCGGTCCAGGGGTTGTGAGAGGCCGACACCATGATGCCGGCGCCGGCTTTCAGCATGGCGGTAAGGTAGGCCACCGCCGGGGTGGGAAGCACATCCACGCGGATTGCGTCCACGCCTGAAGCGCAGATACCAGCGCACAGGGCGCTTTCCAGCATGTCGCCGGAAAGCCGGGTGTCTTTACCCACCAGAATCCGGGGGGGGGATTGACCGTCTGCCGTCATGAACCGGGCCACGGCCCTGCCCACGGCCATGGCTGTTTCCGGTGTCATGGGCCAGGAGTTGGCAGCGCCTCGAATGCCGTCGGTGCCAAAAAGCCGCGCCGTCACGCTTCCGGCTCCCCGGACCTGCCCATGAGCTCAAAAGAGGGCAGCACGTCTCCGGCCCGGTCCACCACGTTGTCCACCACAGACCGCAGCCATACAGTGCCGTTGGCGGCATCATGATAGTCTATGGCCTGCATCACCTTGATGTATTCCCTGTCGTGATCGTAGAGCACCGGTTCCATGCTCCTTAGAAAATCGTCCCGAATACTCTCATCTCCTCCCTCGTTCTTCAACAGGTAGTGCAGCAGTTCCACCAGGACATCTTTTTTCTCGTAGAACTCCTCTTTCTGGTACACAAGAGATGCCAGGGCACTGTCCCCCTTCTTGTTCTTGTAAATGGCAATGGACCGGGGCATGTTGTCACACAGTCTTTCAAACTGCCGGATTCGCTCCGTCACCCCGGCTTCCAGTTTTTCCATGGCGCCACTCACCAGGGCCTCGGGGAAATTCACCGGATCGGTGAACATGACCCGCACATACTCATACCAGCGCATCAAGGCGATGAGATTGGCGATGTAATTGATATTGTTGGCCACAATCCGCCGGATGTTCAGATACACCCCGGACGTGTAGGGCATGCTGCCGCCTTTGAGCGCCTGCTCTACGATCAGCTTGCCGGTACCGGTTTCATCCTTCCGGCAGATGGTGCCGGCGGCCGTGACATTGCCGAAGGTCACGCTCAGCGGCCCCACGGCCCCGCCCTGCCCTCCCAGGAATACGGGCTTTTCCCGCAGCATCACGCCCCGGGGAACGTCACCGAAGAGCGACGGTGTGGCCTTGTCCTGATTGGGGGAATAGTTAAAATGAATAAATCCGCTGCCCACCTCGCTGTGGTCCTTCGGGCCGGTGCCGCCGGCCATGAGACAGTCGCAAAAATTGATCAGGCTGCCCAGGGCGACAAAAGGGAACAGGATAGTCTGCTTGAGCCCCACACCGTGCCCGGTAACGGCATGCTCCTCGAGAATGGTCCCCTCCCGGAAATGACTGTTGGCCCCGGCTTTTGCGTGATTGAGAAAAACGGCCTTACTGAAAAAACCCGATTCAAGACGAACCCCGGGCCCCACCTGGCAGCTGTCAATGGTCACGGGCCCCTGGTACCCGATTACCGCATTCTTCCCGATAAAAGTCGACCGGCCGAATATCTTACACCCGGCATGAATCACCACTCCGGAGGCAGAAATGTTTTCAATGTCAATCTCCGGGTCGATTTCAATGCTGTGCGGTGCAGGAATGGCAACCCCCCTGTCCAAAAGCGCCTTGATGGTCTGATCCTGGAGGTCCATGTTTTTCCTCGCATGAAATTAAATTACGGTTTGTCTCGGCTTTGATGTTGCCGAAGCAGCATGTTCGTGATAATAGGGTATTTACCGTGATTAATCAACCGTATCGTTGTTTATCACCGGTTTTGTCGCCTTTACCGTAAATCAACCCTAACTTCGGAAAGCGCCATGACCCAAAAAAATTCAACGGAAGACCTTGACGTCAGTCGACTGTCCGCAGACAAAAAGCTCGGCCACCTGCTGGAGAGTGTCGTCCGTGAAGTGAAACTTTATGCCGAAGGGCAGATTGAACACATTCAGAAACTGGCCCAGATCGGCCTGGCCCTGTCCGGCCAGAAAAATCTCAACACCCTGCTCGAGATGATCGTGGACGAGGCCCGGAAACTTTCCAGCGCCGATGCCGGCACCCTGTACATCGTGGAGCAGAAAAGCCGGTCCCTCCGGTTTGCCATTCTTCAAAACGACTCCATGAACATTCGAAAGGGCGGCGCAGGCGGCGACCTTTCCGATGAAATGCCCAACGTTCCCCTGGCCGACGAACAGGGCAACCCCAACCATGCCAATGTTTCCTCCTATGTGGCCCTGACCGGGGAAAGCGTCAACATCGAAGATGTGTATGAAGCCGGGGCGTTCGATTTTTCCGGCACCAAGCGGTATGACGCCGCCACCGGCTACCGCTGCAAATCCATGCTGGTCATGCCGTTAAAAAACCACGAGGACAAGATTATCGGCGTGTTGCAGCTGTTAAACGCCAAGGACCCCCAGACCGGGGAAATCATGAAGTTCCATGCGGACATCGTGGGGCTGGTCGCTTCCCTGGCCTCCCAGGCGGCCATCGCGCTGACCAACACCCAGTTGATCGAAGATCTCAAAGCTCTTTTCTACGCATTTATCAAAAGCATTGCCACGGCCATTGATGCCAAATCCCCTTTTACCGGGGGGCACATCAACCGGGTGGTAAGCCTGACCATGGATGTTGCCGAAGCGATTCACGGCACCAACACCGGTCCTTTTGGAGAGATGCGCTTCACCGATGACGAAATGGAAGAACTGCGCATTGCCGCGTGGATGCATGACGTGGGCAAAATCACCACGCCGGAGCATATTGTCAGCAAGACCAACAAACTCGAAGGCGTCTTTGATCGGATTCACCTGATCGAAACACGGTTTCTGCTGATCCTTCAGCTGATGGAAAACCGCCACCTGCGTGTCAAGATCGACCTCCTCAAAACCGACAACAGTCCGGCGGCCCTTAAAAAAATGGAGGCCATGGACCGCGAACTCCAGGCCCGGAAAGCGGAGATACTGGAAAGCCTGGAACTTTTAAAGGCCGTAAACACGAACAAAGGCATGGTGGATGAACGTGCGGTAAAGCAGGTCCGAGAGATTGCGGCCCGCACCTACCATATCGGCGGCAACGCCTACCCCTGGTTGTCTGAGAACGAGGCTGCCTGCCTGAGCATTCTCAAGGGCAACCTGCTGGACGAGGAACGGCGGCTGGTGGAGCAGCATGCGGAGATGACCATCAACATCACCAGGGAACTCCCCTTTCCGGACCGTTTTTCCCACGTTCCCGAATATGCCGGGGCCCATCACGAAAAGCTGGACGGTTCCGGATATCCTCTGGGACTTACCGGTGACCAGATTCCCCTGCAGGCCAGGATCATCGCCATTGCGGATGTCTTCGAGGCCCTGACCGCGCCGGACCGGCCCTACAAACGGCCCATGCACATTTCACAGGCATTGAAAATTCTTCAGGAGATGGCGGCGGCCGGCCACATCGACGGGGATATCGTCAGGATGTTTATCAAACAAAAAGTTTACCAGGCATACGCGGACAAAGAACTTACACCGGAGCAGCTCTCCACTGCATAATCCGGCACCTGTCACGTCAGGCTTGTTTTTCCGGCCACCTGGTAGTGAAAGTTTTTGTCCTGAACCCTCTCTATCGGTCCAGGGCGATCAGCAGGGCTTTTGCTTCCGGGTCCTCCATGGAGGCGGCCGCTTTTGTCTCTTTGGCCAACCGCATGCCGGAATACTGATGGGCCGGCTCATTGATGGAGAGAAGTGTTCCCGGCTGTTCTTTGGCCCCCCCCACCAGCCAGACCCCTTGAACATCACCGACACCGGCCACACGAAACATAGCGCCGACATAATAGGCACTGCTGTGCTTGCCCGATTTGACGGCGGCAATTTTTGTAATGGGGTACTGCTGGCCAAGCGCCACCTGAATCAGGTTTCGCTGGGCGACGCCGGCGGCTTCAACAGTAATCGTTTGCGCCGACACAACAACCGCCACTGCGATAACAGCGGCGCAAATTATCATGCTCCGTTTTCTTATGTGCAATTGCCCACCTCCGTGGTTCTCCGGTTAAAATGCGCACATAATCGGCCAATCATTTGGTTCTGCGGTCTTTTGCCTATCAGTAAACAGGTATTTTACAACGAGGGAAAAAACAACGCCACCCTTTTTTAAATCGCGGGCAATCACAGGGGTAAAACAAACTGCTGTCATGAACGTAAAAAAGGGAGGAGAATCCGGGTATCAACGGTAAAACCGGTTGGCTTGAACGACAGCCGGTCCGCATGCGGCACAAGTTCCACCGGGGTGAACGGGCATGCCGGCTGCTGCCAGACGGGGGATCAGCCCCGGTCCATTGCGTCCTGTGTAAAGAGGTACTCCACCGAGGTCAGGTTGTCCTCAAATTCCACGTTAAAGAGCTGTGCCAGGGAGTTAAGAATAATGATGGCGTTTCTGTCGGCATCTTTTGCCGACACGCTGCCGATGCGGTCGAGAATGCCGCGGTTGACCTTCTGGACCCGCCCGTAATGGGCATCCAGCTCTTTCATCTCCAGGTCGGGGGGGGTGCCGCGCTTGTATGCGAAATACTGGCGCAGCAGATAGAATGCGGTAGTACGCACCATGGACTCCTGAATGGTGGCAAAAGGCAGGTGGAAACGGGCCATGGGCTTGAAGAGCCCCATGACGGGACAGTCACTGGTGGCCATAATAATGCCAAGAAGGGAAAAAAGCCCTTCCTGCACGGATGTCTCCTTGCTGCAGGAGCGTTCCGGGGTGTTACAGCACACCACACAGTTATCATAGGAGAAGGACTCTTTGAAGGCGTCCACCAGTTCAGCGATGTTTACCGCAATGGGACAATAGGGGTGCTCCTGTGAATCTAACGGGCAGATGGGGCACTGTTCATTTTCGAGCCGGGTCCAGGGGGGAGGCGCCTCGGGCCGGGGATGTAGGATGGAGATGGTTTCGGGGTCCAGACGAATGGTAAAACTCTTGCTGCTGCCGTCTTCGAACATAAATTCATATTCAATGGGATAGGCGTCCTCGGTCTGGTTCATGCAATAGTCCTCCACTGATAAGTGATCAGGGAACAGGGGCACCGATGTCGTCGACACCCGGTACCCATGGTGTCGTTCCGGGCAAAGGCCCGCATATCCCCCGATTTTGTTCCCCCACCAGACGCAACCATCCATTCGGCTGGCTGGCCACAACGACTTGATTGAATTGGTCGGGACGGCTGGATTTGAACCAGCGGCCCCAGCGTCCCGAACGCTGTGCTCTACCAGACTGAGCCACGTCCCGACTTGTCGTTTGTGCCTGAAGTTTTAAATAACCTTGAACGGATTGTCAATGAAAATTGTCTGGAACCGGCCCCCTTTTCCGTGAGCCACAACGGCATGCGCCATGCCGGTCCGGCTCATCCGGTCCATTGCCGGAAGCGGCGGCAACATCAAGCAAAAGGGTTATTGATAACCACGGTCTGGTCACGGCCCGCACCCACGGAAACAATATCCACCCGCACGCCTACCAGTTCCGTGATACGGTCCAGATAACGCCGGGCCGCATCGGGCAGATCGGCTGCGGACCGGACGCCGGAGATATCTTCCTGCCACCCTTGCACTGCTTCGTAGACCGGTTCGCACTGGGAAAGGGTTTTTACATCTGCGGGAAAATCGGAAAGGGTTTTGCCCTGATATCGGTAGGCGGTGCATATTTCCAGGGTGTCAAGACCGGTCAGCACATCCAGCTTGGTGATGGCCAGGCCGGTCAGGCCGTTCAGCCGGGCCGCGCTTTTGAGCATAACGGCGTCCAGCCAGCCGCAACGGCGCTTTCGGCCGGTGGTGGCGCCGAACTCGCTGCCGGTACGCTGCATGAAGTCACCGACATCGTCAAACAGCTCGGTGGGAAAAGGGCCTTCCCCCACTCGGGTGGTGTAAGCCTTGACAATGCCCAGCACGCCGGAAAGGTCCCGGGGGCCGATGCCGGAACCGCAGCAGGCGTTACCGGCCACCGTGTTGGAAGAGGTGACATAGGGATAGGTGCCGTGATCGATATCCAGGTAGGTGCCCTGGGCCCCTTCAAAGAGCACCTGTCGACCCTCGTCCGAGGCGTCGGCAAGAATCCGTGACACATCGGCGATATAAGGTGCCAGGGTCTCGGCGTATCCCACGTACTCGGCAACGGCCCCGTCCACGTCCAGGGGGGCGGCGCCGAACATTCTTTCAAGGTAAAGATTTTTTTCCTTGACCTGCCGGGCCATCTTCTCCCTGAAGGCCGGCAGGTCCAGCATATCCACAAACCGAAGCCCGTTTCTGCCCACCTTGTCTTCGTAACAGGGGCCGATGCCGCGGCCGGTGGTGCCGATCTTCTCATGTCCCTTGGCCTCTTCCCGGACCAGATCGATGGTTTTGTGGTAAGGCATGATAATATGGGCACTGGCGCTGACTTTGAATTTTTCCGGGATCACGGCCACCCCCCGGCTGCGAAGGGCCGCCATCTCCTCAGTGAGCACGGCCGGGTCCACCACCACGCCGTTGCCGATCAGACACATCTTGCCCTGCAAAATGCCCGAGGGCACCAGGTGGCTGATAAATGATTCCCCGTTGACCACCAGGGTGTGGCCGGCATTATTACCGCCCTGAAACCGCACCACCAGATCGGCAAACGCCGCCAGCAGGTCAACGATCTTGCCCTTTCCCTCATCTCCCCACTGGGTTCCCACCACAACGATATTGGCCACGTTCAACTCCTTCAACTTAGCTTCAGTATCAATGTTTAGCGCGTCTTTGCTCAAAAAAAGCCTGCAGGATAGACCGGCAGGCATCTTCGCACACCCCCGCAACAACGGCGGGGCTGTGGTTCAGTGCTGAATGTTTCGTAAAGTCATACAGCGACCCGGCCGCGCCCCATTTCGGGTCATGAACCCCAAACACCACGGTTCCGATTCGCGCGTGAATAACAGCACCCATGCACATGACACAGGGCTCAACCGTAACATAGAGGGTGGTGTTTGGCAATCTGTAATTTGCCGCCTGCCGGGCGGCCCGGCGGATGACCAGCATTTCGGCATGAGCCGACGGATCGCATTCAGCAATGGGCCGGTTGTGGTCCGCCGAAAGCACTTTCCCGTCAGGAGAAACCAGCACCGCCCCCACCGGCACCTCATCCATGTCCCGGGCTTTTCCGGCCTCCACCAGCGCCAGTTCCATATAATATATGTGGTCTCTGATCACTTTCTGCCGTACACATCTTCCAGCCGCTCGATGTCGGTATCCTGGATGGCGGTTCCGGTCTGCACCTCGATCACTTCCAGGGGCCCGTCCCCAGCGTTTTCAAGCCGATGGGCCACGCCTTCGGGAATATAGACCGACTGATCAGCGGTCACGGTGAAAGCATCCCTCCCTTTGGTCACGCGGGCGGTGCCGGAGAGGATCACCCAGTGCTCCGCCCGGAGAGTGTGCCGCTGAAGAGCAAGCTGCTGGCCGGGTTTTACAGTGAGCCGGTTCACGTGAAAACGCTCGCCCACCACAAGGGTTTCGCAGGTTCCCCAGGGCCGATAATCGGTCTTGTGGACCATGGCCTCGGCCCGGCTCCCGGCCTTCAACGTGTCGACGATAAGCTTCAGGTCCTGGGTCCGGTTCCGGGGACAGATCAGCACCGCGTCCGGGGTTTCCACCACCACGTGGCCGGAAAGCCCTACGGCGGCCAAAAGCCGTGATGTGGACCGAAGATAAGAGTCGGAAACATCATGGACCACCACATCCCCGGATATCACATTGGCGCTTTTGTCCTTTTCGCCCGTATGCCACAGAGCCTCCCAGGATCCCAGGTCGTTCCAACCGGCATCCAGGGGCACCATGACCCCCCGATCGGTTTTTTCCATCACCGCGTAGTCAATGGAATCAGAGGGGCAACGGGCAAAGGCATCAGCATCGAGCCTGAAAAAATCAAGGTCCCGGCATCCCGAGGAGAGTGCCTGCTCACAGGCAGCGACAATCTCCGGCACCTGCTGCCGCATCTCGTCAAGAATGTCCGCGGCCCGGAACATGAACATGCCGCTGTTCCAGAAGTACCGGCCGGATCGAAGATAGGCCCGGGCCGTTTCGGCATCCGGTTTTTCAACAAACGCCTCAATACGGGCCGCACCCTCAGTCTCAGGAGAATGGTCTTGACCGGCGGAGACCGGGTCGCCTTTTTTAATGTAGCCATAACCGGTTTCCGGTGTTGTGGGCGCCACGCCGAAAGTGACCAGCGCCCCCTCGTCCGCGTGGCGCTGCCCGGCATTCAGGGCGTCGTGAAACCGGGGAATGCCCACGATAAAGTGGTCGGCCGGCAACACCAGCAGGATTGGGTTGGAATGATCGGCCACGGCCGTGAGGGCGGCAACGGCAATGGCCGGGGCCGTGTTCCGGCCCACCGGTTCCAGCATGATGGACCGGGGCGTGATGCCGGAAAGACGAAGCTGCTCGGCCACCATGAACCGGTGATTCCCGTTGCAGATGACGATGGGCGCTCCCATGTCATTCACGCCGGACAGACGTTCCAGGGTGCTTTGCAGCATGGTCCGGTCCCCCACAAGGGCCATGAGCTGTTTGGGATAAAGTTCCCTTGAAAGGGGCCACAGGCGGGTGCCTGAGCCGCCGGCAAGAACAACGGGAATGATCATTTGCCTTTTTCGCCGGACCGGAACCCGGCGCCTTCCACTATAAACCATGGGTTTAACAGGTTTTCCTTGTTGTATACCATGGGGCCGCCGGTGTCGTGGCAATAAACACGGGCCCCCGCATTTTCGGCAATCGCATGACCGGCGGCGATGTCCCACTCCATGGTGGGACCGAGGCGGGGATAGAGATGGGCCCGGCCTTCAGCCACCAGGCACAGCTTCAATGAGCTGCCCGCCGGCACAAAGAGCACCTCACCGTGGGAAGTCTTCAACTTTTCCACAAAGGACTCAACCTCCGGCGTCAGATGGGACCGGCTGCCCACCACGGTCAAAGGAGAGGCGGGCCCGGCATGAAAGGGAAGCTTTTTGCCGCAATCCGCCAGGTCCTGCCACTGCTCCAGCTCGCCGGAACCGGCGGCTGCAATGGCACCGGCATCGTCCAGCCGGAAGGAACCGGCACCCTGCCCTCCCACGTACAGCACCTGCCGGACAGGGACGAAGATGGCGCCGAACACCGGGCGGCCCGCTTCCACCAGCGCGATGTTCACCGTGAATTCGCCGTTGCGTTTGACAAACTCCTTGGTGCCGTCCAGCGGATCCACCAGCCACATCTGTTCCCAACACGAACGCTCGGCAAAAGGGATGCTCCGGCCTTCCTCGCTTAACACCGGCACACGGGTTTTTCGCAGACGATCGGCGATGATACGGTGGGCCTCCTGGTCCGCCAGGGTCAGGGGCGAATCATCGGCCTTGTGCGTCACGGCAAAGTCTGAGTCGTAGACCTTCAGGATGGCCCGGCCGGCATCCACGCAGGCGCCCAGTACTATGGAAATCCAGGATTCGTTTATCATCGGAAAATGTGAGAAGCCCGCTCCTGCCTTTGACGGTGACGGCGCGAAGCGAAGGAAGTTGATGGAGGCGGCATCCGGATTTGAACCGGAGAGTGTCGGTTTTGCAGACCGATGCCTTACCACTTGGCTATGCCGCCAAAAAAAATGGAGCGGGAAACGGGATTTGAACCCGCGACTTCGACCTTGGCAAGGTCGCACTCTACCACTGAGTTATTCCCGCTCAGCAAAGATAAAACCGTCTTTTACCTTCTTATCCGGTTCTTGTCAACCGAAAAAATAACCGGCGCAAAGGATTTGCGGTTCCTTTGCGCCGGTCGGTGGATATTAGATCAGGCCCAGCTTGAACTTGAGGGACTTCAAGGTGTTGAGCATGAGCATGGTAATGGTCATGGGGCCCACGCCACCGGGAACCGGTGTGATGGAACCGGCAATCTCCTTGGCCGCGTCAAAATCCACATCCCCCGACAGAATGGCAACCATTTTGTTCGGGTCCTTGGCGCTGGGTTTTTCTCCCACCCGGTTTACGCCCACATCAATAACGCAGGCACCCGGCTTGATCCACTCCGGTTTGACCAGGCCCGGCACACCGGCGGCAACGATCAGAATATCGGCCCGCTTGCAGTGTTCATCCATGTTCTTGGTCCGGGTGTGGACCACGGTCACCGTGGCGTTTGCGCCGGGGCCCTTCTGCAGCATCATGTTCGCAATGGGCTTGCCCACGATGTTGGAGCGGCCCACCACCACCACTTCCGCGCCGCTGGTCTCCACGCCGGCCCGGACGATCATCTCCTGAATACCGGCCGGGGTGCAGGGCGGGAACTTGACTTCGCTGCCGCCGATCATCAGCCGGCCCACGTTCACCGGATGGAAGCCGTCCACGTCCTTGTCCGGATCAATGGCGTTGAGCACCTTCTTCTCATCAATATGTTTGGGCAGGGGCAGCTGCACCAGAATACCGTGAATGGAATCATCCTTGTTGTACTTGTCGATCAGGGCCAGCAGGTCGGCTTCGGAAATATCCACGGGCTGGGAGTCCTGGACCTCCTTGAACCCCACCCGGTGGGCCGTCTGGATCTTCAGGGTTACGTAGGAAATGGACGCCGGGCTCTCACCCACCAGGATGGTCACCAGCCCCGGCACCTTGCCGTGTTTTTCCTTGATCTCCTTTACCTCGGCCTCAATCTCCTTTAAAATCTCTTCCCGAATCTCGGTTCCCTTAATCAGTTTTGCAGACATGACTACACTCCTTTCATCCATCGTTTATTTATATCACACGCTCCAACCGTCAAATCGAAATCTGAACACACCCGGCGCGTTGACCGGCGTCACACCGGAAACGGTATCATATCAAGCCCCCGGCCCTCGTCAACACCAAACATGAGGTTCATGTTCTGAACCGCCTGGCCGGCGGCCCCCTTGACCAGGTTGTCGATGGCGGAGACCAGGATCAGGCGGTTGGCATGGGTATCCAGGCGAACGCCGATGTCGCAGAAATTGGTGCCCCGCACGAAACGGGTTTCCGGAAAGGCCCCCTCCCCGCACAGGCGGACAAAAGGCCGTCCCTTGTAATAATCGGCCAGGCACTGACGAACATCCTGCTCGGACACCGCCTGTTCCGGGTTCACGTAAATGGTGGACAGCATACCGCGCGTCATGGGCACCAGGTGGGGCACAAAGGTCAGGCAGACCGGTGTCCCGGCCGCTTCGCCCAGAATCTCCTCCATCTCCGGTGCGTGGCGGTGAGCCGCCACTTTATAGGCCTTGAAGGATTCGTTCACCTCGCAGAAGTGGACCCCCAATGACGGGGACCGGCCCGCGCCGCTGACACCGGACTTGGCATCCACGATGATCATCTTCGTATCGACCAGCCCGGCCCTGGCCAGCGGAATCAGCGGCAGCAGAACGCTGGTGGGATAACAGCCCGGATTGCCCACCAGATCGGCCTTTTTTATCTTTTCCCCATAGACCTCGCAGAGCCCGTAAACGCTCTTTTTGCAGAGTTCCTTCGCGGTGTGGGCCTGGTAATGGCGTTCATAGGCCGCCACATCGGAAAACCGGAAGTCGGCGGACAGGTCCACCACCCGCACGCCCCGATCCAGCAGTTCCGGCACAATGCTCATGGGCAGTTTGTGGGGAAGCGCGGTAAAAACGATATCGGCCCGCTCACAGATGGGTTCCGGCGCAAACGTCTCGCACACCAGAGAAACGGCTGTTCCCACCGCCGGATAGACCTGGTTAAAAGGGACGCCGGCATACTGGCGGGACGTAATGGCGGTGATCGTGACATCCGAATGCCCGGCCAGCAGTCGCACCAGCTCGGCCCCGGCATATCCCGTGGCCCCTACCACCGCGGCCCGAATGCTTCCACTTTTTAACATGATGCGCTGCCTCAGTAACTATTTAAAATGATAAAGAAACAATGATACATATGCATAATTTGCGAATAATTGCACTATTTGGCCTGAATGGCAACACTTTTTCACCGGCCCTGTTTCCGGCCCGCGGTATCGTTCGAGCGACGGCTGGAAAAAGCGCCGGTTTTCCGTTAATCCTTCTCAAAGTGCGCTGAAACAGTGAAAAAGGTGGATTTAGCGCGCAAGGTGTGCGAAAAGAGAACCGGCCGGCACAGTCCGCGTGTGCGGCGCCTGAAAAAGGTGAATTCCGGGCCGGTGGCGGCGCTAAGACAAGGGCATGGTGTCCAAAATAGTTCCCAAAAGGACTTTTACGCTTTATAACCATCTGAATTTAAAAATTGCGGGGATAAGGCTGAAAACTAAGTTATCTCTGGAGAAGCAAATCTTTTATACACCACGTCGGGGCATCAATGGCAGGCCCCGCCCATTGCAGCGCAGCCGAGCGCAAATGCTTTTTTCGGAAAAAGCGGGCAAGCTGTTTGAGCACCGCGAAGCGGGCGAGTTCCTGCCCGCGCCGAAAAAAGCGTTTGTGCGAGGGAAGCCGAAGGCCAAGCTGCACGGGCCGGTTCTTTTGGTACTTTTCTTGCCGCCAAGAAAAGTACACGGATAAACAGGATAAGGGAAATAATCTTTGATAGCGCCGCTGTAAAGACAATTCGATTTCGATACCGATACCGATAGCGATTTCGATAAACAACCGGGGATATGTCCCGCCATGATTAAAACTGTTTTGGGACAATAATGACGAGAAACAAAACAAAGATATAAAATGAAGACACGACTCAGAAAACAGGCCCCCGGTCACCAGCCGTCGGCCTATGTTTATCAGCAGGAGAACTGGTATGTGGCCCGGGTGGAGGAGTCCTTCAAGGCGGCGGGCATTCAGGAACTGGCCGACCTGAGCGCCGCTGATATTGAACCGACCCCGCGGGGCATCCGCTTTTCAGCGGACAGGGCCACCCTGTATAAAATCAACTACACCTCCCGCCTGCTCTCCCGATGCCTTGCCCCTCTGGCGGTTTTCCCCTGCCGGCACACCGACGATCTTTACAGCGCCGGCAAAGCCCTGCCATGGAAAGATTTCTTTATAAAGGGCCGGACCTTTGCCATTACCGCGGACGTTGTGAACAGCGATATCACCGACGCCCGCTATACAACCCTTCGCCTCAAGGATGCCATTGCCGACTATTTTACTGAAAACACCGGCCGGCAGCGACCTGATGTGGACACCCGCAATCCGGATGTTCGCGTGGATGTCACGATTCTGGACAACCGGGCCATCATCTCACTGGACACCTCGGGAGAGGCGCTTCACAAGCGGGGCTACCGCGAGCTCAGTGTCTCCGCGCCCATGCAGGAGACCGTGGCCGCCGCCATTCTCCATTTTTCCAGGTGGGACAAAAAGACCCCCCTTTACGACCCCATGTGCGGGTCCGGCACGCTCCTGTGTGAAGCCCTGATGGCGGCCTGCAACATTCCGGCCGGCATTCTGCGCGGTGCCTTTGGCTTCCAGATACTGCCCGACTTTGACCCGGTGCTCTGGCAGCAGGTCCGGAAGGAAGCGGATGCAGAAATCACGGAGATTCCCGAGGGCCTGATCGCGGGCAGCGACGTCAACCCGGCCGCGGTCACTGCCGCGAAAACCAACCTCATGGGACTCCATTACGGAGGACGGGTTTCCATTACCCAGCAGGCGTTTCTCGATATTCCGGAACTGGAAAACCGGCTCATTATAACCAATCCGCCTTATGGCATTCGCATGGGCAGAGACCGGGACCTGCGGTTTTTTTATAAATGCCTTGGGGACTTTCTCAAACAGAAATGCCGGGGGTCCACCGCCTGGATATACTTCGGTGACAGGGACTACATCAAGAACCTGGGGCTCAAGACCGCATGGAAACTGCCCCTGCGGGCCGGTGGCCTGGACGGGCGCCTGGTACGGTATGAACTCTACTGAAACAAGGATGCCGATTTTATAGCAAATTTAATTGCAAAACCGCAAAAATAGCCTTGACATCCGAAAAATGTTGATGATAATAGGTTCATTCATATGAAAGAAGGTCTAATTTAGATGAAACAGCAAACCATTATCAGCGCAGTCTTCGGTGTAAACATTGGACTCATTAGCCTCCTGGTAGGCGCTATTCTGCTCCGGGCGGGCAAATAGGCTGATAATGGCTTAGCAACACGATACACCTTAAAAAAACCGTTATCAGCCCTCTGATAACGGTTTTTTTTTACCCGAAAAAGGAGATGCTTTATGAAAAGCGATTCAATGAAAGAGGGACTGGCACGGGCGCCCCATCGCTCTCTGCTCAAGTCCATCGGCTATACGGATGAGGAAATCGGACGGCCCATTATCGGCATCGTCAATTCGGCCAACGAGATCGTACCCGGCCACGCGGACTTGAACAAAATCGCCCGGGCCGTCAAGGACGGGGTTTACATGGCCGGGGGCACGCCGGTGGAGTTTTCCACCATCGGCGTGTGCGACGGCATTGCCATGAACCATATCGGCATGAAATACTCTCTGGGCAGCCGGGAGCTGATCGCCGACTCCGTGGAGATCATGGCCACGGCCCACGCCTTTGACGCACTGGTGATGATTCCCAACTGCGACAAGATCGTTCCGGGCATGCTCATGGCCGCGGCCCGGCTCAACCTGCCCACCATCTTCATCAGCGGCGGCCCCATGCTGGCGGGCCGGTATCCCGGCAAGCCCGAAAAAAAAGTGGACCTGATCACCGTGTTCGAAGCCGTGGGCGCCGTCAAATCCGGCAGAATGGCCCCTGAAGAACTTGCCATCATCGAAGACGCGGCCTGTCCCACCTGCGGATCGTGTTCCGGCATGTTCACGGCCAACTCCATGAACTGCCTGACCGAGGCCATCGGCATGGGCCTGCCGGGCAACGGCACGGTGCCGGCGGTGATGTCCGAACGGGTGCGCATGGCCAAGCAGGCCGGCATGCGGATTCTCGACCTTCTTAAAAACGGCGTCACCCCGGACAAAATCATGACGGCCAAAGCGTTCCGCAACGCACTGGCCGTGGACATGGCCCTGGGATGTTCCACCAACACCGTGTTGCACCTGCCGGCCATTGCCCACGAAGCCGGGGTCTCCATCAGCCTGGACCTGATCAATGAGATCAGCGGCATCGCCCCCCACCTCTGCTCCCTGAGCCCGGCGGGGCCCAACCATATCGAAGACCTGAACATGGCCGGTGGCATTCAGGCTGTTTTAAAAGAGCTTGCCCGGAAAAGCGGGCTGATTGATCCTGACTGCCTGACCGTCACCGGCAGAACCGTCGGCGAAAATATCGCGTCGGCCAGGGACGCGGACGGCCAGGTGATCCGCACCCTGGAAACCCCCCACCATGCCCAGGGCGGCCTGGCCGTCCTTTTCGGCAACCTTGCGCCGGATGGATGCGTGGTCAAGCAGTCTGCGGTTGTCGATAAGATGCTGGTCCACGAAGGCCCTGCCCGGGTGTTTGATTCCGAGGAAGATGCCACCACCGCCATCATGGACGGCAGAATCAAGAAGGGAGACGTGCTGGTCATCCGCTACGAGGGCCCCAAGGGCGGTCCGGGCATGCGGGAGATGCTCACCCCCACGTCGGCCCTGGCCGGCATGGGACTGGACAGCACCGTGGCCCTGATCACCGACGGCCGGTTTTCCGGCGGCAGCCGGGGCGCGGCCATCGGTCATGTGTCGCCCGAGGCCATGGAGGGCGGTCCCATTGCCGTTGTAAAGGAAGGGGACACGATCACCATCGACATTCCCAAAAAGAAGATCGGTCTGAAACTGGACGCCGGCGAGATTCAGAACCGGCTATCCGGATGGAACCGGCCCGCTCCCAAAATTACGCGGGGCTACATGGCGCGATACGCCGACCAGGTGTCGTCGGCCAATACCGGCGCCATCTTTAAAAAATAGAAAGGAAGACCTGGTATGCAATTCACAGGCGCGCAGATCATGATGAAGGTGCTCAAGGAAGAGAAGGTGGAGACCATCTTCGGCTATCCCGGCGGCGCGGTGCTGGATGTTTATAACGAGCTGCTCAACACCGATTTTGCACATATCCTGGTCCGCCAGGAACAGGGGGCCGTTCACGCGGCCGACGCCTATGCCCGGGTCTCCGGCAAAACCGGGGTCTGCCTGGTCACCTCCGGCCCCGGTGCCACCAACACCATCACCGGCATTGCTTCTGCCTACTGCGACTCCATTCCGGTGGTGATTTTCACCGGCCAGGTGCCAACGCCCCTGATCGGCAACGACGCCTTTCAGGAGGTGGATATCGTGGGCATCTCCCGGCCCTGCACCAAGCACAACTACCTGGTCAAGGATGTCAAAGACCTGGCCGGGGTCATTCGGGAGGCCTTTTACATCGCCCGTTCCGGCCGGCCGGGACCGGTGCTGATCGACATGCCCAAGGACGTGATCAACGCAAAGACCACCTATGAGCCGCCGAAGCCGATGGCGCTCAAGTCTTACAACCCGACCTACGAGCCCAACGTCAAACAGCTGAAAAAGGTGATCGACCTGGTGAAAACCGCCAAAAAGCCGGTGATCTTTTCCGGCGGGGGCATCATCTTTTCCGGCGCGGCCAAAGAACTGACCCGGTTTGCAAAAAAAGCCCGCATTCCGGTCACCTCGACGCTGATGGGTCTGGGCGCCTTTCCGGCCACCGACGACCTGTGGCTGGGCATGCCGGGCATGCACGGCACCTACCGGGCCAACCTGTCCCTTTCCTCATGCGACCTTCTCATCGCGGTGGGGGTGCGGTTTGATGACCGGGTTACCGGCAAGACCAGCGAGTTTGCGGCCAACGCCACCATTGTGCATATCGACATCGACCCCACCTCCATTCAGAAAAACGTGAGGGTGGCCATTCCCATCGTGGGCGACTGCAAAGCGGCCATGGCCCGGCTCAATAAAATGGCTGATGAGGACAAAGACCTGCTGAGCGACAAGGTCAAAAAAGAGCGGACCGCCTGGGCCAAACAGATTGCGGACTGGAAAAAAACCAAGCCCCTGGCCTACACCCAGACGGATGTGATCAAACCCCAGTACGTGGTGGAACAGCTTTATGAACTGACAAAGGGCCAGGCCATCATCACCACCGAGGTGGGCCAGAACCAGATGTGGGCGGCCCAGTATTACCATTATACCTGGCCCGGCCAGTTCATCACCTCCGGCGGACTGGGCGTGATGGGGTTCGGCCTGCCCGCGGCCGTGGGCGCCCAGGTGGCGGCCCCGGACAAAGTGGTCATTGATATTGCCGGCGACGGCAGCATTCAGATGAACATTCAGGAGATGATGACAGCGGTGAGCCACAACCTGCCGGTGAAAATCGCCATTCTCAACAACGGATTCCTCGGCATGGTGCGCCAGTGGCAGGAGCTGTTCTACGACCGGCGCTATGCCTGGACCGACATGGCCGCGGCCCCGGACTTTGTCAAGCTGGCCGAGGCCTACGGTGCGGTGGGCCTACGGGCCACCAAACCCAGCGAGGTGGCGAAGGTGATTAAAAAGGCCCTGGCAACGCCCAAACCGGTGATCATGGACTTTGTGGTGGAAAAAGAAGAAAACGTCTATCCCATGGTGCCGGCCGGCTCTCCCATTACCAACATGATCCTTGTATAACCAAAGGACACGCTCATGAACGGAACCAAACACATTCTTTCCATTCTCGTGGACAACCAGCCCGGCGTGCTGTCGCGCATTGCCGGCCTGTTCAGCGGCCGGGGCTACAACATCGAAAGCCTCTGCGTGGCGACCACTACCGATCCGGGGATCTCCCGGCTGACCATGGTCACCATCGGCGACGAGGCCATTGTGGAGCAGATTCAGAAGCAGCTCAACAAGCTGATCAACGTGATCAAGGTGATTGATCTCACCGGCACCCAGTACGTGCAGCGGGAGCTGATCCTGATCCAGGTGCGGGCCAAGCCGGAAAACCGGGCCGAGATCCTGCGCATCGTGGACATCTTCCGGGGCAAGGTGGTGGATGTGGGGGCCGAGAACTACATGATCGAGGCCACCGGCAGCGAGGAGAAGCTTGCGGCCTTTCTGATGCTGTTAAAACCCCTGGGCATCAAGGAGATCGCCCGCACCGGCCCCATCGCCCTGCAGCGGGACGCCAACAGCAAAGGTAAATAGCATATACATCAACTCAACAATCGTAAAGGAGAGGTAAAATGCCGACAATCAATTTTGGCGGAGTAGAGGAAAACGTGGTCACCTCCGAGGAGTTTACCCTGAAAAAGGCACGGGAGGTGCTGAAAAACGAAGTGATCACCGTCCTGGGATACGGGGTCCAGGGCCCGGCCCAGGCCCTGAACCTGAAGGACAACGGATTTGAGGTGATCATCGGCCAGCTGGAAGGCGACGCCTACTGGGAAAAAGCCATAGCCGACGGGTTTGTGCCGGGCAAGACCCTCTTTCCCATTGAAGAGGCGGCGAAAAAAGGCACCATCATCAAGATGCTGCTGTCCGACGCCGGCCAGGTGGCGGTGTGGCCCAAGGTGAAAAAGTGCCTGAAAAAAGGCGACGCCCTCTATTTCTCCCACGGTTTCGGCATTGTCTACAAGGACCAGACCGGCATTGTTCCGCCCAAAAACGTGGATGTCATCCTGGTGGCGCCCAAGGGATCGGGCACCAATGTGCGGCGGAACTTCAAGGACGGCAGCGGCATCAACTCCAGCTATGCCGTGTTCCAGGACGCCACCGGCCGGGCCGAGGAGCGCACCATCGCCCTGGGCATTGCCATCGGATCGGGCTACCTTTTCCCCACCACGTTTGAAAAAGAGGTGTTCAGCGACCTGACCGGCGAGCGCGGCGTGCTCATGGGCTGCCTGGCCGGCACCATGGAGGCCCAATACAACGTGCTGCGCAAACACGGCCACTCCCCCAGCGAAGCATTCAACGAGACCGTGGAAGAACTGACCCAGAGCCTGATCCGGCTGGTGGCGGAAAACGGCATGGACTGGATGTTTGCCAACTGCAGCACCACGGCCCAGCGCGGCGCCCTGGACTGGGCACCCAAGTTCCGCGACGCGGTGGCCCCGGTATTTGATTCGCTTTACCGGCGCGTGAAAAACGGCGCCGAGACCCGGCGGGTGCTCAAGGTCAACAGCGCGCCCAACTATTTGGAAAAGCTGCGCAAGGAACTGGACACCATCAAAAACTCGGAAATGTGGCAGGCCGGGGCCGCGGTGCGGGCCCTGCGTCCGGAAAACCGGAAAAAGAAAAAATAATTTCCCGCAAACAGCCACCCGTCCGGTCTGTCGCAAAAAAATGGACGATAACGGGGACAGACCCGCTAAAATCGGCTATTGGCCTCTTTTGGCGGGTGATGTCCCCGTGATCGACGCTGCGTGCCGCCCGTTCGTCGGGTAGCGGCATTCGGCATCGACGTACCATGGAAGGTGGGAATGAGTCATGGAACAGGTACGCATATACGACACAACCCTGCGGGACGGTATGCAGGGCGACACCATCAACTTTACGGTGGATGAAAAGATCCGCGTCGCCCGTCAACTGGACGACCTTGGTGTTCATTACATCGAGGGCGGATGGCCGGGATCCAATCCCAGGGATGTCCAGTTTTTTGAAAAGGCCGCGAAGATCGACTTCAAAAACGCCCGGCTCACCGCCTTTGGATCCACCCGGCGGGCCGGCCTGGCCGTGGAAAAAGACGATAACATTCGGCTGCTGCTGGAATGCGGGGCGCCTGCCGTGGCCCTGGTGGGAAAGACATGGGATCTGCATATCACCGAAGTGATGAGCAACACACTTGAAAGCAACCTGGAGATGATTCACGACTCGGTGGCCTACGTCAAGTCCCACGGCCGTGAGGTGTTCTTTGACGCCGAGCACTTTTTCGACGGCTGTACCCACAACAGGGAGTACACCTTCAAAGCGATTCTGACCGCGGCCCAGGCAGGGGCCGACGCCGTGATCCTGTGCGACACCAACGGCGGCGCCCTGCCCCACGACGTGGAGGCCATCACCGCCGAGGTATGCACCACACTGGCGGACCGGTTTCCCGGTCCGGACGGCGGCTCCACCGTGCAAGTCGGCATTCACACTCATAATGACAGTAACCTGGCCGTGGCCAACAGCATTGCCGCAATACGGGCCGGGGCACGAATCGTCCAGGGCACCATCAACGGCTATGGGGAGCGGTGCGGCAACGCCGACCTCACCTCCATTATCCCGATTCTTGCCGCAAAAATGGAATATGACTGCATCACACCGGAAAATCTTAAAAAACTGCGGAAGGTGTCCCGGTTTGTCAGCGAAACCGCCAACATGACACCGGTCAACAGCCGGCCCTTTGTGGGCAAAAGCGCCTTCTCCCACAAGGGCGGCCTTCATGTCAGCGCCATCATGAAAAACCCCCGGGCCTACGAGCACATGGACCCGGAACTGGTGGGCAACAAGCGGCGGGTCCTGATATCCGACCTGTCGGGCCGAAGCAACGTCACCTACAAGGCCAGGGAACTGGGCATCAATACCGACACCGAACATTTTGACGTGGACCGCATCCTGTCCGAAGTCAAGATGCTGGAGTTAGAAGGATTCCAGTTCGACGCGGCGGACGGCTCCTTCAAGATCGTGATGGAAAAGATTTCCGGCCTGTATACCCCCCTTTTTGATCTGCTCTCCTTCCGGGTGACAGTGGAAAAAGAGAAAGACCGGCCCTGCACGGCCCACGCGACCATACGGCTGGGGGTGGGAGAGTTGGAGACCACCACCGCCGCAGAGGGAGACGGCCCGGTGAGCGCCCTGGACACGGCCCTGCGAATGGCCATCGCCGAGTTCTATCCCGATTCTTTGGGCCTGGACGCCATGCAGCTGGTGGACTTCAAGGTGCGGGTCCTGGACGGACGGGACGGCACATCGGCCAAGGTCCGGGTGCTGATCGACTCCAGGGACGAAGACGAGGTGTGGGGCACCATCGGCGTGTCGGAAGACATCATCGAGGCCAGCTGGGAGGCCCTTGCCGACAGCTGCCAGTACAAACTTTCCAAGGAACTGAACAAGAAAAAGAAAAAACAGGACTAGAGATCGCCATGACGGAAAAACTGATCATATTCGACACGACCTTGAGAGACGGCGAACAGTCGCCCGGCGCCAGCATGAACGTGGCGGAAAAGCTGCGCATTGCCTCCCGGCTGGAAGAGCTGGGGGTGGACGTGATTGAGGCGGGGTTTCCGGCCGCCTCCAAGGGGGACATGGAAGCGGTCTCCCAGGTGGCCCAGAAGCTGTCACGAAGTGCGGTGGCCGGTCTTGCCCGCACCAACAAGGATGATATCGACAAGGCATGGGCCGCGGTCTCCGGTGCCAGGCACCCCCGGATTCACGTGTTTATCGCCAGCTCGGACATTCACATGGAGCACAAGCTGCGCATGCCCAGGGACACCGTTGTGGAGCACGCCATTGCCGGGGTCCGTTATGCCAGGACCTTTACCGATGACGTGGAGTTTTCCGCCGAAGACGCCTCCCGCAGCGACAGGGTCTTTCTGTGCAAGCTGTTTGAAGCCGCCATCTCCGCCGGCGCCACCACCATCAATATTCCCGATACCGTTGGATACGCCATTCCCAGCGAGTTCGCCGACCTGGTCAAATACGTGAGGCAGCACACCCCCAATATTCACAAGGCCGTTATCAGTGTCCATTGCCACAACGATCTGGGGCTGGCCACGGCCAACACCCTGGCGGCCCTGGCCGCGGGCGCCCGGCAGGCCGAGGTGACCATCAACGGCATCGGCGAAAGGGCCGGCAACACCTCCATGGAGGAGGTA
This sequence comes from Desulfosudis oleivorans Hxd3, assembly GCF_000018405.1. NCBI lineage: Bacteria > Pseudomonadati > Thermodesulfobacteriota > Desulfobacteria > Desulfobacterales > Desulfosudaceae > Desulfosudis > Desulfosudis oleivorans. The sequence continues at coordinate 2,474,898 of NC_009943.1, forward strand.
GTGATGGCCATCCGCACCCGGGCCAGCTCTTTTCCGCTGATCTCCACCATCGACACCGCCAAGATCTACCCCACCAGCAAGCTGGTGAGCATGCTCACCGGCATGATCGTCCAGCCCAACAAGGCCATCGTGGGGGCCAACGCCTTTGCCCACGAGGCGGGCATTCACCAGGACGGCATGCTGAAAAACCCCATGACCTACGAGATCATGCGGCCCGAAGACGTAGGCGTGAGCAGCAGTACTCTGGTGCTGGGCAAGCACTCGGGCAGAAAGGCCCTGTACGACCGCCTGAAAGAGATCGGTTACAACCTTTCCCCCCCGGAGATCGACACGGTTTTTGTCAAATTCAAGGAACTGGCCGACCGAAAGAAAAACATCGTGGAAGAGGACCTGGAAATCCTGGTCTCTGAAAACATCATGGACACCGCCGACCTGTTCCAGCTGGAATACCTGCACGTGACCAGCGGCACCACGGTGTCGCCCGTGGCCAGCGTGAAAATGGTTATCAATGGAAAATCGGTGAAGGGCGAAAGCTCGGGCAACGGTCCCATTGACGCGGCATACCGGGCCATTGCCAAGCTCACCAAAACCGAATCCGAGATGCTGCGGTTTACCATCAGCGCCCTTACCGGCGGCACCGACGCCCAGGGCGAGGTGACCGTGCGCCTGAAGGAGCAGGGCCTGGTGGCCCTGGGCCGGGGCGCGGACCCGGATATCATCATTGCCAGCGTCAAGGCCTACATCAACGGATTAAACCGCCTGGCCTATCTCAAGCGCCATCCTGTCGCCGACGGCATGATCTGATCAAAACAGTTCCGGCCGGGCAGATGGTAACCACCACCTGCCCGGCCTGTCAATCTTCCATAGGGCCCTGGTCTTTGAGGGGCCCGTCTTCCAGGTTTTGGCATTCACAGTCTGTCCAGGTGGTCCCATCGGGCATGCACATCCGGGTGCCGGGGAAGCCGCTATTGCAGTAACAGGGACGGATGTCGCCGGGGGTGCAGTCCAAACCGGCGCCGGGGAATTTTTCTGCGGGTTCGGCCGAGGGGTCGCATCGACAGGCGGACCAGACAGTGCCGGTTGCGTTACAGGTCTGTTTGCCGGGTTGCCCGTCTCTGCACTGACAGATTTGTGTGTCTCCCGGGTTACAGATGACGATCTCTTCCGGCCCTTCGTCTTCTGTCACCGGCACAGGTGTCCGGGCCGGCCGGAACTCAGAATTGGGGATGTTTTGGAGCTGCATGGGTCCGGGTTCTGTTTGAGAATAAGAGACCGATGGAGGTGTTTCGTTTCTGCCGGTGGTAAGAAAAAAAAGGGCAATGACTGACAGCAAAATCAGCGCCAGCAGGATGACGGTGTGTCTGGTTTTCAAGAAGAAACTCCGTAAACAGGATTAACGCAATCCCATGGCCATGGTTAAAAGCCCGGCCCGCCCACTTACCAGGGCGGGCCGGGCTTTTATGCGCCTCCGGTTCGCAGGTTACCGGTTCAATGAAATATCATCCACCATCCCGCTGCCCCGGATCAGGAAGCCATTGACCTCCAGCAGGCTGTTATCCGGCTGGGCCTCATTAAGATCCGCCTCCAGGTCCCGCATAAAGGTTTGCCATGTGCCGTCACAGGCAGACGATCCCAGGCCGTGGTACACATATTCTCCGGTGCCCAGGTTATCATTGCTGGCCGGGTTGTAGGTAAGATACCGGTGCCCGCCGGTGGTTTCACAGTCAAAATAGACGGTAAACCATTCATTGTAGTTCATGTCCCACCGGGCGATAAAATGGGTGGTGTTTTGCCATTTGGTACCACCACCCAGCGTTCGCAGACGATACCCGTTGGCTGTGCCGTCTCCGGCAAACTGAATGACCCGATCACCGTTGTCGTCAACATTCAGGATAGCGGCGCCGGCGGGATCGTTGTCATAAACGGCCCAGCCAGGAGTTGCACCGTCTTCGGCGTCTTCGTAAACGATCCGGTCCGGCACCTCTGCCAGCAGCCTGATATTATCTACCCTGCCGCTGCCCCGGATCAGGAAGCCGTTGACTTCCAGCAGAGTGTTGCCGGGCTGGGCCTTATGCAGATCGGCAGCCAGGCTTCGCGTAAAAGTATACCAGTTGCCGGTGTTTGCCTCCGGACCCAGGCCGAAGTGGACATATTCTCCGATTCCCAGCAGATCGTTACTGGAAGGATTGTAATAAATATAACGATGGCCCCAGTCGGTTTCGCAGTCAAAATAGACAGTAAACCATTCACTGTAGCACATGTTCCACTGGGCCACGAACTGGGTCTGGTTGTTCCATTTACTGCCGTCGGCCAGGCGCAGGCGATACCCGTTGGCCGTGCCGTCTCCGAAAAGATCAATAGCCCGGGTCTCGCCTTCATCCACGTTGGCGACCGTGGCGCCGGTTGGGTCGTTATCGTAAACACCCCAGCCTGAGGTCTCCCCGTCTTCCGCATCTTCATAAACCGTGAAAACAGGATTGGAATCTGGATTTGCCGGATCAAAGCCCAAAAGCACCTCTACCCCGTCATCAGTGCCGTCTCCGTCAGAATCGCTGTTGGCGGGGTCTGTCATCCAGTCATACACTTCCTCACCATCCATGAGGCCGTCACCGTCAGAATCGGGAGCCGCCGGGTCGGTGCCGCAGGCGGTTGTTTCTTCCCAGTCGCTTAAGTGATCTTCATCCGTGTCCAGCCACAGGGTGATGTCGTCTACCCTGCCGCTGCCCCGGATCAAAAAGCCGTTGACCGCCAGCAAGGTGCTGCCCGGCTGGGCGTCCTTAAGGTCAGCGGCCAGGTTGCGGCTAAAGGTCTGCCATGTGCCGCCGCGGGCAGACGAGCCCAGGCCGTGGTGCACGTATTCTCCGTCGCCCAGGTTGTCCTGGTTGGCCGGGTTGTAAGTCAGATAGCGGTGGCCATCGGTGGTGTCGCAGTCAAAATAGACAGTGAACCACTCGTTGTAGTTTATTCGCCACCGGGCAAGGAATTGTCCTGTGTTGTTCCATTTACTGCCGTCGGCCAGGCGCAGACGATACCCGTTGGCCGTGCCGTCGCCGGAAAGATCAATGGCCCGGGTCTCGCCTTCATCCACGTTGGCGACCGTGGCGCCGGTTGGGTCGTTATCGTAAACACCCCATCCTGAGGTCTCCCCGTCTTCCGCATCTTCGTAAACCGTGAAAGCAGGATTGGAATCTGGATTTGCCGGATCAAAGCCCAAAAGCACCTCTACCCCGTCATCATTGCCGTCTCCGTCAGAATCACTGTTGGTGGGGTCGGTCATCCAGAAATAGACTTCCTCACCATCCATGAGGCCGTCACCGTCAGAATCGGGGGCCGCCGGGTCGGTGCCGCAGGCGGTTGTTTCTTCCCAGTCGCTCAAGTGGTCTTCATCCGTGTCCAGCCACAGGGTGATGTCGTCTACCCTGCCACTGCCCCGGATCAAAAAGCCATTGACCGCCAGCAGGGTGTTGCCCGGCTGGGCATCCTTAAGGTCAGCGGCCAGGTTACGGCTAAAGGTCTGCCATGTACCGCCGCGGGCAGACGAGCCCAGGCCGTGGTGCACGTATTCTCCGGTACCAAGGTTGTCCTGATTGGCCGGGCTGTAGGCCAGATAGCGGTGGCCTTCGGTGGTGTCGCAGTCAAAATAGACGGTGAACCATTCGTTGTAGTTCATGCGCCACCGGGCAAGAAACTGCCCTGTGTTGTTCCATTTACTGCCGTCAGCCAGGCGCAGGCGATACCCGTTGGCCGTGCCGTCGCCGGAAAGACCAATAGCCCGGGTCTCGCCTTCATCCACGTTGGCGACCGTGGCGCCGGTCGGGTCGTTATCATAAATCTCCCAGCCTGAGGTCTCCACGTCTTCCGCATCCTCGTAAACCGTGCAGGTTGGAACAACCTCATCCGCGCCGATATCAAATCCCAGGCCCAGGGGCCTTACATCGCCGTCAATGTCAAAAGAAGGCGCGTCGGTGGCTGTACCCGAATCGATACACGGCGATGTGGCCTGCAGATGATAATTATCCCCGGGGCCGTCCACAAACAACGGGTCCGCATCCAGAATGCCGGTGCTGGTGCTGTAGCCGCCCTCGATCAGGCAGTACGAAACATCATTGGCCTCGGGGTTATACAACTGGTCGGTGCTGTTCCCCCAGATGATGCTGTTTTTGACAACAGCTCCGCTGGAATAAAGATGAACACCATAATCTCTCGTGGATGTCGGTCCCCTGCTTCCGGTATTATGGCTGATGGTGCAGTTGATAATGCTGGTCTTGGCATTCCTACTGCCCAGCCGGTCATGTACGCCGGAACCGGATCGGTAGCTGGCGGCACTATGAGTGCTTCTATTTCGTGCGATCACGCAGTTGGTTAAAAACAGTTTGCTGGTGCCGGTATGAAACACGCCGCCGCCGTCATAGGCCCTGTTGTACAAAAGGGTGCATCCGTCAACCTTCATGCCCGGGTCTACAGCGCCGGAACAGTAGATACCTCCGCCCCCGTAATCGACACTCTCTTTTGCCTTATTATCAACTATTGTACAATTGACAATCATGGGGTGGGCACCATTCACCGCTGCAATACCGCCGCCGTTAGCGCCTGCGGTACAATTTTCGATAATACAGTTTTCAATGATCGGCGAAGCACCGTTACAAAGGATTCCACCGCCGTTGCCACTGGTATATCCGTTTCTGATGGTAAAGCCGGAAATCACCGTACCGCTGCCTTCGCCCTGGAAAATATAAAAACCGTTGCCCAGGCCTCCCAGGTCAAGAATACACTGAGCCGGATCGTTGCTTGCGGACCGCAGAGTGATGGCCTTGCCCATCAGGTCGATGTTCATGTTGCCGCCCAGCGTATACGTGTCGTCCGGGATAATGACGACATCACCGTCTATGGCCTCGGCAATGGCCCGCTGAATGGAATCCCGGTCCACGCCGGACTCATAGGCGCCGATATCATAAAGACCAACGGGCCGGGCCTCACCGTCCAGGTCGGTCAATGGCGCGCCGGTGGCCATGGCTGCGTCGATGCATGGCGATGTATCGTCCAGGTGATAATCACCGTTGGCCGCATCCACAAACACCGGGTCGGCATTTATATTGCCAAAACCTTTGTAACCGTCCTGCATCTGAATCAGGCTGTAACTGGCCATGGTATAGGGAAGAGCATACACCTGTGTTGTGGTGTTGCCACAGATAATGCTGTTCTTGATGGTATCAATTCCAGCAGAATCATTCTTACAACATACGCCATAATCATATTTGGCGTAAGACCCGGTCCTGCTGCCGTGATTGGCCGTGACCGTGCAGTTGAGAAGGGAGGTTAAAGCATCCTCGTTGGGGTCATACACGCCGGAGCCGATGCGCGTGGTGTTGCCGGCGCTGTACCGACTGACGTTTTCCGCGATCAGACAGTTGATCAAAGAGAGCTTACTGGTTCCCGCATGGGTAACGCCACCGCCGTAATAGCCGCTGTTGCCCCTGATGACGCATGTCTCGACCCTCATTCCCGTTCCTGAGGCGTTGATGCAGTGAATGCCGCCGCCGCTGCCGGTGCCGGTCGCGGTGTTGTCAAGAAGGTCACAATCGGTGACCACCGGTGCCGCACCGTTGATTGTCGCAATGGCCCCGCCGTAGACTGCGTCGCAGTCCCTGATAACACAGTTCGTGATGGTCGGCGAGGCGCCGTCGCACAGGATCCCGCCGCCGCTGCCGCCGGTGGCCCCGTTTTGAATGGTAAAGCCGGAAATTACCGTATCATGGCCCTCACCCTGGTGAATGTAGAACCCGCCGGTCAACTCGCCCAGGTCAATAATGCACCGCGACGGATCGTTGCTTTCGGACCGCAACGTGATGTTTTTGCCCCTCAGTTCGATGTTGCCGGCCCCGTTCAGAACATAGGTCCCATCGGGGACAACCACCGTGCTTCCCGGCGCCGCCTGATCGATAAGCTGCTGAATCACCGTGCCCCTTGTCACGGGGCTTTCATCCGCGCCCATGTCGTACCAGCCCATGGGCCGGTCATCACCGTCTATATCAAAAAGAGGCGCGCTTGTGGCCGTGCCCGCGTCGATGCACGGAGATGTCTCCTGCAGATGGTAATCGTCTTCGGCCGCGTTCACAAACAGCGGATCCGTGTTCAATACCGCCGGGCTGGCGGCATATCCGCCACCCTGGATAAGACAATAGGAAACATTGGCCGCCGCAGGGCCGTACAGGTGATGCGTCGTTGAAACACCGCTCCACAGGATGGTGTTCCTGAGAATATCGGTGCCGCCGTTCAGATACGCCGCGTAATCGTATGCCGTTCCCCTGGCGCCGGTGTTGTCGGCAATGGTGCAGTTGATAATTGTGGTCAGGGCCGCGGCAACGTCGTCATGCACGCCGGATCCCGCATAGGCGGTGTCGGCCACGGCATACGTGCTGCTGTTTTTGGCGATCACACAGTTGGACAGAAGCAGCGTACCGGCCGCGGCCGCGGTATGGTATACGCCGCCACCCTTTGCCGCGAAGTTGTCCATCAGGGTACATCCATCCAAGGCCATGCCCGGGCCCGACGCGTCGGCGCAGTAGATGCCGCCGCCATAACCCGACGCCGTGTTGCTTTCGATCCGGCACTCGATCACCGTTGGTGCGGCCCCGTTGATCGCGGCCATGCCGCCGCCGTTAGTCGCCTGGCAATCCTGAATGATACAGTTGTAAATAATCGGTGACGCCCCGTCGCACAGGATACCGCCCCCCTCTCCAGCTGCCAGACCGCCGGTAATGGTAAAGCCTGAAAGAATGGTCTGCTCATCCTCGCCGGAGTTGAACACAACGGCCCGGGTGGTCTCCTGCCCGTCGATGAAGCAGTTTTCAGGGCCGTTCAACGACCGGACCACGATTTTTTTACCGTTGAAGCTGACACTCCCATAAGTGCCATCGGCCACAACCAGCTCATCGCCGTCCGATGCGGCATTGATTTTGTCCTGAAGCGAGTCGTCAGAAGAAACGGTGGTGCACGGGTTGTTGGGGTCCAATTCGCCGGCATCGATTCTGCCGTTGTGGTTGGCGTCCTCGTTTCCGTCCGAAATCCTGTCATTGTCCGTGTCGCTGTTCAGCGGATCGGTGGTAGTGGAAGAATCCAGATCGGGTTGAAATACATTGGTGTCAGTGTCCGGATGAATGTCATCCAGGGTGTAGCCCTGTTCAGAGCCGTCCTGTATGCCGTCGCCGTCGGTGTCCGGGTTGCAGGGATCGGTTTCTCCGGGGTCCACCACGCCGTTTCGGTTGGCGTCTTCAATACCATCGACAATGCCGTCATCATCGGTGTCCGCGTCATTGGGATCGGTGCAGCCGGCACTCTCCAGGGAGTCGGACAGACCGTCCAGGTCGGCGTCGAAAAAATTTTCCATCAACAGGCGGTTGCCGGCGGCGTCATAGGCATAATAGACGGCAAACCCCTCGTCATACTCTGCTTTTACCACCCGTCCCCGGTCGTCATAAGTATAATAGGTTACGCCCGCAAAAGAGAATGTGGTCCCCAGCAACAGGACCAGCAGAAAGAAAACCACGCCGATTGTTCTGGATGTCGTATTTCGCACCGGATTCCCCCGTACAGTCTCCTTTCAGAAATAGCGATAATTTTCGGAAGGAGCCTGCGCTGTAAATTATGTTCTGTCCAACCCCTTTATTTTTAAAAACACGTACTGACCAATTCCCTGCCTTACTCTTACTCGTCACGCCCTGCCGCACCCTTCGTCATTGCGAGGCGTCACGCGGCAGCGTGACAACGAGGCAATCCCCCTTCATCACTGCCGCTCGACAGGCTCCCTCCCTGCGGTTTCTTAATCTTGCTCTTACTCGTGCTCTTGATCGAAACAAAAAGACGATTACGAGCACACGTACGAGCAAGAGCACGATTCACATACCGGCGCTTCATTCAACCGGACAACCACGGTTGCCCCTGCCCGTTGCAGTGCAACCAAAATCCAAGCTGCCGGGCAATGTTTCTTTTGGTACTTTTCTTTGCGTCAAAGAAAAGTACATAGAATTAAAAAAATATTACTTTGTTTTTCTATATTCTCTTTTTGTTTCGCACACTAGTAGAAGAGTTGCCAGTACCACCCGCGAATATTTCAATCAGGTTCCTTCCCATACAATCCACTTACTTTTGTATCTCACAAATTTTATAACCGGTGTATATATAACCTCTTTCTCGCCTTTAACCTTGAATAAATAATGACTTTTGAATATTTCATTTTTATAGCTTCCAGAATATACATAAACAACATTTTCTCCTAAAATCATTTTTAAATTATTTATATCAAATTCGATTTTTTGTTTTCCCTGCAAATAATATTGAGTATGAATTCGTTTTATATAATTATTTTTTAATTCGAACCAATTATTATTATATGCCATAGGCTGCCATAAATCAGGGCCTGCTAACAATAGATCATATAATTCGCGTGATTTTTTTGTCTCAAGAATCATTTTTAAATTAAAAAGTATTTCTTTTATATCGTTCTTTGTTTTTTCATTATCATTAATTGTTGCCATAAAAAAGGGTAGTAGATAGTTAATGTCAGATGAAAAAAATCCTGTTTCTTCAATATCACCAGAGCCTATATACTTTTTATCTATAACACTGATTTTTTGATTATTATGATTAATTTTTGCAATTTTAAGATATATATTTTCTGAGGAAAAACCTTTTATAGAATAACTATTATTCTTTGGTTTTATCCATTCATTAATAGAGATTACCTCCCCGTACCCTGTATAATAATGAATCGGATTTTTATTTATATATAGCATTAAACCACCTTTAATGTTTTTTCCTGATGCAGCTGCTGAAGAATCATCCTCAAAATTATTTGGGTTTGTTCCTATGAACAAAGCATAATTATGATTATTGTTATGCCTATTTTTGTTGAGACACGACAAAAATAGAATTAGTCCGATTAAAACTGCAATTATTAATGTTTTCTTCATCTTAATTGTGTCTTTCAATACTGTTTCATTAAATAACTTTATACATATTACCAACAGGCCCATAGACTTCCAGGCTTCCCTTTACCCCCGCTTTAAGAATTAATTCGATATTATTCCCTGCGTTGGTACTCAAACTCCAATCAAATTGAGGCTCTTTAAATTCTGGATAAATTGGAAAAGTAAGTTGTAACTGACTGCTCGACCAATAAATACCTGCGCCACCAATAAAATACCCTACAACAGTTGCTTTAGCACCTACGCCTTCTGCAGGGCAAGTGGACATTCCAGATATCTTTATCCCACCATCTGCTTTAAAACCTGAAGTTGGCATACTTGCTTCGACACCAACAGAAAGATCCAAGGATACAGATACTTTTCCCCATTGTTCAGTGTTCCCAGTTTTTTGGTTTTTACAACAGAAAGTTTCACCTGAACAGTTTGCAGTCAATTTCCACCAAAAAAGGGCAGCAGGCGTCGGTCCTTTTGCAATTACATATGACATTTTTACAGACGACGATATTGATGGTATTTCTACTGATAATCCATAAAAAATGGAACTGGGCTTATCGATACCTTTGGGAATTCCTCCGTTTACACTTAAATCTCTGGAATACTGATTCAAATAACCGTCTGGTCCACTATAACGTCCTTGTCTGCCCAACAAATCAATAAAATCTATACTGTTATTCCAGACAAAGGCATAAAGATTATGGCCACCATTTTCCTGAATCGGATCCCTACTCACCCACCTCCCCATCTCCGGCTCATAATACCGGTATCCGTAGTAATACAGCCCGGTCTCGGTATCATAATATTTTGTGCTAAACCGGAACACATTCTCCTCCGCCATAGTCCCGCTCTTATGAATCAGCCCGCCAAACGGCGAGTATTCATAAGCCGCTGCCACGGTGCCGTCCGCTGCATTGACCATGCGCCCCACATTGCCGTTGGCATCATGGCAGTAGAGGTAAGTATTCACCCCGTCGGTCATGGAAAGCAGGCCGCCCACGCCGCCAGCCTCTTGCAGGGATTGGGAGAGGTCAAGTCCCCACACATAGGACTTTGTCACAGCTCCGGCGCCGTCCAGTTCCTGGATCAGGTTCCACCCGTCATAGACAAATAAGCTGGCAGCTGACAGCTGGTAGCTGCCGGCGCTGAATGTATAGACGAACTTCTTCACCCTTCGGCCCATGTAGTCGTAGGCAAACTCAACTTTTTTATCCCCTTCCGCCGGGGTTTTGGGTTCCACGGAGATGAGGCGGTTTTCCGCGTTCCAGGTATAAACCATGCCCTGCTGGTGGGTAAGGTTGCCGTCATCATCATAGACCGGGTTATCTGTTACGCCGCCAGTTTCAATGGCATCGTACTGGTTTAAATTATCGGGCGTATAGGTGGTGGTAGCCTCGACCAGGGTATCCGGCAGGTCCGGGGTCAGGTCCATGGTCTTGCGCTGGCCAAGGGCGGTGTAGGTATAATCATATTGGGCAATATCGGCCCCACCAAACGTGTGCCTGACCTGGGTTTTGAGGTCCCGGTTCGGCTCATAGACAAAATCCGTGACCAGATTCTCCATGGTCAGGGTGTCGACAAAATCAGAGTCGGCCACATACGCATAGGTGGCCGTCTTTTCTCCGGCCCCGGTGTTCCAGGTGACGCCTGCAAACCGGCCGGTGGAAGGCTCATACCCATAGGCCACGCTGTAGCCTGTAAGGCTCAACCCGGTGGGCCGGCCCACCACGCCGGAGGTCTCGTATGTGCGGGTGATGGTTTTGCTGTACAGCCCGCCGGAAGCGCCGTCGATGGTTTCTGTGACGGGTTGCAGGGCACTGTTATAGGCAAAGGTGCGCGTGCCCACAACATCGTCCACGGTATACATCTGCCCGGCCCGGGTGTAGGCATAGGCCACATCCGGCGTGGTGCCAGAATAATCAATGCCAGTGAGTTCCCCGGTATTCAGATCATAGGCATAGGTGGTGACAAGGGTGCTGTTATCCCGTGCCCAGGTGCGGGTAGCCAGCCGGTTGGCAGCGGTGTAGGTGTAGGCCGTGGATTTGGCCTCATCATCGGTCTTGGCAGTGAGCAGGCCGGTGGACGGCTGATAGGTCCATGTGGTGATATCTGGATCGCCGGTGGAACCTGATGGCCACTCTGTCCCATCCCAGCCAGAGCCGTTGCGGAACATGTGCATCTGGGTCATCTGGCCGAAGGCCAAATTACCGACAATGTCGCTATATGCCGCATTCATCTGCATGCCGCTTACAGGCTCCCTCCCTGCGGTTTCTTACTCTTGCTCTTACTCGTGCTCTTGATCGGAACAAAAAGACGATTACGAGCAAGAGCAAGATTCACATACCGGTGCTTCATTCAACCGGACAACCACGGTTGCCCCTGCCCGTTGCAGCGCAACCAAAATCCAAGCTGCCGGGCAATGATTCTTTTGGTACTTCTCTTTGCGCCAAAGAAAAGTACATAGAAAAATTTATTCCTTATTTTAAAAAGTGCTTTGCTGAATCTTACAACCGCCTTTTTACCCCCGAAAAGGCCCTTTTAAGCCTGTTTTTACCCCGCTTTTTGTTGAAAAATTATTGATATTTCAATTTGTTACCGTGGTCCGACCCAGGCGCCGAACCGACGCCCGTAATCACTTCATTCTTTTCGAGTAGAAAGGCCAAAAAAGAATAAATACAATTACAGCACCAACAGAAAAATGCAAATAAAAGAATACTTCAATTTTTTCTTCCATTCCAAATAATATTAGAAGCATGCTACTAACTATTGCGATACCAACGACTGTTCCCCAACAGGCAAAAATAATTTTAATTTTTCTTTTCATAGGTCTCCTATCAAAACACTATAAGTAAATAAAATCAGTTTTCAATCATTACAACATCCTATTTTCTTTTTGGATACAACCGTATCCGAACAAAAAACCCAAGTGGTGGATACACCATAAACACCAACATCGATCCCAGCAGATGGTCCTTTACTATCACCTTGGACATTTACCGAACGTGCAATAAGAGTATTTTCATGTTTGAAATAGTATCGAGTTCGCGGACATCCAGATCTAGATGAAATACCACCACCCGTAACGCCAACAGGAGGTGTTCCTTTAAGGCCAATCCCTCCTCCTCCACAGATAGTTAGCACTTTAACTTTGAATAATATATTCCTCTGGCAACACGTTGTACTGCTATAAGATGCCTCTGCACCAACCCCATAATAGGCACCACCACCTATGCCCACCAGTCCTTTGGGATCGATTATATTAATAGGATCATTCCCCACAAACCCATACAAATTAAATCCGCCCTCCTCCTCCAACGGATCCCTACTCACCCACCTCCCCATCTCCGGCTCATAATACCGGTATCCGTAGTAATACAGCCCACTCTCCCCATCCCAATATTTTGTGCTGAACCGAAACACATTCTCATCCGCCATAACCCCGCTTTTATGAATCAGCCCGCCAAACGGCGAGTATTCATAAGCCGCTGCCACGGTGCCGTCCGCGGCATTGACCATGCGCCCCACATTGCCGTTGGCATCAAAGCAATACAGATATGTATTCACCCCGTCGGTCATGGCCAGCAGGCCCCCTACCCCTCCTGCACCCTGCACGCTCTGAGAAAGGTCAAGTCCCCACACATAGGACTTTGTCACAGCTCCGGCGCCATCCAGCTCCTGGATCAGGTTCCACCCGTCATAGACAAATAAGCTGGCAGCTGACAGCTGGTAGCTGCCGGCGCTGAATGTATAGACAGTCTTTTTCACTCTTCGGCCCATGTAGTCGTAGACAAACTCCACTTTTTTATCTCCGTCCACCGGAGTGGCGGGCGTCACGGAGATGAGGCGGTTTTCTCCGTTCCAGGCATAAACCATGCCCTGCTGGTGGGTAAGGTTGCCGTCATCGTCATAGACCGGGTTGTCGGTGACGCCGCCTTTTTCAATGGCATCATACTGGTTTAAATTATTTGGCGTGTAGGTGGTATTTGCCTCGACCAGGGTATCCGGCAGGTCCGGGGTCAGGTCCATGGTCTTGCGCCGGCCAAGGCTGTCGTGAGTATAATCATACTGCACCACTCCTGTGCCGTTGTGGGTATGCTTAACCTGGGTTTTGAGGTCCCGGTTCGGCTCATGGGCAAAATCCGTGACCAGATTCTCCATTGTCAGGGTGTCGACAAGGTCAGAGTCTGCAACATACGCATAGGTGGCCGTCTTTTCTCCGGCCCCGGTGTTCCAGGCAACGCCGCTAAACCGGCCCGTGGAAGGTTCATACCCATAGGCCACGCTGTAGCCTGTAAGGCTCAACCCGGTGGGCCGGCCAACCACGCCGGAGGTCTCGTAGGTGCGGGTAATGGTTTTGCTGTAAAGCCCGCCGGAAGCGCCGTCTATGGTTTCTGTGACGGGTTGCAGGGCACTATTATAGGCAAAGGTGCGCGTGCCCACAACATCGTCCACGGTATACACCTGCCCGGCCCGGGTGTAGGCATAGGCCACGTCCGGGGTGGTGTCAGAATAATCAATGCCCGTGAGTTCCCCGGTATTCAGATCATAGGTGTAGGTGGTGACAAGGGTGCCGTTATCCCGTGCCCAGGTGCGGGTAGCCAGCCGGTTGGCGGCGGTGTAGGTGTAGGCCGTGGATTTGGCCTCATCATCGGTCTTGGCAGTGAGCAGGCCGGTGGACGGCTGATAGGTCCAGGTGGTGATATCTGGATCTCCGGTGGAACCTGATGGCCACTCTGTCCCGTCCCAACCAGAGCCGTTGCGGAACATGTGCATCTGGATCATCTGGCCGTAAGCGTCATACACAAACTTTACCGGTTCGGCCGCGCTGCCCCATTTATACGTCAGTTGTCCGAGGCTGTTGTAGGCGTAGCGGATGGTTTTGCCCCGGACATTGGTCTCTGTTTCACGGCGGCCGGCTGCATCATAAATGAATGTAGTCCGGTTGCCTGCGGCATCTTCCACATAATCCACCTGGCCCAGGCTGTTGTAATGGGTAACAGTGGTGCCGGTGCGGGAATCGGTGGCCCCGGTCCGGCGGCCCAGTCCATCGCAGGAAAAGGTGGTGGTCACACCGGTTTTGCTCTGCCGGGATTGCAGCAGTCCGTTTGTCGTGACAGTAACTTCGTTAAAGGATGCATCCGGGTAGTCCACTGTCTGCGTTACAGTTTGGGTGGCAGGGTCGATAACGGTCCGGGCAACGGTCTGGTTGCCGTTAATGTCAGTAGAAACGGTCTCATTGACAAGGCCGTTTGCGCCCAGGCCGGTGAGCCTGGTTTTTTGAATGCCCGTGGTGGTGGGGGTGCTGCTGCCGGTGACGGCAAAAATTTTGCCGGTGGTTTCCTGCCACCAGTCGGTGCCGTCGTTGGAGTATTGAGTGACACTTTCCTGAATGCGGTCTGACGATCCGTCATCCAGCACGCCGTTATCATTAACATCCAGACCGGAGCGGACCATGTTGCCCAACTCGTCATATTCATAAAGCGTATCGGCCAGGCCCGGAGCGGATGTGGCGATCAGGCGGCCGTCCGCAGAAGATAGAAAGGGCATCCCCCGCACAAATCCGGCAATGGTGTTATATGCCGCATCCATCCGCATGACGTTTACAGACTCCGCCTTATAATCCAAATCGAAATCGGGATCGGGATCGGGATCGAATTGCCGTCAGAACAAAAACGTATCGATACCGATTTCGATAGCGATAGCGATTTCGACAGGGACAATGATTTTTCTGCCATTCTCAATCGCCCTTCCTGCCTTCCCGACCGGCCGCACTGGACTCCGGGTCAAGCCCGGAATGACAAACATGTCCGGCTGTTCCGGATAAACCCTTACTTCTTATCCCCTCCAGTGCTTCGCACACCGGCAGACGAGCTGCCGGTGCCACCCGCGGCGCACCCTCAACTTTTAACCTGTATTCCCATTAAAAGTTTGTATAATGTTTCTTCCCAATAATGGTATTCATAATTTTCTGCATTTTCTCCTTTAACAGTGAGCTTACCTTTAAATGTACCATTTAAATCAAAAATAAAAGCCTGTGTAAAAGGTCCGTTCATTCTCCTTAAAGTGAAAACAAAACTTCTAATATATGTTGTTAATAATTCATTAATATTATAAGGTATTATATACGCTTCCTTCTCTTGCAAAAATATCTCATAAACTTTTAATTTATCTTTACTGTTACTATTTTGTAAATCTCTAGGAGTAAGATTAAATATAGTATTAAACAACTCAAAGTCACTCCCGAATTTAAGATGAAATTCCTCAAACTCAGATGTACCGCCAAAATTTAAACGTTGGGCTAAATGACTTTTATAATTCTTAACGATATCCTTATTATACTCACAAATTATAATTTTTTTCTCTGGGCTAATTATTTCAGTATACCAAATATTTGATATTGAATTATTACAATCATTATTCCTACTTACTGGCTTATATAGGGAATAACCAACAGGTAATAATACTTTTAAGTCATTCATTATTATAAAGTTCTCAGAAAATAAAAAGTTATTTTTATTCGATTTAACTAGTTGTGGTTTTTCATATAGCTCTTGAACTTGATCAAACTTATTTTGAGAAGAGCTATTGCATCCATTCAGACCATGACCTAATATTATAAAACAGCTTAAATAACAAATCCCTCTTCGTATAAATATCATTATTATTTCGCTCCTATTGATATATTAACATTGTTAATATATTCTGTATTAAAAAATCCCTCTTCCCATGTAGTTATCCCATCAAAATTATAGTCAAATTCTTCTGAACAATCACATTCAGTTTCCCCATACTCGTAAACAGTTTTTCCAACCTTCCCTTTTATATTCACAGTAAATACATCCCAATCTGAATAGTATTTTACAGTCATATTGCATTTGCAATCAGATTCACTTTTCGTATATTTCTTTATTATTACAGTATTATAGATAAAACCCCTCGCTTTATTCGCGGTCTGTTTTTGCAATATACCTCTTGCTTTTTTAAGGGTGTATTCTACAAATGGTTTAGTAGTAGAGCTAATAGCATTAACTACGGCTTTAACTCCCATTTTTGCAAATCCCCATATCGTATCATCAAAATCAATGCCAGCAGCACAAAAGAGGATCGCCCTACTTTTTAAGGAATCGGAAAAACCAGGACCGATATATGTATTATAATACTTACGTTTCATGTCTAGTAGTAACATACTCATAAACTCTTCTTTGTATGAATTTATGCTACGAAGCCCATAGGGATCATAATCATTAACAGCATCATTCCCCACAAACCCATACAAATTATATCCGCCCTCTTCCCCCAACGGATCCCTCGACATCCACCTCCCCATCTCCGGCTCATAATACCGGTATCCGTAATAATACAGCCCACTCTCCCCATCAAAATACTTCGTCGAGAACCGAAACACATTTTCATCCGCCATGGCCCCGCTCTTATGAATCAGCCCGCCAAACGGGGCATATTCATAAGCTGCCGCAACCGTTCCATCTGCCGCGCTCACCATGCGGCCCACGTTGCCGTTGGCATCATGGCAGTAGAGGTAAGTATTCACCCCGTCGGTCATGGCCAGCAGGCCGCCCACGCCACCGGCTCCTTGCAGGCTCTGGGAGAGGTCAAGGCCCCACACATAGGACTTTTGCACCGCACCGGTTCCATCCAGCTCCTGGATCAGGTTCCACCCGTCATAGACAAATAAGCTGGCAGCTGACAGCTGGTAGCTGCCGGCGCTGAATGTATAGACAGACTTCTTCACCCTTCGGCCCATGTAGTCGTACACAAAGGCCAGTTTGGTATTTCCTTCGGTCGGGGTCTCGGGTTCCACGGAGATGAGGCGATTTTCCCCGTTCCAGGCATAAACCATGCCCTGCTGGTGGGTAAGGTTGCCGTCATCATCATAGACCGGGTTATCTGTTACGCCGCCAGTTTCAATGGCATCGTACTGGTTTAAATTATCGGGCGTATAGGTGGTGGTAGCCTCGACCAGGGTATCCGGCAGGTCCGGGGTCAGGTCCATGGTCTTGCGCTGGCCAAGGGCGGTGTAGGTATAATCATATTGGGCAATATCGGCCCCACCAAACGTGTGCCTGACCTGGGTTTTGAGGTCCCGGTTCGGCTCATAGACAAAATCCGTGACCAGATTCTCCATGGTCAGGGTGTCGACAAAATCAGAGTCGGCCACATACGCATAGGTGGCCGTCTTTTCTCCGGCCCCGGTGTTCCAGGTGACGCCTGCAAACCGGCCGGTGGAAGGCTCATACCCATAGGCCACGCTGTAGCCTGTAAGGCTCAACCCGGTGGGCCGGCCCACCACGCCGGAGGTCTCGTATGTGCGGGTGATGGTTTTGCTGTACAGCCCGCCGGAAGCGCCGTCGATGGTTTCTGTGACAGGTTGCAGGGCACTATTATAGGCAAAGGTGCGCGTGCCCACAACATCGTCCACGGTATACACCTGCCCGGCCCGGGTGTAGGCATAGGCCACATCCGGGGTGGTGTCAGAATAATCAATACCCGTGAGTTCCCCGGTATTCAGATCATAGGTGTAGGTGGTGACAAGGGTGCCGTTATCCCGTGCCCAGGTGCGGGTAGCCAGCCGGTTGGCAGCAGTATAGGTGTAGGCCGTGGATTTGGCCTCATCATCGGTCTTGGCGGTGAGCAGGCCGGTGGACGGCTGATAGGTCCAGGTGGTGATATCTGGATCTCCGGTGGAACCTGATGGCCACTCTGCCCCGTCCCAGCCAGAGCCGTTGCGGTACATGTGCATCTGGGTCATCTGGCCGTAAGCGTCATACACAAACTTTACCGGCTCGACCGCGCTGCCCCATTTATACGCCAGTTGCCCGAGGCTGTTGTAGGCGTAGCGGATGGTTTTGCCAAGAGCATTGGTCTCTGTTGTCCGGCGGCCGGCTGCATCATAGGTAAAAGTAGTCCGACTGCCTGCGGCATCTTCCACATAATCCACCTGGCCCAGGCTGTTGTAATGGGTAACAGTGGTGCCGGTGCGGGAATCGGTGGCCCCTGTACGTCGGCCCAGGCCGTCATACGAGAAGGTGGTGGTCACCCCGGTTTTGCTCTGCCGGGATTGCAACAACCCGTTTGTCGTGACAGTAATTTCGTTAAAGGATGCATCCGGGTAGTCCACGGTCTGCGTTACAGTTTTGGTGGCAGGGTCGATAACGGTCCGGGCTGTCGTCTGGTTGCCGTTAATGTCAGTAGAAACGGTCTCATTGACAAGGCCGTTTGTGCCCAGGCCGGTGAGCCGGGTTTTTTGAATGCCCGTGGTGGTGGGGGTACTGCTGCCGGTGACGGCAAAAATTTTGCCGGTGGTTTCCTGCCACCAGTCGGCGCCGTCACTGGTGTACTGGGTGGTGCTTTCCTGAATACGGTCTGACGACCCGTCATCCAGAACGCCGTTGGCATTGACATCCAGACCGGAGCGGACCATGTTGCCCAATTCGTCATATTCATAAAGCGTATCGGCCAGGCCCGGAGCGGATGTGGCAATCAGGCGGCCGTCCGCAGAAGATAGAAAGGGCATCCCCCGCACAAATCCGGCAATGGTGTTATATGCCGCATCCATCCGCATGACGTTTACAGACTCCGCCTTATAATCCAAATCGAAATCGGGATCGGGATCGGGATCGAATTGCCGTCAGAACAAAAACGTATCGATACCGATTTCGATAGCGATAGCGATTTCGACAGGGACAATGATTTTTCTGCCATTCTCAATCGCCCTTCCTGCCTTCCCGACCGGCCGCACTGGACTCCGGGTCAAGCCCGGAATGACAAACATGTCCGGCTGTTCCGGATAAACCCTTACTTCTTATCCCCTCCAGTGCTTCGCACACCGGCAGACGAGCTGCCGGTGCCACCCGCACAACACCCGCTAGGCAAGCTGCCGGTGCCACCCGCGACCCCGGCACTACGGCACTTCCCTTTCCTTATCCTCTGAAGAACTTTCTTTTATGCATTCCCTTATTAAGCCTATTGCTTCTTTATTACTGCTCCCATACTGATTCATAATATAGTCAGTAGCCTTTAACGGGTCACCTCCATGTTCTATTAAAAGAAGAATAATATCTTTGCGATTCAATAATGCAGCAGTACCAATGGGATCATCAAAGACAAAAGATTCTCCATCTTGTTGCTGAAGACGGTTAATTGCCTCTGGATTTTTTTTCAAAATTTTCAGAATTTCCTCTGTCGATGCATTTGATTCTATTGCCTCAAGTAAAGAAGGATACTCTTCATAAGAAACTGTCTTTTCTATACTTATACAAAATTTCAATACGAAAACTAAAGCGATCACTCCAATAATAATTCCAAAAGACAGACCGAGTTTTAATGCTTTCTTTTCAGTCATTCATCTAATCTTTCCTATAAACACGATTTACATTTCCCCTTCGCTTCCTGCCTACACTGCCTCTTCTTTGCATCAAGCCTAAAATCAGAAACTTCACAGACTTTCGGTCCTAATCCCCAATTCATAGAAGTAGTAACTCTTCCAGAAATCCATTTATCTCCCCATCGGGTTTTCCATGAATGGCAGGCATCGCCACCGCATGAACATTCACAATTCACCTCACAGGAGATTTTAACCCAACAGGGTCTTCCTATTTCGATATCTTTCTTGGCTTCGCCGGGAAGCGAAGAATAATAACGTTTTTCTCTATTGTAGGTCCAAAATAAATCAGCATCTTCGCCACCTGATACGATTTTCAATACATACTTTATGATTGTCTCTACTTTAAAATTGGATTTATCATAGTCAATATCAACTGTTCTGCCGGCTACAGGAGCCTCATTCACATCAGGGCATCCTTTACATTTAAATAATAAATACAATGATTTCGGCTTGTACCATGTTATGTCGATATACATAGAATCAGAGCTATAGCCTTCAGACCCTCCAACCTGAACAAGTCCAAGCAGATCAAAGAAATTAGTAGGGTCATTCATTACAAAAGAATAAA
The DNA here is from genome assembly GCF_000018405.1 of Desulfosudis oleivorans Hxd3. Taxonomy (NCBI): domain Bacteria; kingdom Pseudomonadati; phylum Thermodesulfobacteriota; class Desulfobacteria; order Desulfobacterales; family Desulfosudaceae; genus Desulfosudis; species Desulfosudis oleivorans. The sequence goes on from NC_009943.1 coordinate 2,494,846, forward strand.
GATTCAGCCCACCACTTTCTCCGACCGGGTCTCTGCTGATCCACCGTCCGGTTTCAGGATCGTAGTACCTCAAGCCGTATTCATAGAGCCCACTCTCCCCATCCCAATACTTCGTCGAGAACCGAAACACATTCTCATCCGCCATAACCCCGCTTTTATGAATCAGCCCGCCAAACGGGGCATATTCATAAGCTGCCGCAACCGTTCCATCTGCCGCGCTCACCATGCGGCCCACGTTGCCGTTGGCATCATGGCAGTAGAGGTAAGTATTCACCCCGTCGGTCATGGCCAGCAGGCCGCCCACGCCACCGGCTCCTTGCAGGCTCTGGGAGAGGTCAAGGCCCCACACATAGGACTTTTGCACCGCACCGGTTCCATCCAGCTCCTGGATCAGGTTCCACCCGTCATAGACAAATAAGCTGGCAGCTGACAGCTGGTAGCTGCCGGCGCTGAATGTATAGACGGCCTTTTTCACCCTTCGGCCCATGTAGTCGTACACAAAGGCCAGTTTGGTATTTCCTTCGGTCGGGGTCTCGGGTTCCACGGAGATGAGGCGGTTTTCCGCGTTCCAGGTATAAACCATGCCCTGCTGGTGGGTAAGGTTGCCGTCATCATCATAGACCGGGTTATCTGTTACGCCGCCAGTTTCAATGGCATCGTACTGGTTTAAATTATCGGGCGTATAGGTGGTGGTAGCCTCGACCAGGGTATCCGGCAGGTCCGGGGTCAGGTCCATGGTCTTGCGCTGGCCAAGGGCGGTGTAGGTATAATCATATTGGGCAATATCGGCCCCACCAAACGTGTGCCTGACCTGGGTTTTGAGGTCCCGGTTCGGCTCATAGACAAAATCCGTGACCAGATTCTCCATGGTCAGGGTGTCGACAAAATCAGAGTCGGCCACATACGCATAGGTGGCCGTCTTTTCTCCGGCCCCGGTGTTCCAGGTGACGCCTGCAAACCGGCCGGTGGAAGGCTCATACCCATAGGCCACGCTGTAGCCTGTAAGGCTCAACCCGGTGGGCCGGCCCACCACGCCGGAGGTCTCGTATGTGCGGGTGATGGTTTTGCTGTACAGCCCGCCGGAAGCGCCGTCGATGGTTTCTGTGACGGGTTGCAGGGCACTGTTATAGGCAAAGGTGCGCGTGCCCACAACATCGTCCACGGTATACATCTGCCCGGCCCGTGTGTAGGCATAGGCCACATCCGGCGTGGTGCCAGAATAATCAATGCCAGTGAGTTCCCCGGTATTCAGATCATAGGTGTAGGTGGTGACAAGGGTGCCGTTATCCCGTGCCCAGGTGCGGGTAGCCAGCCGGTTGGCGGCGGTGTAGGTGTAGGCCGTGGATTTGGCCTCATCATCGGTCTTGGCAGTGAGCAGGCCGGTGGACGGCTGATAGGTCCAGGTGGTGATATCTGGATCTCCGGTGGAACCTGATGGCCACTCTGTCCCGTCCCAACCAGAGCCGTTGCGGAACATGTGCATCTGGATCATCTGGCCGTAAGCGTCATACACAAACTTTACCGGTTCGGCCGCGCTGCCCCATTTATACGTCAGTTGTCCGAGGCTGTTGTAGGCGTAGCGGATGGTTTTGCCCCGGACATTGGTCTCTGTTTCACGGCGGCCGGCTGCATCATAAATGAATGTAGTCCGGTTGCCTGCGGCATCTTCCACATAATCCACCTGGCCCAGGCTGTTGTAATGGGTAACAGTGGTGCCGGTGCGGGAATCGGTGGCCCCGGTCCGGCGGCCCAGTCCATCGCAGGAAAAGGTGGTGGTCACACCGGTTTTGCTCTGCCGGGATTGCAGCAGTCCGTTTGTCGTGACAGTAACTTCGTTAAAGGATGCATCCGGGTAGTCCACTGTCTGCGTTACAGTTTGGGTGGCAGGGTCGATAACGGTCCGGGCAACGGTCTGGTTGCCGTTAATGTCAGTAGAAACGGTCTCATTGACAAGGCCGTTTGCGCCCAGGCCGGTGAGCCTGGTTTTTTGAATGCCCGTGGTGGTGGGGGTGCTGCTGCCGGTGACGGCAAAAATTTTGCCGGTGGTTTCCTGCCACCAGTCGGTGCCGTCGTTGGAGTATTGAGTGACACTTTCCTGAATGCGGTCTGACGATCCGTCATCCAGCACGCCGTTATCATTGACATCCAGGCCGGAGCGGACCATGTTGCCCAACTCGTCATATTCATAAAGCGTATCGGCCAGGCCCGGAGCGGATGTGGCAATCAGGCGGCCGGTAACGTCATAGGTGTTTTCAGTTGCCTGCGTGCCGGTGTAGCCGGGTTTTTCCGTGCGGATCATGTTACCGGCCATGTCATAGGTGGTGATCTCGTAACGGTCGGACGCAGGGCTGCCGATATCGACACGGGTCCATTGGGAACCATCGGCATTGACGCCATAGGTATAGTATTGAGAAACAACGCCGGTGCCGGTGATGCTTCTGATCCGGCCATCAAGGTAAGTGTCGGTGATCTCGGTGGCCCCGCCCGGCCGGGTGACAGTGGTGGTGCGACCGCTGTTCTGATAGTCATAGTCGGTGGTCAGGCCCGCAGTGTCCGTGGACGTAATTAATCGGCCGGCCAGGTCGTAAATGTTCTGGCTGGAAAGGGTCAGGCCCCCGCCGGTGACGGTTTCTGTCAGGCGCCGGCCGCTGCCGTCGTAGGTCCAGGTGGTGGTGATGTTGTTCTTTACGGCCTGGGTGAGCCGGCCGAGCGGGTCATAACCGGTATAGTCGGTGACCATGCCATAGATATCGATTTCGTTTTCCTTGTTGCAGCATCCCCATGTGGCTGCGGTGTGGGTGCCGTTCGAGTACCAGGTATCGGTAAGATGATGATCGTCGTCATAGGCCATGACCGACCAGGAGACCGGCTCATATCCGGTGCCGGTATAAACAAGGGTCTGCCGGGCCAGTTCCCTGCCGGTTTCGTCCCTGATAATGATCTCCCGGGTGGTTTTGTTGGCAATGCCGTTGGGCGCGGCAGCTGTGCCGTGGGTAACGGTAACGCGCACATCGGTGCCGCTGCCGGTGATAAATGTGCCCAGGCCTGGATCGGCGGGCGTGTAGATGCCGGACTCATAGGTATAGGTCTCTTTTGTGTTGTCCGGGTGGATCTGCCCCTTGATTTCGCCAGCGCCAGCACCTCCCCAGGGAAGATAAGTGACGGTAACGGTACGGCGGTTGGCCGTGTTGCCGTAGGCTGCCGCGGGCGTGGCCGCAATTTCGTGAATTTCGGTGACCACGTTGTTTGTGTCGTCTTTCTGATAGACATAATAGTCTTTAGACACCACATGCCCTTCGGTGGTTTCTGTGACAGTGCGGGGGCGCAGCTCGTACTCCACGTCATTGGTATCGCCTGACCCGCTGATGGGAGTGTAATCATAGGTGATCACCCGCACGGCCATTTCTGCCGCAGTGATGGGCTGGTCCAGCCAGGAGCGCGCCTCTTTGATTTTGCGGGACCGGCCGTCATACTCATATTTTACCCAGGAGCCGTCCGCATAGGTTCTGCTTTCTATCCACCCGCAGTTGCCGGTGGTGCAGCCGGCCTCCCCTTCCTCATAATAGTCGGTGACAGTGGTCAGGGCCGCGTTGTCCGGGTCCACCACTTTTTCGATTTCAAGGGGCCGGGCATGGCCGCCACACGTGATGTCTTTATATGTGGTGCGGATAACCGAAGAGGCCGTGCCTGAGCCGTTTTTAATGGTCTCGGTTTCAATCCGGTTGCCGTTGGTATCCGTTACCTTGGACTTGGCAATCACCTGGGCCACTGTGGCGCCGTCGCCATTTGAAAGGGTCCAGGTGGAAGCGACCTCGTCCCATTCATAGGCGTAGACGGTCTGGGATCCGTCTTTCCAGTAGGTCATTGTCAGACGGTTCTCGGCGGTCTCTTTGTCCGGATTTTCAACAATCAGGACGGCAATGGGCTGAATATTGGTATCATAAGGATAAAATCCTTTAATTGTGAATGCGTTCAGCCATCGACTGGAATAGGGATCTACCCGGTAGATACTGGCTTCATATTCATACTCATCAATAACATTAATGTCGACACAAACCTCCCGTGAAACAACCTGCCCGAGAGTGCCGTCGGGATTCAAAGCTTTCCAGGAATCACCGTTTAAATACACATCAAGGGCGTCGGGCGTGACCAAATCGGCCGATACCGTATCGGCCTGTAACAGGATCTCGCCTGCAGAAGTTCCGTCTTTTTCCCTGCCAAGGCTGAGCTTTGCCTTGATGCTCCCGTTTTCAGCACCAAAAGAGCCTCCTGAAGAACAACTGCCGCCACTGCCGCAGGAATCATCACAACCCACGGTAATGTTGATGGTGTCCGTACAGCCCGGTACTATATTTGATGTGGCCTTGACAAGAACATGACCGGCACCCGAAACCGCATATACGGTAATCGATGCGGCAGAGTCGACCACCAGAGCACCCGGCACATCAGAGGCGGGTGAAATATTTACAACCACATCCTTTTCTGGGACAACCTCCCATCTGATGTCCCCCTGGCTGGCGCAACCCGGATCCTTAATAATCGTATACTCTTCTGGAGCGATGCGTGTCTTTGTGGCCTTGGCCTGCAGATCGCAATCGCAGAGGTCGCCCTTACCGTCGTCATCGCAATCCCTCTGGTCGGGATTGGGCACCGATGGACAGTTGTCGGTACAGTCGCCCACGCCGTCTCCGTCGATGTCGCTTAAGGCGTCGATGCATACGACTTTTTTGCTGATAAGATTATATCCGAAAACCTCAGAGCGGGTACCTGGCCACGTGTTATCGACATCAGGCCATTGAAAGCATGAATAATTTTCACTGTACCCGTAAACCGTAGAACCCTTGATGCGACCCCAGCCATGGCCATCTTTCGAGGGCAGCGTAAGACACTCCTCGCAATCGCCCTGGGCTTGAGTAGTTGCCAACGTGCTGTTGAAAATCTCCGCAAATGTCTTTTGCCCGGGCCACCCGCAATCGGTCGCACCGACACCGCCAAGCCCGGAAGGGACAAGTCTCTGATACTGCTTTAACCCGCCTTGAATCTTATAATATAGATCATTCTCAACACCGTCAGGATCGCCGGGAATCAGACAGCAATCCGGCCCCTTGCATACCGTGTAGTCAGCAAAAACACTTGGAGCAAAAACAGCGTGAATAATCATGGCCAGTATACAGGCGAGATGAACTTTGAATAGTATTTTATGTTTTCCCATCGGAGCCACCCTCTGTGTAAATATATGAATATGTAATTAAATCCAAGCGACAATGATTTTGTTTTCTCCCCACCAACCCGAACATTTTACAAGTTGATTCGGCCATATCAGCTCTGGTTGCGGAATGCTCGCGGGACACTGAAGAGCCCCCCTGTGGCTGCCAGAATAACGTTTAACAACGGGGAGTTGCTTCCTGCAATATTTTTTCCCGTACCTTACATCTTTTGGCCAAATCGGCTTGCGAAGGATTACGACTAATCACTGTTCCGTAAATTAATATTTATGTCAAGGTTTTTTATGCGTTTTTTAAACGCAACAATATGATGATACGTAACCGTTTGAATAATATGTTTGGTGAGTTTAAAAAATGCCCGGTTTTACAATAAAATACCGTTTTCGGCGACATGATCTGATCAAAACCATTCAGGCCGGGCAGATGGTAACCACCACCTGCCCGGCCTGAATGGATCCGTTTTTTTGTTCCTGTTCTTACGCTTACTCTTCACCCGGATGTTTCATGGAATTTTCGGGTTAAAAATCATACACCAGAGTAAGGGCGGTCTCGGTATCGGTTTTATCGGTTCCCGGCGGCACATCGGAATCGTGGTCCACCGTGTAGGAGACCTTCATTGAAAGGGCGCCCACAATCCGGGACTTCAGGGCCGACACCGCGCGGGTGTTGGTGTTGTCGGACCCGGTAACCACGGTGACCTCCTGCTGAAACGACACGCCGTCTGAAAAATTGTAACCAAACACGGCATATCCGCGAAAAATCGCGTCTTCTTCGGTCTCTCCATCCTCCCGTTTGTCGTACCGGTAACCGGGGCCTGCCTCAATATCCAACCGCACGGCGTCGGAGGCAATCACCTTTCTGCCGTAACCGGCGCTGTAGGTACTCTGGTAGTCATACCCGCTGAACCGGTCGTCTTCATAGGCGGCATGAACAAAAACATAGTTGGCGGCGTTGAATTTATAGCCAAGCTTGGCCGAACAGGTGTATTTTTCCGCCGAGGTTTTGTCCACTGTCTGTCCGCCGACATCTGTTTCCTCGGACCGGTAGAGAGCGGCCGCGGCTCCTTCAGCCAGCAGGTGGCCGGTTTCATATTTCAGACCCAGCCGGGCATTGACCGACTCGGTTTCCGAGTTGCCCGTAGTCATCAAAACACCTACCTCTCCGGTGCCGCTGAAGGTTTTTTGTGTTTCAGCATTATCGTCGGCGGCAACCGGACCGGCAACCACCAGAATGAAAAAGACAATCCATGCGACTATGGACCTCATGACAGACTCCTTTATTTGAAGTAGAACTGTAAAACCCGGCCGGGCCGGCATTCGGCCGCCGGAAAAATTTTTTCGTTCAGCTAATACGAGGGGGAACGACAGCCTGAGACTTCAGCGAAAAAAATAACCGCGAGGAGGATCGTTACCGGCATATTCGGGCACAGGCAGGTATCCCGGGTATGGGCAGGGAAGCATCCATGTCCCGGCATATCGGTGGTTAAACAAGTCCTGGTTGCAACACCTTTGTAATAAAGCCATGAGGCCACTATATCGGCCCAATTCGGCCCGTGTCAAGCCTTCATGGGGAGAACACCCGGAGATATCGTCGTTTGAGGGGTTAAGGGAAGGTCACGATTATGATAGACGACAAACCGACCTGTAGACCCGTTCCACCCGTTCAAAAACCCGGCCCCAGGTAAAACCGGAAAGCCGGTCCTGAATAAGGGAAAGATCAATATCGGGCTGTTGGACCGCTGCGGCCATCTGTGTGGTAAGAACGTTTGCGAGGTCTTTGACAAACCGGTCCAGATCCTGGGTAAAGGGTTTGTCTACCGTGTGCAATCCCGGCGGATGGACCCGGGAGATATAATCGGCATCCATGCCGTCCAGCACCTCGGCCACGCCGGGCAGGTCGGTGGCAACAACACGGCATCCGCAGGCCAGGGCCTCCAGCAGCACAAGGGGCAGGCCTTCAAAAAATGAGGGCAGCACAAAAATATGGCTTTGTCGCATCAAAGCCGCAAGCGTGGACTGGTCCACGGCACCGTAAACGCACACCCGGTCTCCCAGGTCGCCGGCCATTTTCCAGCACTGATCGGCCTCCTCGCCGGCACCGCCGCCCACCAGGTGAAGCTGCCACGGCACGGTATGGATGGCGGATAATGCTTTCAACAGCCAGGGCGTGCCCTTGGCGTTGCACAGTTTGCCCGCATATACCACCTGCACCGGATGCGGGACGGGCTTGGCCTGAAGATAAAACAGGGCCTCGTCATACCCGGCGCCCACCACGTGAATCTTTTCTTCGGACAGCCCGTACAGGGAGGCAATCTCAGTCTTTTGCGCCCGGCTCAGCGCCATGACCGCGTCCAGCCCGGCGCATCCCTCCAGAACTCGCGCCTGCAGGTGAGGACAGTTCTGAAACTGGCGCAGATCGGTGCCGTGACAGGTGGTGACCATGGGCAGGCCGGGAAACATGCGTCTGGCAAGGGAGGTAACCAGCCACAGGTGATGGCTGTGGATCAGGTCCGGAGCGAAACGTTTGACGGCATGGCGCAGTTTTTCGGCAAAGCAGGTTTCATATTCATCCACCGCGTTATCGGACAGGTCGCAAAACCGCCGGCTTTTATAAGGCATCACATCGCTCATGCCCACAATGGGGAGGGGTGTGTCCGGCCCTTCGAAACAGACAAAAGCGCATTCACATTGATTGACAACCGGGGCCTGGGGTATATTATTCGCCTGAATGCCGGCCACCAGGTGGTTGCAATGCCCTTTTTGTGCGGCGTGACGCAGCATGGCCTGGACATAGACACCGCTGCCCGTGGCATCGGGCCGCTGGCTGATCAGGTGGAGAATCTTCAGACTGGACACCATATTCGCTTTTCCCGTCTGTTTTGACAAAACCGTCCGGTGTTGTAGCGGAAAGCACTTTTATCGGGAACCGGAAAACCCTCGCGCGTCCGGGCAAACCGCCCTCAATTGCTTTTATTCCCGGCCAGTTTGTCGTTGACACACAATAGCGGCCTTGTTATAGAAAATAACCAGAAACACCCTGCCGTAAAACCTTTACCTGAGTTTTACCGCATGGGATGACAAACATCAAACCACATAGTCTCGGGAACCCGGTTCCCGGCAGGAGGGGATAAAAATGATGAAAAAAATCCTGATTCTCATAGCCATTGCCATTCTGCTCTGTTCGTGCACCCCCGCTCTTGTGAAGACCAACTCGAACCTGATCACCCTCAAGCCGGGCATGGCCCAGGACGACGTCACCGCCGTCATGGGGGTCCCTGTGTTAAGTGAGCTTTACGAGGCCGCTGACGGCAAAATGGTCTCCATACTGTACTATCGCACCGAAGAAAAGAAGACCACGGTGCTGTCCGCCAAAGAGGAGTGCACCCCGGTTGTATTTATCAACGGCAAACTGGTGGGATGGGGAGACCGGCTGACCGCCTCCGGCATCAACCTGCTGAAGGTCAAAACCCGGTAGCCTGACCCGGATATTTCATGAGTTGATTTGGCCGAAAGATGCGAGGCGCGGAACAATAATGTAGGGGCAACCACAGGGAGTTGCCCATCAAGAGGCGAACACAAGGTTCGCCCCTACCGTATCCGCGAATGCCGGAGCAACACATGAGATGCGGTCAAGGCGACTCGCCCGAAGGGTGGACTGTCCGGGCTAAAAAACACGGGCTGACGGTCACCCCCGGCAAGGGAGGACCATCCATGCCTTCAGGGTCGCATCCATCCGAACCGAGCCTGTCTTCAGTCATGCGCCGGACAGGGTTCCCTGTAATAGTTGACAATCCGGGCTATCGCCATTATTCTGTTTCATAACACTTCAGATTGACAGGAAAGTTTAATAGCAATCGAATGAAGCACATCAACCCGGAAACAGCAGCCGATGTCCCCTTACGCGGCCTTCCCCTGACTGACATCAGTTGCCATCCTCCATTACTACTCCCCATTTTTCATACAGGAGCTTGACACGATGCTTTCGCGGATCATTGTGCTGGTTCTGCTGCTGTTTCTGTCCGGATTTTTTTCATCTTCGGAAACCGCCCTGTTTTCCATCAGCCGTTCCCGCATCCGGTTTCTGGCCAAAAAGAAAAACCGGTTCGACCTGTTGATCAAAAAGATGAAGGACAACCCCCACCGGCTGCTGTCCACCATTCTCATCGGCAACAACCTGGTCAACATCGGGGCATCGGCCCTGGCCACGGCCCTGGCCATTGACGTCTTTTCCAACAATGCCGTGGGCATCGCCACCGGCGTGATGACCTTTTTTATTCTGATTTTCGGTGAAATCCTGCCCAAGTCCATCGCCACCACCAACAATATCACCATCGCCCGGATCACCATCTATCCCCTTTACTGGCTGTCGGTCCTGTTTATGCCGATCATTCTTTTTTTAAACTTCATTCCCAGGCTCACCGGCAAAATGAAACCGATCCCGGTAATGACCGAGGAGGAGCTCAAAGCCATTATCGAGGTCACCGAAGAGGAAGGGGAGATCGACAACGAGGAAAAGGAGTTTATTCACAACATCTTCAAGCTGGACGACACCAGCGCGTCGGAAAGCATGACCCCCACCACCGACATGTTTGCCGTGGACGTGAACAAAAAACTGCCCCTGGGCGCCATATTAAAAACAGGCTATACCCGCATTCCGGTTTATGAGCACCACATCGGCAACATCATCGGCATTCTCAATGTAAAAGATGTTTTTCGGCACTATGTGCAGGCCAAGGGCCCGCCCAACATCCGCTCCCTGATGAGCAAGCCCTATTTTATTCCGGAGTCCAAAAAACTCAACAGCCTGCTCAAACAGTTCAAGCTGCGCAAGCACCACATGGCCATCGTGATCAACGAGCACGGCGAGGTCCTGGGGCTGATCACCCTGGAGGATGTGTTAGAAGAGCTGGTGGGCGACATTATTGATGAGACCGACCGGTATGAGCCCCATATTGTCAAGGTAAAAAAACAGACATGGCTGGTACTGGGCAAAACCCACATTGAAGAGACCAACGCAAAACTTCCCATGCATATTCCGGAATCCGGGGAATACGACACGTTTTCCGGCTACCTGCTGTATCGAATCGGCAGGATACCAGAGGAAGGCGAGATCATCACCATCGACAATTTTGTTATCACCATCAAGCGCATGGAGGCCAACCGCATTCTCTCCCTGCTGGTAGAAGAAAAGGCGTCCCCACCCTCCCTGGATGCAGAAAAACAGAAGGCCGGCAATGGCTCATGATCATGGTGTCGCCCCGGATTCCTGTTGACATGCCGGCTGCCATGTCTTATGTTGCAACCTCAACCGACAACCACCGAAGGCGATTTTACATGAAACAACTGGCTGTAATCCTCTCTGCCCTTCTGATGATCTGCGCCATGGCCGGATGCGCGCACAAACCGGTCCAGGAAAAGAGCGCCCAGGAACTGGCCGATGAAGGCACGCGGTACTTTGACAAGGGCCGCTATAAAAAATCGATTGAGGCCTTTGAGAACCTGAGAGACTGGTATCCCTTCAGCAAGCTGACCACCCTGGCGGACCTGAAGGTTGCCGATGCCTACTTCAACATGGAAGAGTATGAAAGCGCGGTATCGGCCTATGAAAACTTTGAACGCCTTCACCCGCGCCACGAATCGGTTCCGTTTGTTATTTTCCGTACCGGCCTGTGTCATTTCAACCGGCTGGACACCATCGACCGGGACCAGACCCCGGCCCACCGGGCCATTGATGCCTTCAGCCGGCTGGTGCGGGCATACCCGGACAGTGAATACGCCTCCCAGGCAACGGACTACATTCACCAATGCCGGGAAAGCCTGGCGGCCCATGAGCTGTACGTGGCAAAATTCTATTTCAAAACCAAACGCTACCGGTCGGCCCTCTACCGCTTTAAGCAAATTATTGAAAAATACCCGGACGTTGGTGACATTGAAACGGCCCGGCGCCACATTCCTTTGTGCGAAGAAGGGCTGGCCGAAATGGAAAAAGAAGAATCGAAAAACGATTAAAAAAAGCCTTTACTTTTATCAAATCGCAGTGTAATATTATTTTTTTGTTGAATATAAAGTCTGTTTTTTCGAAAGGATATGAATCAATGGCCAGGCAGTGTGAAATCTGTGGCAAAAAACCCATGGTGGGCGCCAATGTGAGTCATGCCCACAATGTAACCAAGCGGCGTTTCAACCCCAACCTGCAGCGGGTCCGGGCCGTGCGTGACGGCAAACCCCAGACCCTGTACGTATGCACCAACTGCATTAAATCCGGCTTCGTGGTAAAAGCCGCTTAATTGTTTTTGTCTTTAGCTTCCGGCAGGCCCTCCCCTCCCCCTCCCCCTCCCCTCTGGGCCTGCCGGTTTTTTTATTCTTCTCCTGAAGATCACATTCACATACCCAGCCGCTTCACATCAGACACGGCCTTGAGCTTTTTAATGGCGGCAATCAGGCTGTCCAGCTGCGCCGCCCCTTTTACCAGCAGTGAAAAATGGGTTTCCACCAGCCCCCTGTCCTTGGTTTCGGTATGGGCGCTGGTGATATTGGCCCCGTTTTTACTGATCACCGACGCGATCTCGGCCAGCAGGCCGATCCGGTCGTGGGAACGGATGGCAATCTCCACCGGGTAGGCGGTTGTCGTGTCAGCGGCCCACTGCACGTCAATCCGGCGCTCGGGCGACTCCTTGAGAACGTTCACGCAATTGGCCCGATGGACGGCCACGCCGGTACCCCGGGTGATAAACCCGATGATGGAATCGCCGGGAACGGGCTGGCAGCACCTGGCAAACTTGACCAGCACATCATCCATGCCGTTAACGATAACGCCGTCCGCCGGTCGCTTCTTTCTCACCTTGCTGATAATTTTATCGAAAAACGACGCGCTGTCCCCGGGAAGGGCTTCCTCCCCCCGGGCCATGTATTTCTGCAGCACCTGCCGGGGCGTGATCTTGCCGTAGCCCACATGCTCCAGCAGGTTGTCCACGGTTTTAAACCCAAAAGCCGCCGGCAGTTGTTCCATCTCCTCGGACCGAAGGACTTCGTTGAAGTTGAGGCGGAACTTGCGAAACATCTTTTCGCACATCTCCCTGCCCAGTTGCAGGCTGCGCTCTTTTTCCTCGTTTTTGATCCACTGGCGAATCCGGGAACGGGCCTTGCTGGTTTTGACAAAATTAAGCCAGTCCGCGCTGGGCCGGCCCTTGGCAGAGGTAATGATCTCCACGATGTCGCCGGTGCTCAGCACGTGGGAGAGGGGCACCATTCGGCCGTTGACCTTGGCGCCCGTGCATTGATGGCCCACCTCGGTGTGAATCAAGTAGGCAAAGTCAACGGGCGTGGCCCCCCGGGCCAGGGAACGAACGGCCCCTTCAGGCGTAAAAACGTGAACTTCGTCGGAAAAAAGGTCCAGCCGGACATTTTCCAGAAATTCGCCGGACGTCTCCGCGTCTTCCTGAGTCTCCACCAAATTCTGAATCCACGCATAGGTTTTGCCGTCCCGGCCGGTGGAATCCTTTCCCTCCTTGTACCCCCAATGGGCCGCCACACCGGACTTGGCCACCCGGTCCATCTCTTTTGTGCGAATCTGAATCTCAACCCGTTCGCCAAAGGGGCCAAACACCGTTGTATGCAAGGACTGATAAAGGTTGGGTTTGGGAACCGCGATATAGTCCTTGAACTTCTTGGCCAGGGGTTTCCACATGGAGTGAATAATGCCCAGGGCCTCGTAACACTGGGGCATGGTATCCAGAATGATACGGAAGGCGATGATGTCGTAGACCTCATTCAGGTCCAGGTTCTGCTTTTTCATCTTCTGAAAGATGCTGTAAAAGTGCTTGTGCCGGCCCACCACTTCTCCCTGAAGGCCATTTTCCGCCAGCTTTTCCTTGATGTAGTCCCGGACGGTCTCGATATATTTTTCCCGTTCCACGTCATCGGTACGGATCCGGCTGGCCAGAAACGCGTTCTCTTCGGGATAGAGCACTCGGAAAGCCATGTCCTCCAACTCGTTCTTGATCCAGTAAATCCCGAGGCGCAGGGCGATGGGCGCGTAGATATCAAGGGTTTCCCGGGCAATTTTTTTCTGCTTGGCATCCTTGTGATATTTCAGGGTCCGCATGTTGTGCAGCCGGTCCACCAGCTTGATCAGGATAACGCGAAGATCGTCGGCCATGGCCAGGATCATCTTGCGGATGCTTTCAGCCTGGCGGTCCTGGTCGCTGCTGTAGGGCAGCGTGCTGATCTTGGTCAGCCCCTGAACGATATGGAGCACCTCGTCGCCGAACATTTCCTGAATGTCCTTTTCCGTGGCGTGGGTATCTTCCAGCACATCGTGCAGCAGTCCGGCGGCCACGCAAACGCTGTCCAGCCGCATGGAAGCCAGGATGCCGGCCACCTCCAGGGGATGGGAAAGATAGGGCTCGCCGGAAAGCCGCATCTGTCCTTCATGGACCTTTGCCGAATAGATATAGGCCCGCTCCACGATATCGGTTGGCGCGTCGGGATTGTGATCCTGCAGGGTCTCTAAAATGTCGTTGATGCGTATCATGGGACAGGAAGTCGCTCCTACCTCTTTTCCAAATCGCTATCGCTATCGGTATCGAAACAACCGAAACAAAGGGTCCAAATCAATACGCCTTTGCAAACACGGCCCGGCCTTTGGCCGTTTTCCCGCAGCAGACACAGGAACCGGCATCCGCACCCCGTAACGCTTCATCATGGGGAAGGCACCGGATGGTAACCGACAGATCGTCTTTGATAGCCGCCTCACAGGCCGGGTCCCTGCACCAGGGGGACAGGGCAAACCCGCCGTGAATCTCCGGCATGTCCGTGTTTTGCGGAGTGAAAAAATCGTAAAAGGCTTTTTTGTCATCAATGGTCACGGTGTGGGCCGCGCGGAACTCAAGGGCCCGCTGGTAAAGGGTGTGCTGCACCGCGGCCAGGGTATCGGCAATGTCTTCAACAAAACGGTCGGTGGGAACCGACATCTTTTCCCGGTGACCCATGTCCCTGCGGCCCACGAACACCGACTGTTTTTCAATGTCCTTGGGGCCGATCTCCACGCGCAACGGAATGCCCTTTTTGATCCACTCCCAGCCTCGGGCCCCGCCGATGTCCCGGGTGTCGATCTCCACGCCCACGGGCCGGCCCATGTACTGTTTTTCACGAAGCCGTGCGGCCAGGGTATCGGTATAAGCCATCACCGTTTCCCTGTCTGAATCCTTTTTGAAAATCGGCAGCAGCACCACGTGGGCCGGGGCGATGGCCGGCGGCATGATCATGCCGTCGTCATCGGCATGACACATGATCAGCCCGCCGATCAGCCGGGTGGAGACCCCCCAGGAGGTGGTCCAGGCCAGCTCTTCTTTGCCCTGCTCGGACTGAAAAAGTATTTTTGAGGCCCGGGCAAAATTCTGGCCCAGAAAATGGGAGGTGCCGGCCTGAAGGGCCTTTCTGTCCTGCATCATGGCTTCAATGCAGAAGGTTTCCACGGCGCCGGGAAACCGCTCGGAATCGCTCTTGTTGCCTTTGATTACCGGAATGGCCAGGTAGTCGGTGGCCAGTTTTTCATACAGGTTGAGCATGTGGCGGGCCAGTTCCATGGCTTCGGCGGCGTCGGCGTGAACCGTATGGCCCTCCTGCCACAGGAACTCGCTGGTGCGCAGAAAAATGCGGGTGCGCATCTCCCACCGCACCACGTTGGCCCACTGGTTGATCAGCACGGGAAGGTCCCGGTAACTTTTCACCCACCGGGAAAAGGACTCGCCGATGATGGTCTCTGATGTGGGCCGCACCACCAGGGGCTCAGTCAGCTCACCGGCGGGCACCAGGCGGCCGTCTTTGGCCTCCAGCCGGTGATGGGTCACCACGGCGCACTCCTTGGCAAACCCCTCCACGTGCTCGGCTTCCCGCTCCAGAAACTCCAGCGGAATAAACAGGGGAAAGTAGGCGTTTTTCACGCCCGCGGCCTTGAACATGCCGTCAAGTGCCTGCCGGATGTTTTCCCATATGGCATAGCCCCAGGGCTTGATCACCATGCACCCGCGCACCGGCGATGTTTCCGCCAGGTCCGCCGCCTTGACCACCTGCTGATACCACTCCGAATAATTTTCCGCACGGGTGGGCGAAATCGCCGCCTGTTCCTGTTTTCCCATTATTTTTTTCCAGCTCCTTTTTTACCCCAATTCGTCTCAAGCTTATCCATTTCCGCCAGCAGATTTTTCACCAGGTTGGCTTCGGGAATGGTCTTAACAATTTTCCCTTTTTTAAACAGCACGCCCTCTCCCCTGCCGCCGGCAATGCCCACATCCGCCTCGGCCGCTTCTCCCGGGCCATTGACCACGCACCCCATCACCGCGATTTTTACCGGGGCCCGCATGGCCAGGGCATGGCGTTCCACCTGTTCCACGATGGCAAAAAGATCAATGCCGCACCGGCCGCAGGTGGGGCACGATATAATGTCCGGACCCACGTGCCGCCTGTTCACAGCCTTGAGAATTTCAAACCCGGCCCGGATTTCCTCCACCGGATCCCGGGTGAGCGACACGCGAATGGTGTCGCCGATGCCTTCGGCCAGCAGCATGCCGATGCCCAGAGAAGACTTGACCAGCCCGGGAAACAGCCCCCCGGCTTCAGTGACCCCCACATGAAGCGGGTAATCGCAGGCGGCGGCGATCAGACGGTAGCTCTCCACGGTGCGGGCCACATCCGAGGCTTTGAGGGAGAGCTTGATATCAAAAAAATTTGCCGCTTCGAAAATGGCGATGTTGCGCAGGGCGCTTTCCACCATGGCCCGGGGCGTCGGCCCGCTGTGTTTTTTCAGCAGGTCTTTTTCCACAGACCCGGAGTTGACGCCGATGCGAATGGCCACCTTGTGATGCCGGGCGCAGTCGATGACGTTAAGGGTTTTCTCCCGGCCCCCGATGTTGCCGGGATTGATGCGCAGGCCGTCGGCCCCGGCCTCCATGGCGGCCACGGCCAGGCGCCAGTTGAAATGAATGTCGGCGATCAGAGGAATAGCGATCTCATTTTTAATCCGCCCGATGGCCTTTGCCGCCTCCGGGTTGGGCACCGCCACCCGCACAATCTCGCACCCTGCCGCTTCAAGCCTTGCGATCTGGGCCACCGTGGCTTCCACGTCCGCTGTGTCGGTGGTGGTCATGGACTGGACCGATACCGGGGCCTCGCCGCCCACGGCAACGGAACCGATGTGAATCTGTCTTGATTTTCTGCGGGTTATATCAAATGCCATTCAGCCAGCCCAGCTTTCCTGATCAACCACGGGGTCTTTTTTAAAGCTCAGAAATACCAGACTCTTAGGCTTTATTCAAGGAAATATCCCGGTTCATTAATATAATCGAAATCGGGATCGGTATCGCTATCGGTATCGATTGGCTCGATCCCGATTCCGATTTTGATTTTGACGGGATGTACAAGATTGCCCCTCCCGCTCTTTTCTGATAAGACCACAGTACCATTGTACAAAAAACGGCCTGTGCATTCATAAGGGTTTATCTTACGCGATATGAAACAGTTTTTCTCAATGCAGTTCCGCCGCATGGCGGTGGTAACAGCCCTTATAACGTTTTTGTGTCTGCCTGTGGCCTACGCGAAAACAGTGACCGACCCGACCGGCCGCACCCTTGAGGTGCCGGACAGTCCGAGCCGCGTGGTGTCCCTGGCACCCAGCATCACGGAAATCATATTCGCCTTGGAACGCCAGGATGTTTTAAAAGGCGTCACCCAGTACAGCGATTATCCGCCGGAAGCCCTGCAACTGCCCAGGGTGGGTTCTTATGTGCACCTGGACCTGGAACGCATCGTGGCCCTGTCGCCGGACCTCTGCATCGCCATCAAGGACGGCAATCCCAAGCAGGTGGCCGACCGGCTCACCGAGCTGGGCATTCCGGTCTATGCCGTCAACCCCTTTGACCTGAACACGGTGATCCAGACGGTCGAGGAGATGGGCACGCTGCTCAATGCAACGAAAAAGGCCGGGCAACTGGCCGACAGCATGCGCGCCCGCATCAACCGCATCGACCGGCTGGTGGCGTCAATCCCGCACCGGCCGGCGGTCTTTTTCCAGATCGGCATCTCCCCCATTGTATCAGCCGGCACAGACACGTTTATCAATGAGCTGATCACCCGGGCCGGAGGAAAAAACCTGGCCGCCGGTCAAACGCCCTATCCCCGATTCTCCGAGGAGGAACTGGTGGGCCTTGCCCCGGACGTGGTGATCATCACCTCCATGACCCGGGACGGCGAGTTTGACAGAGCCATGGCCCAGTGGCGCAAATGGGACACCCTGCCCGCAATAAAAAGCAACCGGATTCACCTGATCGACTCCAACCTGGTGGACCGGCCCACCCCCCGCATCGTGGAGGGCCTGGAAACCCTGGCCCGGCTGATTCACCCGGAACTTTTCTCCGGCACCCCTTCAGAGGATACACCATGAACAACACCGGGGCCTCTCTGATTTCCCGCATCTGCCTGCTCTCCCTGCTGCTGTTCGGTCTGCTGGTGGGCGTCGGCATTCTGGGCATTGCAAGGGGATCGTCGGGATGGGAAATTGGCGCTATTTGCAAAAGCCTGATCCGCATGGATACCGCCGACCCGGTGCTCACCACCATTATCTGGCGCATCCGCCTGCCCCGGGTCCTGCTGGCGGCCCTGGTGGGAGCCTCGCTTTCCGCCGGGGGCCTAGTGTTTCAGGCCCTGCTGCGCAACCCCCTGGCTGAGCCTTACATCCTGGGAATTTCCGGCGGGGCCGCCGTGGGCGCGATTATCGGAATCCTGCTGGGGCTGTCCCCGTTTCCCGGTGTAAGCATCGCGGCCTTTATCGGCAGCGGGGCCTGTCTGCTGCTGATCCTGTTCATGGCCACCGGCAGAACCATTCTCAAAAACGAGTCCCTGCTGCTCTCCGGCGTCATGATCAACGCCTTCTGCTCCGCCATCATCATGTTCCTGATCGCCATCACCCAGGACGCAAGAATTCACAACATCATGTTCTGGCTCATGGGCGACCTTTCCATGGTGGGACTGAAGCAGGTGGCCATTCTGGCCGCGCTGGTGATCCCCTGCTTTATCGTTGTGTTCAGGTATGCCAACATTCTGAACCTGATCCTGCTGGGCCGGGAGATGGCCCAGACCATGGGGGTCAACATTCGCGTGGCCGGGGCCGTGCTGCTGGTGGTGACCTCGTTCATGGTCAGCGCCACGGTAAGCCAGTGCGGCCTGCTGGGATTTGTGGGGCTGGTGGTGCCCCATTTCTTCCGGCGCCTGATCGGCGCAGACCACCGTCTTCTGGTGCCGGCCTGCCTGCTGGGCGGCGGCGCCTATATGGTGCTGTGCGACATGCTGGCCCGGACCCTGCCGGCCCACGGCGAAATGCCGGTGGGCGTGATCACCGCCATTCTCGGGGCGCCACTGTTTATCTATCTTTTGAAACGGCCGGACAAAAAATGATCCACGCCATCGCCATCGACCATCTCTTCTGCGGCTACACGGATCAGCCCGTGCTTCAGGAGATATCCTTTTCCGTTGATCCCGGCTCCTTTTTTGTCATCATCGGTCCCAACGGCAGCGGCAAGACCACCCTTTTAAAGGCCATGGCCCGGCTTCTGGCCGCCGACGCCAGGCGGTTCGACATTCTGGGCAGACCGGCCGGAAACTACACCTTCCGGAGCCTGGCCCAAACCATGGCCTTTGTGCCCCAGGAGACCCGCATCGACTTTCCCCTGACCGTGGAAGAATTCGTACTGGCCGGCCGTTCGCCCTACCAGGGCGTTCTGGGCATTCCCGACGCCGCGGATACGGAAATCGCCCGCCAGGCCATGGTCTTTACCGGCATTGAGCACCTTTCCTCCCGCAAGCTGGACCAGCTCAGCGGCGGGGAAAGACAGCGGGCCTTTATCGCCAAGGCCGTGTGCCAGGAGCCCCGCCTTATTATGCTGGACGAGCCCACCGCCTCCCTGGACCTGGCCCACCAGACCCGGATCATGGACCTGATGGAGCGGCTGAAAAATGAAAAAGGGGTCACCATTGTCATGGTCTCCCACGACATCAACCTGGCCGCCATGTACGGCGACACCCTGCTGCTGTTAAAAGAGGGCCGCGTGGTGGGCAAAGGCGCGCCCGGCGAAATCCTGACCTACCAGGTATTGGAAGAGGCTTACGGCTGTGTGCTGCTGGTGGATGAAAACCCCCTGGGCAAATTCCCCCGCGTGACCCCGGTGCCGGACCGCCTGAAAATCATTCATTAACGACTTCGTAAAAAGCCCAATTTCTGCGTTGCGCTGCATTACTCGTCACTACGGCGTACGACAAACAACCCTTAATGTGGATTGACATACCGGCCTGTTTGGCTTTTAATAAGCCCTGCGACTGAAAACACTGCCCAAACGAAAACCATCTTATCTTTTCCATGGAGGTCATGAATGAGCGACAAAGAAGCAGTTGAACAGAAATTCAAAAAGGCAGCGGGACTGATCTCAAGCGCGGGCATGATTCCCTTTGCGGTGACCGATACGCTTTTAGAGATCGTCAGGTTCTATCTGGATGAAGCGGATGCCGACTTTATCAATGCCGCCTTTGACGGTGCCAAATCCCTCTCCATAGACCAGCTCAAAGAGAAGACCGGTCTTTCGGAAGAGGAGATAACAGCCAGAACCGATTCGCTGGCCAAAAAAGGCATTCTGTTCAACCAGCCCAACAGCCGGGGCGTCATGGTTTACCGGTTGTTGCCCCTGATCCTGGTGGGGGCCTTTGAATATACCTTCATGAACAAATTGCCCGAGGGAAAAGAGCGGGAGCCGCTTGAAAAGATCGCAAAGCTTTATCACACCCTGCTGCAGGAGTTGCGGGATAACATGCAGCGCGGTTACGACAACCTGCTGCCGATCTTTGAGCAGCAGCCCCCGGTGGACCGGACCGTTCCCACTTTTACCACGGAAACCGGCAACACCATTCAGATCAACAGGGCCATTGGGGCCGAAGACACCGTGCTGCCGGCCCAGACCGTTGAAGAAATCATCAACAAGTTTGACGATATCGCCGTGGGCCACTGTTTCTGCCGGAACTACAACAAGGTGCTGGGCCATGACTGCGAAATTCATGCACCCGCCGAGGTCTGCTTTACCTTCGGCAAGTCCGCCCGCCACACCGTGGCCCAGGGGTTTGCCCGGCTGGTGTCAAAAGAGGAGGCCCTGGCCATCATGAAGCAGGCGGAAGAGGCCGGCCTGGTCCACAAAGCCTTTCACAACGGCTCGAATATCAGCAAGGAAGAAAACAGCATCTGCAACTGCTGCAAGGACTGCTGCGACACCTTTACCCTCTGGCGCAACGGCGCCACACCCATGATCAACTCCACCAACTACCTGTCCGTCATTGACGAGGACACGTGCACCGGCTGCGGCATCTGCGTGGAACGCTGCCCGGTGGATGCCATTGTGCTGGGCAGTGAGGGCACGGCGGTTCGCGAGGAAAAATACTGCATCGGCTGCGGCATCTGCGCCCGTTTCTGCCCCGAAGGGGCCATCTCCCTTCAGGAGGGCATGAGACGGGTTTATGTTCCGCCCCCACGCTTGAGAGCATAGAAAAGGAAGACACCATGACAGACGACATCTACCGCGCCCTTCAACGCCAGCTGGAAACCTATTCCATGGGTTTTCCGGCAACAGACTCCGGTATTGAGATCAGGATCCTTAAATACCTGTTTTCCGAAGACGACGCCCGCCTGTTTACCGGCATGACCCACCAGCTGGAAACCCCGGAGGCCGTTGCCGCCCGGCTGGGCCGGCCCGTGGACGAGCTGGCCGCACGGCTGGATGACATGGCTGAGCGGGGGCTGCTGTTCCGGCTGAAAAAAGAGAACGGCTCCCGATACGCGGCCATTCCCTTTGTTCACGGCCTGTTTGAATTTCAGGTCAAAACTCTGGACCGCGAGCTGTCCGAGATGGTCCAGATATACTTTGACGAGGCCTTTGACGCGGCCATGCAGAAAGGGGCCGACTATTTTCTGCGGCCCATTCCCGTGCAAAAGTCGCTTGACGTCGCCCACAACGTGGCCAGCTATGAAGACGCCGTCAAAATTCTGGCGGACAAGCCGAAAATTATCGTTACTGACTGCATCTGCCGCAAGCGTACCCAGGTTATGGAAAAAGGGTGCGGCAAACAGCTGGAAGCCTGTTTCATGTTCGGTTCCATGGGCCAGTATTACCTGGACCGGAACATGGGCCGGGAGGTCTCTCTGGAAGAGGCCATCGCCATTCTGGACAAATGCCGGGAGGAGGGTCTTGTCACCCAGCCGGCCACGGCCCAGAACCCGGCCGGCATGTGCAACTGCTGCGGAGACTGCTGCGGGGTCCTGGTGGCCTTAAAAAAGCATCCCCGGCCGGCTGAGATTGTCTTTGCCAACCATTACGCTCAAGTTGATACCGATGAATGCACCGGATGCGAAGCCTGCCTGGACCGGTGCCAGATGGGCGCCATTCGCCTCAATGCGGATGACGTAGCTGAAGTTGATCTGAACCGGTGCATCGGCTGCGGCCTGTGCGTGACTACCTGCCCCACCCAAGCCATCACCCTGGTTGCCAAACCGGAACCGGAACGGGTGGTGCCGCCGGTCACCATGATGGACCAGATGGTCGGCATGGCCCGCAAACGAGGCCTTATCTGATAACGGCTCACTTTTGCGTTGATCCCCTGCCGCCGGCTTTACGCCATGCTATCGGCGTACAACCGGCCGCTTCGTAGCACAAAAAAGAAAATAACGAAACGCATGAGGAACTGCATTCACATATTATGATTACCCAAAAAGACCTGCCGTATGGTGGATAACGTTGAGTAAATTTTCTACAACATGTGCGCGCAGGTACAGAATAAATTTCCACAGCAAAAAACATAGGGTTTTTGCTTGACAACATTTTCCCGGCCGCCTATACCCGTTTTAAAGACAGCAAGGTGCCGGGCCTGTTTTTTCGGGCCGGGGTAAAAGGAAAGATGGTGAAACTCCATCGCATGCCAGCCGTTGCCGTGACCGGGGACAACGGCCGCACAATGCCACTCCGACAAAAATCGGGGGAAGGCGCGGCCCGCGAATGATCCGCCAGCCGGAAAGCCTGCCTGCTGCCAAACCGGATTTTTGCTGGGCAAAATCCTTCTGAAATTTTATTCAGGAGGTATCCATGCCAAAAAAAACACCATCCGCTGACACGCCTTTTATTCTTTCTGCTCTGGCTCCCGCCACCCTCTGCCGCGCCACCATTGACGCTGTTGCCTCGGTGGACACAACCCTGCTGGCCGACGCCGGCCGAAAAATCGACAACAAGACAAAACCCGCCGGCTCCCTGGGCCGGCTGGAAACCCTGGCCGTTCAAATGTGCCTGGTCCAGAACAGGCTGGACCCGGCCATTGGACAGAAAAA
The DNA here is from genome assembly GCF_000018405.1 of Desulfosudis oleivorans Hxd3. Lineage (NCBI taxonomy): Bacteria > Pseudomonadati > Thermodesulfobacteriota > Desulfobacteria > Desulfobacterales > Desulfosudaceae > Desulfosudis > Desulfosudis oleivorans. Next base: position 2,517,477 of record NC_009943.1, read on the forward strand.
CCTTTTTGTGTTTGCCGGGGACCACGGGGTCACGGCGGAAGGGGTGTCCGCCTTTCCTTCAGAGGTCACGGTCCAGATGGTACTAAACTTTCTGGCCGGCGGGGCCGCCATCAATGTGCTGTGCCGTCACTACGGCATTGACATGAAGGTGGTGGACATGGGTGTGGCAGGGGCGTTTGAAGACCACCCGGACCTGGTCAAAAAGAAAGTGGCGCCGGGCACGGAAAACCTGGCCCGGCAGGTGGCTATGAGCGCCGACGCATTAAAAACGGCCCTGGAAAACGGCATGGCTGTTTTTCTGGAGGCCCACGCCCGAAAGCCCATCGACATTGTGGGTATGGGCGAAATGGGCATCGGCAACACCACCCCGGCAACGGCCATCATCTGCGCCCTTACCGGCATCTCTCCGGCCGAGGCCACAGGCCGGGGCACCGGCGTGGACGACGACGGTTTGAAACGAAAGACCGCCGTGATTGAACAGGCCCTGAAACTTCATTGCCCGGATTCGAAAAACGGTTTTGAAGTGCTGCGCACCCTGGGCGGGTTTGAAATTGCGGGCATGGCCGGGGCCATTCTGGCCGCGGCGTCAAAACAGACCGCCGTGGTGCTGGACGGCGTGATTTCAACGGCCGCCGGGCTGGCGGCCTTTGTTATCTGTCCGTCGATCAAGGGGTTTCTGATCGCGGGGCACCGGTCCGTGGAACCGGCGCAAAAGGCGGCCCTGTCTTTTATCGGGCTTGAGCCGGTGCTGGATCTTCAAATGCGGCTGGGCGAAGGCACGGGCGCTGTCATGGCCATGGATGCGGTGGCAGCGGCCTGCAAGATCATGACCCAGATGGCCTCCTTTGAAGGGGCCGGTGTGTCAACGGCTTCCGGCACGGCCACGGCATAGTTCTTGCCATATTCGGGCTAAATATAACCGAGCATCATCAGGACCACGGGCACCAGGATTGCCAGCAGGATAATGATTCCCGGCGCAGTCAGGTAGGCCTGGTAAAGGGGCCGGCCCTGGGCACGGACCTGCCTGGCTTTTTTCAGAAACCAGTTGCCCAGGGAAATGGAGAGGACCAGCACCACGATCATTTTAAACAGCAGAATCCCTTTTTCCACAGCAGGTTACTCCTTTGCGTCCGGTGTGTCTTCGGCACCGGGCGCCAGGCCGGACACGGTTTTAAAAAGATTTTCAACAGTGTCCGCGGAAAGAAGAAAACCCAGGTCGGTTCTGGAGGAACGGGCCGGATAATTGCTGCCGTCGGCCGCTTTGGGCGGGAACACCGACAGTGTATGGGCGTTTTCATCCATCAGCGTGACGGTAAGAACCGGTTCTCCCGGGTTTTCCGGCCCGGCCGTCTCCCGGTATGTGATGCACTCCAGGCGTAAAATCGCGTCCAAAAAACCCGACACGGCACTCGGGTCCACCGTCTCTCCTTCGTCCGTGATCCACAGGGTATCTTCGGCCGCGCTTTTTACCAGGGTCCGGCTTTCACCCGCCTGTTCCACCGTGATCCGGGTAAGGGTTGCCCTGTCGACATCCAGCACCCGCCTGTCGGTCAGTGCGTCGGCGGTTTTATCAAAAATACCGGAAAGCCGGCCCCTGGCATGATAGATACGGGGGTCCTCATCAATTCGCACAAAGGTGTGGTTGTGGGAAGGCGCGGTTTTGCCCACGGCAATGGTGCGAAGCGGTTTTCCGTCCGGGGCCGAAGCGGTCACCGTCACGGCCTTGTCCGCTGACAGGTCGTAACGGACAAGATCGTCCCGCTCCGACACCAGGGTGGTAAGGGCAAGATCAGAGACGGCTTCCACCATGCGGACCGTATCCGCCGGTTTTGCAGGCGCCCCGGAGGGCAAGAACCAGACATTCCCCTTTTTTTCAAGAACAAGGGGGGCCTGTTCAGGTGCCCGCACTTCGATGCGCGCGATCTGCTCCTTTTTCAGGCCCCCGGTGTCGGGCAGCTCATAGAGCACCCGATCGCTGTTTCTAAACCAGAGAAACAGGGAGAGCCCCGCAATCAGGGCCACCAGCACCAGATATTCGGTTTTGATTTTCATCCTGCCTCACCTTTATGCCAATGTCGTCCGCACAGGCCCGCCTGGATTGTTCAATCCGTCGGGCAGCAACAGCAATTACCGTGTTGCCGCAAGTGGCTATGCCGCAAACCGCCGGGCGATCCGTTTTTTGCGGATCGACCGGGCCAGCAGCACCACCAGGCCGGCAATCACCACCAGCACGGGCAGCCCGATGATGTTAAACCCCTTGATGGCCGTGCGTATGGTGGCGGACACGTCGTTTAACGGGTTGTAAGTCTGCTGCTTGCTTCGCAGCAGGGCCACGGCTTCCCGCTCGTTCAGGGCATCTATCACGTTGGCCAGAAACACGGCGTTGGGCACCCTGCCCTCCCGGTCCACCATGTAGTCCCGCAGCGGATGCGAAGACCCCATCACAAAAATTTTTCCGGGCCGCCCCTTTTCAATGACCGTGCCAATGGCCTCCACAGCCGGCCCTTTGCCTGCCGGCGCGGCCGTGTCGTCTTCTGCTTCCGGCTCATCCTCCGACGGCTTTACGGGCACCGGTTTTCCGGCAAAATAGCTGGGGAACTCCCCTTTCAACAGGCAGGCCAGCAGAAAGCTCTCTCTTTCGGCATCCGGTCCCGGAGGCCTCAGAAACATGGGGTTTAAGTTGATCCGGCCCTTCTGCTCCCACGACTGGTCGCTGGAGGAGAACAGGGGCGTGGCCGCGATGCCGTTTTGCTCCAGTTTTTCTTCCTGCAGAACCAGGGGCGCGTTCTGCATGGCCACCAGCCCCCGAATGTTTTTCATGAAGCCGGGCTCATGGTTGATGTATTCATTTTTGATCAGCGGCGCGAAATAGATGGGCTGCTCGCCCCCGCCCATGCGCGGATCCACGGGCTGTTTAAAGCAGGATTCGTCCATCACCACGGAGGGTTCCAGGGTCACGCCGTAATGGGCCAGAAGTTGTTCAAGCCCGGTCTCCAGGGGCACATAGGCCGGCTGGGCATAGGGAGAGGGCCTTCCCTGGGGATAGACCTCCTTAAAGGGATCCAGAAAAACCGCCAGGCTGTGTCCCCGCATCAGGTACTGGTCGATCTGGAACAGCTCATAGTCGGAAAAAGGCTCGGTGGGTCCGGCGATCACCAGGCAGGCAAAGGCGGCGTCATCCAGTCCTTCAGTTGCAAGATCCAGAGAACGGATGGTGTAGTTTTCCGAAACCTGGGCCCGAAAGTTGGCCGATGAGGTGCTGCTGTCCGGCTGAAAGGGGTTGGCCATGTCCGGGGATACCCCCTGAAGGGTGCCGTGACCGGCCAGAAACCCGATATCGTCATTGATGCCCACCAGGGACTCAATGGACCGGTCCAGCAGATCCTCGGTCTCTTCGGCATCGGGCATGGAATACCGGGTGCCGAAGATGGGCAGCTCCACCACGTTGAGCAGCGGCAGGGAAAGCCGCCGCTGTTTTTGGGTCAGTACCAGGCCGATGGCCCCCTCCCCCTCGGGAATCGATTTCCCGGCGCGCTGGGGAATCTCGGGCCATTTCAGGTGAATCAGGTCCAGGTCGTCGATCCCGTCGGCCCGGCCGGTTTCAGTGGACAGGTCAACGGTTTCAAACGCGATGGCGTCAAACAGCCGGGCATTTAAGCGGTCTGTGATCTCCTTCATGGTGCCGGGCAGTTCCCGCAGGTTGTTGATCTCCAGGTAGGGCGCCACCGCGTACAGCGAGGATGAGAGATACAGGGTGGCGTTTACCGGCGCGTCCAGGTCGGCAAAAGCGCTCACCTTGCGGGTGAGCCTGGAGATGGCCGTGGTGATCCGGTATTCCAGGCCGTCGATGGTGGAGACCGGGTCGATCTTTTCCACCATGTCGCCGTAGATGATCACCATTCCCATGTAGGCCTTCTGGAACTTGACCTCGTCGGCCTCCACGTTTCGCACCTGCACCGGGTAAATGCCGTAGTCATTGGCCAGGGCCTGGTTTTCCGCCACCGGTTCACCGGTCTGGCCCTCTTTGGGCGTGACATCATGAAACTGGTAGGAAAGATGCCGGTCCGCGTAAAGGGCGTAGGACCCCAGAAGGTCGTGCAGGTACCGTTCCGTGGCATTGTGGGGCGGCGGCAGGTTTTTCGTGAAAAAGACCTTGATGGTCAGGGGGCCGGAGACCCGGGCCAGGGCCTGTTTCGAGGCGTCTGACAGGGAGTACTTGTTGTCCGCGGTCAGGTCGGCCCGAAAAAAGAAAGAGGCCCCGGCAATGTTGAGCAGCACTACCACCGCAAGGTAAAGACCGAACTTTATGTATCGTTGCGTCCGTCTGGCTTTTTCCATCCGCAAAGTCCCCTATTGTTTTTCACACAGCACAAGATAGGCGCCATAGAGCGACACAAAGGCCACGCTTAAAAAATAAAGAATGTCCCGGCTGTCGACCACGCCCTTGGCGATGTTGTCAAAATGGGCCCCGGCGGAAAGATAACCGGCCACGCCCATCACGCTGTCGGGCAGGAAAAAAAGCATGGCGTCCAGCAGGGTCAGCACAAAGCAGACCGCCGCGGCAATGATAAAGGCCACGATCTGGCTTTTTGTCAGGGCCGAGGCAAACAGCCCCACCGCCGCATAGGCCGCGCCCAGCAGGAGTGCCCCGATATAACCGCCGGCCGCTGCCCCCCAGTCCAGGTCCCCCACCAGGGAAACCGACACGGCATACATCACCGTGGGCGCCAGCATGATCGCCACAAAGGCCGATGCCGCGGCCAGCTTGGCGGCCAGCACCTGGCCCAGGTTCACCGGCAGGGTCATGAGCAGCTCATAGGAGCCGGAATGGAGCTCTTCGGCAAACAGTTTCATGGTGACCGCGGGCACCACAAAAGAGAGGACATAAGGCAGCATGCCGAAAAAGGCCCGCAGCGTGGCCTGGCCCTGGAGAAAAAAGGGCGAAAAGAAAAACCACCCGGTCACCAGCAGGAAAACCGTGATCACGATATAGGCCACCGGTGAAACAAAATAGGCCTTAAACTCGCGCCTGAAGATGTGCCACACCTCTGCCATGTCATGCCTCCGTGGTGAGTTTCCGGAAAATGTGTTCAAGGCCCTGGGTCTCGCCGTAAAACTCCAGCAGGTCCCAATCGGTCTGCCGGATATGGGCGTAAATAACCCGGCGCGGGTCCGGGTCGGGCGCGCAGACCAGCTTCAGCCGCACCACCCCGGACGGGTCGGACGGGTCGGACGGCTGGACCTGAACGTCCTGAACGCCTTTGACGCCGGCCAGCCCGACTTTTGCCGTCTCCGGGTCAGCCCCGGCCAGGGAGAGAAAAAGCGCCCGGTCTCCGCCGGCTTCGGCGATCAACTCCCCGGTGGCCTGGTCGGCCACGATTCTCCCCTTGTCGATAATCACGATGCGGTCGCAGGTGGCTTCGGCCTCGCTTAGAATATGAGTGGAAAAAATGATGGTCTTTTCCTTTCCGGCCTGCCGGATGATGTCGCGAATCTCCACGATCTGGTTGGGATCCAGGCCCGAAGTGGGTTCATCCAGCACCAGGATCTCGGGATCGTGGATCATGGCGTGGGCCAGGCCCACCCGCTGGCGGAACCCCTTGGAGAGCTCGGCCACCGGCTGGTGCATCACCGGTTGGAGACCGCACATTCCCGCGACCCGGGAAATGCGGTCACTCTGCTCCTCCCTGCGAATGCCCCGGACATCGGCCACGTAGACCAGGTAATCATACACCAGCATGTCGTCGTAAACCGGGGCCGCCTCAGGCAGGTAGCCCATGAGACGCTTGATGGCCGGCATATCATTATGGATGGAAAGGCCGTTGACCGTGATGTCGCCCGACGTGGGCCGCAGAAACCCGGTGAGCATGCGCAGCGTGGTGGTTTTGCCCGCCCCGTTGGGCCCCAGCAGGCCCACGATCTCGCCTTTTTCAATCTTCAGGCTAATGCCGTTGACCGCGCACAGATCGCCGTAATACCGTGTCAGCTGGTTTACCTGTATCATCATCAATGCTCCATGAAATCCGGCAGGAAACAGCCGCCGCATTGTGTTTTCGAATACTATTAACCATTGATATCAAAGGTGTCAAGAGGTGAATCGGCAAAAACAAGGGCTTTGAGTGGCACAAAAACCGGCCCGGTTTTGCCAACCCGGCCGGCCTTTTCTCCACGGGTAAGGCCTGGTGGTCGCTTTCGCGCCCGTCATTGCCCGGCATCGTCTCTCTGTTACCGTTCCTTTGCTTGAATCCACACACCGGGTGTGCCATAATCGCCTCATTATTCAAAACAGAGGGCCGGACCATTCAGGGAGAACAGGTATGGAAAAACAGCCGCACACGCAAAAACAGTTTATGGCAGCTTTTATATGGATTTTCCTGCTGGCAACACTTGTGCTGCTTGCGCCACAGGCGGGCATGGCCGGCAACTCCATCATCACCACCGGCAGCGGTGTGGCGGCCCTGGGCAATGACAAGAGCCGCAACCAGACAGAAAGCGAGGCCTTGGCCCTGGCCAAACGGGACGCGGCGGAAAAGGCGGCCACCCATGTGCAGAGCGCCTCGGAAGTGGAAAACTTCGCCCTGAAAACCGACCTGGTCAAGGCCTATGCCGAGGCCGTGGTGACGGTTCTGGAAAAACTGGAAAGCGACTGGATTAAAGACCCTCAGATGGGCGACAGCTTCCATGTGGTGATCCGGGCCGAGGTGGCGCCGAACCTGAAGGGTGTCCGGCCGGCCGGGCCGTGGGCCGATGATCCGGCCGCGCCCCTGACCGTGAGCCTGACCAGCCCCAAAAAGGATTACAGGGCCGACGAACAGGTGACCCTTTTCCTGAAAGGCAACAAGCCTTTTTTCGCCCGAGTGGTTTATGAAGACTGCTCCGGCACCCTGACCCAGATTCTGCCCAACCCCTATCGCACGGAAAACTATTTTCAGGGCGACACTGTCTATCAGCTGCCGGCCGGTAACGACCGGTATACCATGACCGTGGTACCTCCCTTTGGAACTGAAAAAATAACGGTTTACGCCGCCACTCAGCCACTGGGCGAGGTGGCGCAACAGACCCGGGGGCCGGTCTACCTGCTGGAAGAAAAACCGGATGCCGTGGCGGCCCGTACCCGGGGCATTCAGCTATCCGCCGCGCCGGCCGGGGAGAAAAAAACGGCTGCTGAATTTTTTGAAACCGCGATCACGATCCAGACCGGGCCATGACCCTTTGGCTGGTTTTTGCAAACCCGGCCTGTGTTGTCTTCACGGGCAAGGCCTGTCTTACACAAACACCCACGGGCAAGGCCTGTCGGCCTTGGCCCGTGCCACCGGTCACCTACGTCATTGCGAGGAGCGAAAGCGACGAAGCAATCTCCTTCGCATATGAACAAGATTGCTTCGCCTGCGGCTCGCAATGACACCTTGAATGTTCAGGATTGCTGCGCCGCGCTTAATAAAGGCGCTATCGCATCATGCAGAAGGGATTGGTCCGCCGCTCCATACCGATGGTGGTTTCCGGGCCGTGTCCGCAGTAGACCGTCACATCATCACCCAGAGGAAACAGCTTGGTCTGAATGGCGGAAATCAGGGTGTCAAAATCACCGCCTGGAAAGTCGGTCCGGCCGATGGAGCCGGCAAACAGGGTGTCGCCCACAAAGGCCTTCTTGTCCGTCACCAGGGAAATGCCGCCCGGCGAGTGACCCGGCGTGTGAAGCACCTTCATCTCAATGGTGCCAAAGGAGATCACATCCCCCTCTTTCACGGTGCGGTCCGGCGGTGGTGAATTTTCCGCGGCAATACCAAAAGCCGACGCCATCTGGGACAGGCCGGAGAGCATGGGCGCGTCCGCGGCATGGATCAGCAGTTCCGCGCCGGTGGCTTTTTTTAACTCCTTGTTGGCGCCCACGTGATCAAAATGGCCGTGGGTGTTGATGATATATTTTACGGAGAGCTTGTTTTCCGCCAGGTGATAAAGAATCCGGTCAGCCTCGTCACCGGGATCAATCACCACGGCCTGTTTTGTCTGGTCACATCCCACGATAAAACAGTTGGCCATGATCATGCCCACTTCCAGTTTTTCAAGAATCACATTCACCTCCTTGGTCTTGTCGCTGCCGGCAACGGGTTATGACTTTCCCGCGTTGCGTTTTGCCTGTTCAATAAGCTCCAGAATGCCGGTGATTTTGGGCTGGGGTTGCGGATTGAGCAGACGGGCCACGGTCTCTTGAGAAAAATGCGCTTTCAGGTAGGCCACCACGTCAAACTGTTCCCACCAGCAGTCAGCGGTTTTCAGGCACGGCTCGCCGTTCATGCCGCAGCCCAGGCAGTAAGAAAAAAGAACTTCATGGCCCAACCGGGGGCACCGGCGCCGCCACTCTTCCGTCATGATTCCGTTCTCCGTCCTTCAACCGCCGTTGAATTGATACCGGCAACACGGTTGCAATAAAAAGGCCCGGCACGCGCTTTGCCGTGCCGGGCCGCAAATTCAGCACATCATTCCCCGGCCGATTTCCGGGAAATGACACGGTCTAATCGTGCTTGAGGATCGCAGGCTTGGGATAATCGGCAAACACCGCTTCCGACGCCTTCAGATCATCATCGTTCATGAGAATGTTGGACAGCTCGCCGGCAAAGAACCGGTCGTATCCGGCCAGGTCCAGAAGGCCATGACCGCTCAGGTTGAACAGGATCACCTTTTCCTTGCCCTCTTCCTTTGCCTTGTTGGCCTCTTCAATGACACAGGCGATGGCGTGATTGCTCTCGGGCGCGGGAATGATACCTTCGGAACGGGCAAACAGCACGCCCGCCTCAAAGGTGCTCAACTGGGAAACCGCCCGGGGGGTAACAATGCCTTCGCAGACCAGCTGGCTGACCGTGGGCGCCATGCCGTGGTAACGGAGCCCGCCCGCGTGAAAAGGCGGCGGAACAAAGGCATGACCCAGGCTGTGCATGGCCAGCAGGGGGGTGTACTTGGCGGTATCGCCGTGGTCGTAAACAAAGGGGGCCTTGGTCATGGTGGGGCAGCCCATGGGCTCCACCGGGTAAATCTCAATATCTTTGCCGTGAATCTTGTCGTAGACAAAGGGAAAAGCGATGCCGGCAAAGTTGCTGCCGCCGCCGGCGCATCCGATGATGACATCCGGATAGTCGCCGACTTTTTCAAACTGTTTCCTGGCTTCCAGCCCGATGATGGTCTGGTGCAGCATCACGTGGTTGAGCACGCTGCCCAGGGCATAACGGGTCTCTCCCGATTCGTCGGTGACGGCACATTCGATGGCTTCGCTGATGGCAATGCCCAGGCTGCCCGGGGTGTTGGGATCTTTGGCCAGGGCGTCGCGGCCCGCACGGGTCTGGTCGCTGGGGCTGGGAATACAGTTACCACCCCAGGCGCCCATCATGCTTTTGCGGTAGGGCTTCTGGTCGAAGCTGATCCGTACCATGAATATCTTGCACTCCAGGCCGAACTGGGAACAGGCATAGGAGAGGGCGCTGCCCCACTGGCCGGCCCCGGTTTCGGTGGTGAGCTTCTTGATGCCGAACTCCTTGTTGTAGTAGGCTTGGGCGACAGCGGTGTTGGGCTTATGGCTTCCGGCAGGGCTGACGCTTTCGTTCTTGTAGTAAATCTTGGCCGGCGTTCCCAGCGCCTTTTCAAGATTGCGGGCCCGCACCAGGGGGGACGGCCGCCACGTCGTCAGAATGTCCAGTACCTCGTCAGGAATGGTGATCCACCGCTCGGTGCTGACCTCCTGCTCGATAAGGTTCATGGGGAACACAGGGGCCAGGGAATCGGGTCCCACGGGATTGCCGTCGGGTCCCAGCGGCGGATTCATCTTGATGTCCGCCAGAATGTTGTACCACTGGCGCGGCATCTCATCTTCTGTCAGAAAAATTTTCCGGGAAGTCATACGCTACTCCTTGCTGTTCGTTGTATTCATATTCTCGGGAAGGTCCGCTTCCGATCCTCCCAGCTCCTTGTTGATGCGATCCAGCACACCGTTGATAAAGGCCCCGGACTCATCGGTGCCATATTTCTTGCCGATCTCTATGGCCTCGTTGATGGCCACACGGGGCGGCACGTCGTCACAGTAAAGCATCTCGAAAATGGCGATCCGCATGACATTGCGGTCCACACCGGACATGCGGCTGAGCTTCCAGTGCTCGGAACTCTCGGCCAGCAGGTCATTGAGCTTTTCCCACCGGTTCTTGACGCCCTGGGCCAGGGTAAAAAAATGGGGAAAATTCTTTTCCGAAAGGTTGAAGCGCGCGCAGAAATCCTCCATCCACGCGTCAAAATCCCCGGCCCCGGCCGCGTTCAAGTCGTAGGAAAAGAGAAACTGCAACGCAAGTTCCCGTGATCGTCGCCTGCTTGCCATAAGAACTTACGCCCGCGTCACCACTTCCATCAGGTTGGCCATCTCAACAGCCGACACGGCCGCGTTCCATCCCTTGTTGCCCGCCTTGGTGCCGGCCCGTTCAATGGCCTGTTCGATGGTGTCGGTGGTGACAATGCCGAAGATCACCGGCACGGAAAACTCCAGGCTCACCTGGGCGATGCCCTTGGATACTTCGGCGCACACATAGTCGAAATGGGGTGTCGACCCCCGGATCACCGCGCCCAGGCAGACAATGGCGTCGTACTCCCCTTTTTCCGCCATCTTCTTTGCCAGCAGGGGAATCTCAAAAGCGCCGGGCACCTTGACCAGGTGAATGTCCTTGTCCGCCGCCCCGTTGCGCACCAGCGCGTCCACGGCCCCGGAGACCAGCCGGTCGGTAATAAAATCATTAAACCGGCTGGCAATCAGGGCAAAGGTTTTGCCTTTGGCCGAAAGGCCCGCTTCCATCAGTTTGGGCATTGTTGTTCTCCTTTTACCTTATCCTGCCGGCGTGTTTTATCCTCCCACCGTCAGGCTGTTGATGCATGTTTCAATTTTTATAATGGTTTTGCTCCTGTTTTGCAACACGCAAACCGCTTTAAGGCGTGCAGTCAAGGTTCAACAGGTGGCCCATCTTGAGTTTTTTGCACTCCAGGTAGCGCTTGTTGTGTTCATTGGCCTCGATCTCAATGGGAATCTGCTCCACCACGGAGAGGCCATAGCCCTCCAGGCCGACGATCTTTTTCGGATTGTTGGTGATCAGCCGCATCTTTTTCACCCCCAGATCGGCCAGCACCTGGGCGCCGATGCCGTAATCCCGCAGGTCGGCCTTGAAGCCCAGCTGCTCGTTGGCTTCCACCGTGTCGTAGCCCTGGTCCTGAAGATTATAGGCCTTGAGCTTGTTCACCAGGCCGATGCCGCGGCCCTCCTGACGAACATAAAGCAGAATCCCGGCCCCCTCTTTTTCCATCATCTCCATGGCCTTGTGCAGCTGGTTGCCGCAGTCACACCGCAGGGAGCCGAAAATGTCTCCGGTGAGGCACTCGGAGTGAACCCTCACCAGTACCGGTTTGTCGGGGTCAATCTCTCCCTTGACCAGGGCGATATGCTGAAAATCTTCCATGTCGTTTTCGTACACGATCACCTTGAAGATGCCGCCGAACATGGAGGGGATCGTGGTCTCCACCACCTTGCGCACAAAGGACTCGGTGCGCATGCGGTACTCGATCAGGTCCGCTATGGTGCAGATGCCGATGCCGTGAGCCTCGCTGAACTCCTCCAGCTGGGGCATGCGGGCCATGGTGCCGTCGTCGTTCATGACCTCGCAGATCACGCCGGCGGGTTTCAGTCCGGCCAGCCGGGCCAGGTCCACCGAGCCCTCGGTCTGCCCGGCCCGCACAATGACACCGCCCCGCCGTGCCCGCAAAGGAAATATGTGACCCGGCCGCACCAGGTCGTCGGGCCTGGCGCCGTCGGCCACGGCAGCCAGAATCGTGGTGGCCCGGTCCGCCGCTGAAATACCGGTGGTCACGCCTTGCTTGGCCTCTATGGAAACCGTAAAACCGGTTCCAAAGGGGGAGGTGTTTCTGTCCACCATCAGGGGCAGGTCCAGTTCTTCCACCTTTTTGGCGTCCAGGGCCAGACAGATCAGGCCCCTGCCGTACTTTGCCATGAAGTTAACCGCCTCGGGGGTCGTCTTCTCCGCGGCGATCATCAGGTCCCCTTCATTTTCACGGTCCTCGTCATCAACGAGAATCACCATTTTACCGGCGCGAACATCCTTTATTGCCTCTTCGATACTCAGTACTGCCATGTTGATCTCCTGTCTTTCTCAAATTTCAAAGCGGCAGGGATCTTCCCCGCCACGATATGATCTACATAAATCCTTTTTTGGCCAGAAATTCCATGTCAATGCCGCCGTCCGGCTTTTTCCCGGACCCGGAAAGAAAGTGCTCCACATACTTGCCGATGATATCGGTCTCAATGTTGACCGCGTCGCCGCTGTTGCGCAGCCCGATGGTGGTGATTGAGACCGTATGCGGAATGATGCTCAACGCCACGTGGGTCGGGCTGCAGTCGTTAATGGTCAGGCTGATGCCGTCAACGGCCACTGACCCCTTTTTCACCATGTACCGGCCCAGGTCACGGGGCAGGCCGATGGTCACCAGCACGGCGTTACCCGTGTTCTTCTTGCTCTGAATCACCCCGGTGCCGTCGATATGGCCGGTCACCAGGTGGCCCCCCAGCCGATCGGAGAACCGCAGGGCCCGCTCCAGATTGACCTTTTCCCCGGCCCGCAGGTTGCCCAGAGTGGTTTTGGAAAGCGTTTCCGGTGCCACATCGGCCTCGAACCGCCGGCCCTCAATGGTCACCACGGTAAGGCAGGCCCCGTTAACGGCAATGCTGTCGCCCACCTTTGTATCATCGACGGCAAACCCGGCCTCCACGCAAATGCGCCGGCCCCGGTCGGCCGACGGCCGCAGGTCCTTGATCTGGCCGAATCCTTCAACAATACCGGTAAACATCAGGACACATACCCCTCGATCAGAATGTCATCATCAAACCGGGTCACGGACACATTCCGCACCGGCAACGCATTTTTCATCTGTTCCTGTCCCGCTCCCGCGCACACGGGAACACCGTCGTCGCCGCCCAGAATTTTCGGGGCGTAAAAAAAGCATACCTTGTCCACGATGCCGGCCGCAAACGCGGCCCCGATCACCTGACCCCCTCCCTCAATCAGCAGGCTGGTAATCCCCATCTTTCCAAGGCCGTCCATGAGCCCGGCCATGTCAATCCGACCGATGGCCAGCGCCGCATCAAAAAACCGGGCCTTTCCCTTGAGCCGGTCCCGTTTTTTTTTGTCATGCCCCGGCCCCACCACGATCAGCGTTTCAGCGGACGAATCCAGGTCAAACATCGCGGCATCCTCTCGAATGGAGAGCTTTGTGTCCAGCACGATCCGCATGGGATCTCTGGTTCGCATGCCCTCAACCCGGGCCGTGAGCCGGGGATTATCGGCGTTGGCCGTGCCCACGCCTACCAGGATGGCGTCGGACGCGTGGCGCATCCTGTGCACAAAGGCACGGGCCGCCTCTCCGGTAACCCATTTGGAATCGCCGGTGCGTGTGGCGATGCGGCCGTCTAACGTCATGGCGCACTTGACCGTGACAAAAGGCCGCCCCGTGGTCACATATTTTGCAAACCACTCGATCTGCTTTTTGGCCTCGGCCTCGCAGACCCCCACAGTAACGGCAATACCCCGGGACTCCAGGTATTGAATGCCGCCGCCGGCCACGTGGGGGTTGGAGTCGATCGTGGCCACCACCACCCGGGCGATGCCGGCATCGCAAATCTTCCGCGTACAGGGCGGGGTCCGGCCCGTATGATTGCAGGGTTCCAGGGTCACGTAAAGATCGGCGCCACGGGCCAGTTCACCGGCATCGTCAATGGCCACCACTTCGGCGTGGGGTTTTCCCGCTGCCGCGTGAAACCCCTGGCCCACCACCCGGCCGTCCCGCACCACCACGGCACCCACCACGGGGTTGGGAGAAGTAAAACCGGTTCCCCGTTCGGCCAGGCCCAGGGCCATATTCATGAAATAGGTATCATCCATTCAGATCTTGCCTTCGAAAACGTGCCACGAACCGGTCAGACCGCGGGATCCAGGGAGAAAAAACATTGCCGCTACTGTTTTTTCAGCAGGCTCTTGAGCTCGGAGTAAAAATCGTGCACATCCTTAAACTCCCGGTAGACCGAGGCAAACCGCACATAGGCCACGTCATCCAGGGCATGCAGCTTTTTCATCACCTTTTCGCCGATGATGCTTGAGGGAATTTCATGCTCCCCCATCTCCATGAGGTCCTGCTCCAGCTCGGAGATGAAATCCTCTATGATGTTGATGCTGATGCGCCGCTTCTGGCAGGCGCTCATCATGCCGGACCGCACCTTGTCCTTTAAAAACTCTTCCCGCCGGCCGTCCTTCTTGACGATCATGAGCGGCGCCTTTTCCACGTGCTCGTAGGTGGTAAACCGGCGGGCACACTCCAGGCACTCCCGCCGGCGCCGGGTCTCGGTGTCGTCCCGGCTTAACCGCGAATCGATCACCTTGTTGTCAAGGGAACCGCAATACGGGCATTTCATGAAAATCTCCTTTTATCAGGGCAGCCGGATCAGCTCGACCCCGGCTTCGGCAAGCATCTCCAGGGACATGGGATCGTCATACCCATCCTTATAATAGACCGCCGAGATACCGGCATTGATGATCATCTTGGCGCAGATGGAACAGGGCTGGTTGGTGCAGTACAGCGACGCCCCCTGAATGGAAACCCCGTGAAAGGCCGCCTGGATAATGGCGTTCTGTTCGGCGTGAATGCCCCGGCACAGTTCGTGGCGCTCGCCGGAGGGAACATTGAGTCTGGCGCGCAGGCAGCCGGTTTCACTGCAATGGGTGACCCCGGCCGGTGCCCCGTTATAACCGGTGGCCAGCATTCGCTTGTTCTTGACGATCACGGCTCCCACGTGACGTCGCAGGCAGGTGGAGCGCCTGGCCACCAGTTCCGTAATCTCCATGAAATAGGTGTGCCAGTCGGGTCGGGCCGGTTTGTCCGTATGCGGTTTATCCATTGTCGTTGTCACGGTAAATCGGAAAGGCCTCGCACAGCTCCATGACCCGCTTCCGGGTGGCCTGAATCACGGTATCGTTGGAAATGTTCTTCAGCACGTTCACGATCAGCCCGGCCACCACCGCCATTTCCGGCTCCTTCATGCCCCGGGTGGTCATCACCGGGGTGCCGATGCGGACCCCGCTGGTCACGGTGGGGTTTTCCGTGTCAAAGGGCACGGCGTTTTTGTTCAGGGTCAGGCCGGCCCGTTCCAGGGCGGTCTCGGCGGCTTTGCCGGTGACGCTGATGTTGCGCAGGTCGGCCAGCATCATGTGATTGTCGGTGCCGCCGGATACCAGCTCAATGCCCTGTTCCATCAGGTGCGCGGCCAGTGCGCGGGCGTTTTTTACCACCTGCTGCTGGTAGGCCACAAAACCGTCGGTAAGGGCCTCGCCAAAGGCCACGGCCTTTGCCGCGATCACGTGCATCAGGGGCCCGCCCTGAATGCCGGGAAAAATCTCCTTGTTCAAGGCCTTTCCGAAATCGGCCCTGGCTGAAAGAATCAGGCCGCCCCGGGGGCCGCGCAGCGTCTTGTGCGTGGTGGAGGTGACCACGTCCGCGTGGGGAACCGGCGACGGATGAACCCCGGCCGCCACCAGGCCGGCGATATGGGCCATGTCCACCACCAGGCAGGCCTCCACTGACGCGGCGATCTGCGCGAACTTTTCAAAATCCAGGGTTCGGGGATAGGCGCTGGCGCCGGCGATGATCATTTTCGGCCGGTGGGTTTTCGCCAGGTCGGCCACCTGATCATAGTCGATGGTGCCGGTCTCTTTTTTTACGCCATAGTGTTTAAAGTCAAACAGCCGGCCGGAAAAACTCACCGGGCTGCCGTGGGTCAGGTGGCCGCCATGGGCCAGGTCCATGCCCAGTCCCGTGTCGCCGGGCGACAGCAGGGCAAAATAGACCGCCATGTTGGCCTGGGAACCGGAGTGGGGCTGGACATTGGCGTAGGCGGCGCCGAACAGGGTTTTGGCCCGGTCAATGGCGATCTGCTCGGCCTGGTCCACGTATTCACATCCGCCGTAATAGCGTTTGCCCGGGTACCCCTCGGCATATTTGTTGGTCAGCACGCTTCCCTGGGCCGCCATTACGGCCCGGCTGGCGATGTTTTCCGATGCGATCAGTTCCAGGTTGTGCTGCTGCCGCTCCACTTCACGGGCAACGGCCCCGGCCACCTCGGGGTCCTGCTGTGCCAGATAGTCAATGATCATTCTCACTGTTCCACCAATTCAAGGCCAGCGGCTTGCGCGCCGCCGCCCCCAGTCCGGGCTACAGCCGTTTTGTGATAAACTCCACCGCGTCCTTCACCGTCATGATCTGCTCGGCCTCATCGTCGGATATCTCGATATCAAACTCGTCCTCCAGGGACATGAGCAGCTCCACAATATCCAGGGAATCGGCGCCCAGGTCGCTGATAAACTCGGCATCCGGCCGGATTTCACTGGGATCGACCTCAAGCCGCTCGGCCAGAATGCGTTTAACCTTATCTTCAATGGACATGCTGTTCTCCTTTTACCGCTTCACCCGCCCAAAAATCGAACGGACATATTCGCGTCTGTTTTCTCTGTTTTCTGACCGGACCGGGTTTTTGTCTTTTTCGATCCGGTTATTGATAACGACCGGCCGGACTACAGGTAAAGGCCGCCATTGACATGAACCACCTGGCCGGTGATGTAAGCCGCCGCGTCCGAGGCCAGAAACGCCACCACCCCGGCCACATCGTCCGAGGTGCCCATGCGGCCCAGGGGAATCTTTTCCGCGATGCGTTCCCGGTCCTGGTCGGAAAGCCCGGCCGCCATGTCGGTGTTTACCAGGCCCGGCGCCACGGCATTGACCGTGATGTTCCGGGAGGCAAACTCCAGGGCCACGGACCGGGTCAGCCCGGCCAGGCCCGCCTTGGCGGCCGCGTAATTGGCCTGGCCCGCGTTGCCGGAAAACCCCACCACGGAGGTGATGTTAATAATCCGGCCGCCGCGCTGCTTGAGCATCTGCCGGGAGGCGGCCTTGATGCAGAAAAACGCGCCCCGTAAATTGACGGCCATCACATCGTCCCAGTCCGCCCCGGACATGCGGGGCACCAGCCCGTCCCGGGAAATGCCCGCATTGTTCACCAGCACGTCTATGCGGCCCGACTCGGCCACCACGGTCTTGAACAGGGCTGTTACATCCGCCTCACGGGACACGTCGGCCTGAATGCAGACAGCCGATCCACCCCGCGCTTCAACCTGCTTTTTTGTCTCTTCGGCCTGATCGACCGATGCGGCATAATTGACATAGACACGGGTGCCGGCATCGGCAAAGGCAAGGCAGATCGCCCGGCCGATACCACGGGACCCGCCGGTGACAACAACAACGCGTTTCTGGTGGCCTGGCATGGTCATGGTCTGTCTCCTGCCGGCAGCACGGGACACACCGGACACCCTCCTAGGCTTCCGTCTCGATCACGGTGCGGTCCTTGTAAGTGCCGCAGGAAGGGCATGCCCGGTGATGAAGTTTGGCCTCGCCGCACTGGGGGCATGAGGATACGTTGATCGGCGCCACCTTGTGCTGGGATTTGCGCATGTCTCTTTTTGACTTTGATTTTCTTCGCTTCGGTACAGCCATTTTTTTCTCCTAACACGTCTATATTTCTAAACTTATTGATTTTTTTACAGGCTTTCGCCTGCATTACAATCTTATAGCTTTTAATGGAATCACCGGGCATTGTCAAGAGATTTATGGGGGCCGGTCCGTTCGCAAACCGATAATTTCAAAGGAAAAACGAAAAAAACAGGGAGCCTCAGGCCGATGGCGGTCCGTCGATTTGTAAAAAAATTTCTTTTACCATTCTTTGGACCGCCACATCCGGATCATGACCATAGGGTGTCAGATGCCCGCGAAACTGCTCAACGATCCGGGGCCTGGCCCTGGCCAGCCGAAGGATACCGCGAAAGGCGTCCATGCGAAGGTCGTCGTGCTCCAGAAAATTCTTGTCCGGGTGAATGTAGGAGAACAGGATCTTGGCATATTCCGCGGCCAGCCCGGCATGCCGGGCCAGAATCGCGCCCATGGCCTCGGGGGCCCCCCACCCGATGCCTCCGGATTCGTCGTTTAAGCTCCACATCAGGCGACGCATGATCACCCGGGCCCTCTCCATGTCGGTTTCCGCCAGCCGGGCCGTGACCTCGGCAATGGCCTCCACGGCCCGCTGCTGGACCGGGTCGCCTTTTCTGCACAGAAAACCGATCAGGGGATTGATCACCTGCCTTGCCGGAAAGGCGGCGATTTTCTCCATGTCATCGGCGGCGTCCGGCCGGGTCAGCAGGGCGGCCACCTCTTTTTTGATCTGCCGGGTGGTCAAGGGTCGTATCCTTTTCCGCCGCTCCGGTTTAGGCACCGCTACAGACTGGTTTCAATCTGGGCCATGGTCACCACCGGTACTGAGAGCGCGCCCTTGCCCAGCACCAGGTCCAGCAGTTTCTGGGAGCAGATGCGGTACTGAAGCCGGACCGAAACCACCACATCCTTGCAGGGGGTTTTGGCCGGCAGTTTAAAGGTTTCGGTCACGGCCTGCCCGGGCGGTATGCGTTGATCCGTAAGGATCTCACGCGCAAGGGAGATGTTGTCCACCGGTTTGCCCTTGCCGTCCCCGAAAATCGTATGGTAAACCGTCGCACTGTCTGCCACGTAGCCATCGGCATTCAAAGCCCCGGAAGCATAAAGCACCTGCCCGTCCTTTTTGCTTTTCACCGTCACCTCAAGCCACATCTGTCGGGCGTTTGTCAGGCCGGTGGGCAGCTTGTGGCCGGCCCCGGTATTGGACACCGTCACCGTCAGGCGCCCCTTTTTTATCCCTGTCGTATCCAGGGTAAGGGTAGCGGCATGGGTCAGCCGCTCAACGGCCATTGCCGTTTTTTCCGTGTCGCCGAACTGTTGGGGCACAAAATTGTTGGCGCCCACAAAATAATGAGTATACACGTGGTCCCGTTCCGGGCCGATATCCGACGCATAACCGGGGTTGTCGGGCCGCGGGGTGGAACCGGTGGCCGGCAGGCCGGGCTTCTGGCGCATGTGGCATTCCTGGCACACTACCCGCTTTGCCGGATCGTCGCTGTTGTAGGGGCCGGCGGCCCACTCATCATAGGTGGTCTCCAGGTCGGTGCCGAACGCCACGTGCTTGACGTTATGGCAGGTGCCGCAGATTTCAGCGCCGGTATGAAATTCCGAAAACTCGGCTTCGTGGAACTCGGGCACCGGATCCTTGATCGGGCCCCGTTTGATGCCGGGATCGGCCTCGCCGTTACCCGGCGACAGGACCATGCCGTTATTGTACATCTTTTCCGCGCTCACGGCCGAATGGCAGAAATCGCACTGGATCCCGTGGGTGGCGATCTCCGGGGTCTTTGACCAGTCGTCCGAGGTCTTTTTTGGAAAGCCGCTCACCACGCCCACCGGGGTGTGGCACTTGACGCAGGACTCGGACTCCTCCACCTCGCCGGGGTCGGTCAGGCCGGTTAAAAAAAACTTTGCCACCTTCTGGTAAATGGGGTCCTTATGGGCCAGGCCGTGCATGGAGTTTTTCCACTGGGCGTAGATGTCGCTGTGGCATCCGCTGCAGGTATCAGGGGAAATGAACTGGGATACCTCGAAGGACTGGCCGGCAGGGGCACAGACAGGCGCCAGACAGACTGTCAGCCATACACAGACAACCAAAAAATGATTTTTCATTGATTTCCTCACACATATCGTTCTGTTTCGCAAACCACCAGCCGCTTACAGCGCAACCATATCACACCGGCACCATGGTTTCGATATTTTTCAACAGGAGAAGCCGGTCCGGCGCGCGGTCGTCCTCTCGGGTTACAAATCTTTTGACGAATAAATAACCTAAGGGAGGATATTATGACCGCACATGAAAAATTAGCACTAGCACTAGAGTAATAATATGCCAAAAATTGATACCCAGAATCAGGTGTGACCTTATGTTATTTCCAACGCCTTTATAAACTTTTTCTTTAAGTTGTTCTGATCATAAACAATCCATTTTGAGTCTGCTTTTGGCATTCTTACCCTGCCTAATTCGACGGCACAGGCAACCGGCATGGCGGGAAAAATACTTAAAGGCGTGGCTTTCCCGTGTGCCTTTCCAATATCAACCAATAGTGAACGAACTGTTCGTCGATAAATTGAAAGCTGTTCTCTGGATGTCAAGAAATCATTACCGGGTTTTTCAATCGTAACTTCCCAAATGGATATGTCTTTCCCGGTCACTGATGTCACCCGGTCATGTGCGATTGAATCGCTTAATGAAAGCAAAAGAGCCGGTGGATGAAGGAATGTGTTGGGCGGTTTGATTAAAAAATCAAAATTTTTGGGGGTGTCGGCCCATTGCCAGGTTGGATGGGGTTCCCGACGACGCTGATATACATCCACCGGAACCTTGTCGTTCAATAATGAGCCTAAGAGAGTTAATAAAGGCATAGGGGCGATTGCAAAAACGGACAGATGATATGGATCTGCGGTCTCAATGAGAGGGATAAGTTTTCGCTGAAAGGCATCTCGTAAATTTTTTGACTCGGTGTCCCAATATCCTTTTTCATCGTCTTTACCTTCCCATTTCATGGAAAGATTTATTGTTTTCTCCTCAGCCGGATACTTCAAAGGAAAAAGAGCAGCCTTGGCTTCCTCTGGCTGTAAACTGGATTTTTGTTCGCCTATGTTGGCTCCGTATAAAATGACATGGGACTTCTTCTCTGGATTGACACCCGTTACAATTGCAACTCGTTTTTCATGTTCGTTTTTCCAACCAATCAGAAGTTCCGCTGAGTATTTTTTCCCTCCTTTATCCTGATCAATTGTTTTATGGCAGTCATGGCACATAAGCATAAGATTTGATACATCGTTGAGGAGTTTTCGATTAAAAGAGAATTGCCCCCAACCTCGTGGACCGCGCTCTGAAAATGCATAAATGTGCGCTTTTTCAGATATGTTGACGTTCTCCTGTGTCACCGGAGACTTATATAATAGCCGATTACAACCAGCGAATTGACACCTGCCTGCCGCTCTCGCCCACAGCTCTCTTTCAACTTCCTTTTTTATATACCTCGTGACCTCTTTCGGCATTGTAATGCTCCTTCATTTTGTTGGATGGACACCGCCCCCCATCCATTCATCCGTTTCCAGCCAGTGTTCAAAATAGAAAAACCAAGTATATGCCCATGGAATAATTGTCTTCGATAAGAGTAGACCCTGCGACCACTCATTGGCCCACGGAAGGAAGAGGCACAAAGTTTCCTCTTTCTGCGAATAAAGATGTGGGATTTCTCTTTCACCGGCTAATTGCCTTATCGATGGACTGATTACGCGAGTCTTTGGTTTTTTCCCAAGTCTGTAGGATACTTCTACAGTATATGTCCGACTTAAAGGGGTCGGTTGTATATTCCCCACCCATATTAACTGACTCCTTTTTATAGCCCCCTTACCTTCCGGGAAAGCCATCCGAAGAGCATTCAACTGTGCCGCCAAGGAATGGCATTGATGCTGGAAATATCGGTTTTTCATTTCCCGTAAAACGTATTCCTCCTGACCGGCGTCCCTATGCCTGTAGTCAGACCAACGCCGGACGCCACGCTTAGAGTACGGTTTCTTCGACGCTCGTTAATTACATCGACGTAATCATTAAATACAACCGAGGTGTCTCTTTCACCGAAGACCTCTTCGCCAAGAAGTCGCTGGAGCCCATCCAGCCCTTCAACCTGTTCTAATTTTTCAAAGTCGGATATCGCCTTTTTATGCCATGAAAAAAAAGCTTCCGCCCTCTCTCGATGCGTGTTCCATTTTTCTGCGAAATTTTCACCGCTGGTGGTTTCGTTCGGAATATAATAGATCTTCTGCCCTTGAATAACCCGCTCCTCTATAAAGTCAGGTAAATGCTGAATCACGGAAAATAACAAATCGAGTTCACTGGTAAACCTTCTTGACAAAACGAGATGCTGATAGGACTTTGCGGCCAGAGTGGTGAGTATTATTGAAATTGGAGCGTTTTTAGCGTCGTTATTAATAAAGCAAAGATCCCGGTGCCTCTTCAAAATCTGGACGCACCGCTTCAAAATACTTTTAAAGGGGACTTGTTCAGGAAACGGGTCAACCTTTGCCATCACGACTCTCTCCGAAAATTCGATGGTGGGCATCAAGGCTGCAATATCCTCAAACCATTTTACGTACCCTTGAGGGTGGCTGTTTTTCCATTCTCTAAGTTTCCTGTCGGGGACCATCAGACCGCCGTTTTGGCTACCGTCATCTTTTGTGGCCGGAGTAATATCCAAGTGTAACTTACTTGATTGCGCATAATTGAGCCGCCACCCCCTGTTTAGAGGTTCTAGCATTTTTTTGTATACCTCGTTTGCCTCAAGCCGCTCTCCTACTGCCTTTCTAACCGCCTCCGGGGAGCATCGGCTGGAAAACAGGTTCAGCAGACAAACAAGATCAATATCAAATTCATCTCGCCCCAAAGGTCGAACTGTCGTCCCCAAGCTCATTGATCCCTGAGGGAAAATATGCGGAGCGTGCGGGTGCAGGACTTCTCCGCCGTCCAGCCATTCTCCCACAGCCTTATATTTACCCTTTGCGTCCTGATATTGGGTGTCTGTCAGCTCCAATTTTTGGCAGATCTTTTCTAAAAGATAAAAAAGCTGCACCCTCTTATCATTAGAATACCTTTCAAAAACCATACGTTAAACCTCCTTTGCTCCGAACCAATTATTTCACTGCCGCCGCCACACGGATATTGACTTCCATGCGGTTATTCATGTAAATTAATCAGTATATAAACTTTGTCAATAAAGTTTTTTTATCCATATAGAATATTTATTCACAATATATTAACAGTCTGTTTTTAAACATAAAGGAGAATAGATATGAGATGGGGTGTTCGACAGCGGTTGGAATTTATTGAAACACGGCTTTTTTGGGAGGGCAGGATAAACAGGGGGGATTTGACCGAATTTTTTGGGATTTCTGTTCCCCAGGCTTCAGCGGACATTGGGCTGTATCAGGAGAAGGCCAAAGGGAACATCGAGTACGACAAAAATAAAAAGTTCTATTTCGCAAGCGCCAACTTTAAACCTGTGTTCATCGAACCAAATGCCGACCTTCTTTTCTCGCAATTGAGATTATCCGAATGCGGCCTCAAAAGTGACACGTTGAGTTTTTTAGGGAAAATCCCGGAATGCTATATCGTACCTACTCCAGACAGATATGTCGAAATTGACGTGGTCAGGGATTTATTAAAAGCCATAAAAAATAATTTGGAGCTATATGTCGAATACCAATCGATGAAAAGCACCGACGTTAGCTTGAGATGGCTTTCCCCTCATTCGTTTGCATATGATAGCTACCGATGGCATGTCCGTGCTTTTTGCCATAAAAGAAATGAATATAGAGATTTTGTTATAGGAAGATTAATTAAAGTTTTAGAAACCAGACGTCCCCAAAAAGCGTTGCCGGAGGATAAAAAATGGAATACGACCGTGGTCTTAAAAATCGGGCCGCATCCTGGGCTGCAACCGCACCAAAAAAGTGTAATCGAACGTGATTATAAAATGACTGATGGCATTTTAGAGGTTAGGGTTAAAGAGGCAATGTTATTTTATGCAAAAAAGAGGCTTGGTTTTGACGACAAAAACCATGCAGAACGTCCAAGCAATGAGCAGCAAATTGTTCTCTTGGGTGAAGAAAAAGATGATGGGCCATCAGAATGCGGCTCATCTTAAAACATTATTGTTCTTCCTGCTCGGCAAAGGAGTAATAGCCGGTGGTGTTAAAAATGATGTGGTCCAGAAAGGTCAGGCCCAGGGTTTGGGCGGCGTCTTTGAGCTGCCGGGTCACCTGGATATCTTCCCGGCTGGGGGCCAGGTCGCCGTGGGGGTGGTTGTGGGCCACGATCACGGCCGAGGCGCGTTCGGCCAGCACATCGGCAAATACTTCCCGGGGATGGACCTGGGTTTTGTTGATCAGGCCGATGCTGACCACCCGGACGCTCATGACTTCGTTGGCGCCGTTTATGGACACGCACAGAAAATGTTCCTGCTTGCGGTCGGCGTAGTGGTGAATCAGGGGCAGCACATCGGCCGGAAACTTGATTTTCAGGCCCTGGGGTTTGACGCGCCGCCGCACGAATTCAAAGGCCGCGCAGATAGCGGCGGCCTTGGCCATGCCGATGCCGTCCACCGCCATGATATCCTGTGCCGTCAGGGCCGCGCCCTTTTCATCGATAATTTTGATGATTTTCCGGGAAAGGGCAAACACGTCGTCTTTGGCCGTGCCCTTGCTCAGAAGAATGGCCAGCAGTTCCTGGTCGGACAAAAACGCGGCCCCCTGTTTAAGGAGCTTTTCCCGGGGCCGGTCAGCGGGCGGCAGATCTTTTAGTTTTTTCATGGCCATTTCCATTTGCCGTTAATGGGTGCCAGTGACATCCATTGATACCCAAATAATATTATCTTTATTGGGTGGCATGGGCCAAGCCGGCAGGCTTGCCCATGGTTTTCATGAAGGCCGGTCTTGCACTGGCAAGCTGTCGCTTGGCCAGTGGCACCCATTAAAGTCAATGATGGGTTTTGCTTTGTCTTCGTCTTTAAGTTGTCGTGCGACTTTTCCGCTTTGCTTGTTTCCGGGTTTTTTTGACGGCTGCTGCCATTTTTTCTTTTTCCGCCAGAATGCGTTCCAGCAGCTTTTCGGCGGGCTCGTCGTTTGGGTCCTGAGGCGTCAGTTCACCGCGAAAGGCCTTGGCCAGCACCGACCGGGCCAGCTTATCCACCCGGGCTCGGGCGTTTTGATAATGGGCCTCCAGCTTGTCGGCCAGGGCAAACGACCGCTCCACTTGCCGGACGATCTCTTTTTGTTCTTCAAGGGGCGGGAAGGGGATCTCAAAGCGGCCAAGTTTTTGTGCATTAATGTTCGACTGATTCACACCATCCGTTTTTTCTCTATTACAAAAGGCTTTAGCATAATCCGTATTTAAAGAATAATTGAGATAGTGGGAATCGAGAATATCCATATTATTGATTCTAATAAGATAACCTGCAAAAATAGCGGCTCGTTCTCCCAAATAAATTGCTGTTTTGCCGACCAATTCAGGGCTATTGGTACGATTGAATAAAACCGTATTTTTTTCTAATTTATATTTTTCTATTTCTTTCTTATTGGAAGAATAAACAAGATTGCTCCAGTCGATTGCCCCATTTTGCAAATTGCCCATCCTGAGGACAGGAATGTCTCCTTTTTTGCTTGATTTGCTGGATGTTCCATATTGAAATGATTCGCAAATCTTATTCAGAAAAGTATACTTCCATGTTTCTGGGAGCAACCCATTGTCTTCGGTCTCAACTTCAGCAAACAACTTTTCAATTTTGTTCTTTTGTTGGTTTGTTTGGCTTTCATCAAGACGTCTATAATATATCGATTGAACAGTAGCCTCCGCACCCTCCACATCCGGATGGTCTTCCCGCCATTTTTCGGTGAGGCGGCCGGTGACGGCGGCGGTTAAAACAGACTGACGGAAGCGTTTGATGATGGTGGGGATTTTGTCCAGCCGGGTTTTTAATTTGTCAATGCGGGGAATGATTTGGTCCAGCCGGGCGACAATGCGCTTTTGTTCGTTAAAGGGCGGGAGGGGAACACAAAAACTTTTTAAATTATCTATTGTTACTTGCGGCTGTGCCGTGCCGGTAACAATTTTTTCTTTGTCGCTTGATTCGAGTGCATAGTACAAATATTTGAAACTTTGATGAAGAGTGTTGGGCAATTGGACAACCAATGAGTTCGAAGTGACAAAACATTTCGGGGGAGAAATATTAATAGTTCCGCTATTAGCCCCCCGGCAAGATATTAGAACTTGGGGATCTTCATATAAAAACGAATCATAATAGCCAATTATTGAGTTGGCGCCAAATACGGGATACAGACCTTGTTTGTTAAACTTATTTTTTGGAAGGCCCTTGCCATATACAATCTGAGAAATTTTCTGAAGAGGGGCCGCAACCCATCCCTCCGGCAGCAGCTCCTTCATTCAAGGTCCTCCAGTTCGGCTTCTATATCTTCGATGCTCGGCAGGGAGGACTTGAATTCATCGGGCAGGCAGCGGGTGATCATGTATTCGCTGACGCCGATGGGCTTGTGAATGTCCTTTAAGGCATATTCCACCACGGTCTTGTTTTTTGACTTGCAGATGAGAATACCGATGGTGGGATTGTCCTGTTCCGTCTTCATCTGGCCGTCCACGGCAGACACATAAAAATTGAGCTGGCCGGTAAAGGCCGGTTTGAACCGGACCGCTTTTAATTCCACCACCACATAGCAGTGCAGGCAGACATGATAAAAAAGCAGATCGATATAAAAATCCTCGTCGCCCACCGTCAGCCGGTGCTGGCGGCCGATAAAAGAGAACCCGGCGCCCAGCTCCAGCAGAAAGCGGGTGACCTGGTCCATGAGGGCATTTTCCAGCTCCTTTTCATCATGTTTTTCCCGCAGGGTGAGAAAATCAAAATTATAGGGGTCTTTAATGGTTTGCAGGGCCAGGTCGGACTGGGGGGCCGGCAGGGTGGCCGTAAAATTGGTTACAGCCCGGCCCTGGCGCTGAAACAGATTGCTTTCGATCTGGTGGGTCAGAACCGCCCGGGACCAGTTGTTTTCCATGGTTTTCTGGACGTAAAACAGGGCTTCTTCGGGGTTTTCGGTTTTGCTGACAATGACCAGGTTGTGCCCCCAGGGAATTTGGGCAACAAGCTGTTGCCCAATTGACGCTTCCTGCGACCAGAACAGATACCACTGACGCATGTATTTCAGGTTTCGCAGGGAAAAGCCTTTAATATCGGGAAATTCCGCTTGCAGGTCCTTGCTCATCCGGTCTAAAAAGCCGTCGCCCCAGGAAGCCTGTTGCTGTTTTTTAACAATCTGGGCGGCCAGGTCCCAGTACAGGGTCAGCAATTCCCGGTTGACGGAGACCGCCGCCTTTATCCGGGAATCATTGATCCGCTTTTTTATCTCCTTGATAAAAGAGGTATACTCCCTGTCTTGTTGAGGCGTTTTACTCATTCGGCCGTCTCCTGGTCGATAAGATCCAGAATTTCCTGGAGCCGGTCCACGCAGGCATTGAGTTCGGTAATGGCTTCTCCGGCCAAAAGGTGAGGTTCCGGCAGGTTGGCCGGGTCTTCCAGGCTGTCGTCCCTGAGCCAGGCAATATCCAGGTTATAGTGCCGGTCCTTGATCTGGGAGCGGGTAAATTTTTTAAAACGGCCGTCGTCCCCCTGGTCTTTGCGCCGGGAACGGCCGACCGGATCAGGGCCGTAGCATTTTTCAAACTCGTCAAACATGGCCGGGGTCAGGGGCCGCTCTTTTTTGGTGACCCCGGGGATATTGGTGCGACCGTCGTAAATCCAGATGTTTTCGGTTTTGACGCCTTTCTGGAAAAAAATCACATTGGCCTTGACGCCCTGGCTGTAGGGCGAAAAGGTGCCGTTGGGCAGCCGCAACAGAGTATGGACATTGCAATCTTCCATCAGGTAGCCAATAACCTCGCCGGCGGCATCGGCAAAGAGCACATTGTCCGGCAGCACCATGGCGGCCCGGCCGCCGGGCTTGAGAATGGTGACCACGTGCTGAATAAAATTGAGCTGTTTGTTGCTGGTGCTGACCGTAAAATCATCCCGCACCGGGGCCTGGTTGGCGCCCTTGGTGCCGAATGGCGGGTTGGTGAGAATGCAGTCGTAGCGCTCGCCCCGGTCCGGCTCATAAATGCTGTCCCCAAGATAGATTTGCGGTTCCAGGCCGTGGAGAAACAGGTTCATCAGGGCCAGGCGCCGGGGCCGGGGAACCAGTTCCTGGCCGAAGTAGGTCTGTTTTTTGATGCGGGCCACCTCTTTGCGGTCCAGCGCGCCTTTGGAGACTGCCATCAGCCATTCATAGGCCACCATTAAGAACCCGGCCGTGCCGCAGGCCGGGTCGCAGATGGTAAAGTCCTTTTGTTTACGCGGGTCGGGCCGCATGACAGTAACGATGGACTGGATCAGCGCCCGGGGCGTAAAATACTGTCCGGCGCCTTTTTTGCCTTCAGCCGCCGATTTTTCGAGCAGGCCTTCAAAGGCCGCGCCTTTGACATCCACCGGCATTTCCGACCACAGGGTTTCGTCAATCATGTTGATGACTTTTTTCAGGTTGACCGGATTGGTAAAGCGGGGCATGGCCTGGGTAAAGATGTCTCCCAGCAGGCCGGGCTGCCGGCTTAAGGCGCGCAGGATATTGGCAAAGGCGTCCAGCAGGTCCGTTCCCGACTTTTCAACAAACGGCTGCCAGGAGCAGTCCAGCCGGACCGTTTCCTGATTGTCTTCATATTCAACGGCGGACAGATCAATACCTTTTTCGTGGGCCATCTTTAAAAACATCAGATAGGTCAACTGTTCGATATAATCGCCGTAATCAATACCGTCGTGGCGCAGGGTATGGCAGAACCCCCAGAGTTTATTGGCAACATCCGACATGGAAAATCCTTATTTTATGCTCAGAGCCGGTTTACGCAGCCAGGGCTTCGTTGAGTTCGCAGATAAGCGGTTCAAACCTGTCGCCGAATACCCGCCGGGCGGCGCCGATGCCGCCTTGACGTTCAAAGACCGGCATGAGGGCAAAATCCTCTTCGGCAATGGCCAGGTTTTCAATTAAATGCTCTTTAATATAGGCCAGCCAGGCACGCTGGTCATCATTAAAATCGTGATTGCGGACAATTTTTTCCACGGCGGCGTCCACCCGTTCGGCGGCCGTTAAAATCGGTACATCATAGTCCGAGGCGTGCTTGATCATGGAGATGATATCGGCCAGCGGCTTTTTGTAAACCAGGGCATGGCCGCGCTGCAGGTCTTTTTCCGAAAAATCGCTTTGCCGCAACTGCTTTCGCAACTCGTCCAGGGCGTCGGTGCCCCACTGTTTGGGCCGGGACAAGAGGATGTCAATAGCGTCGATGTGTTCCGGATTGCGCCGGACAAATTCTTCAAACAGTTTGAGATAGTCTTCGGGTTTCTGATAGTCGCCGCCCACCCGGAACATGACCTCGTGTTCCACCGTATCGACAATGTCATATCCTTTAAAAAAGACTTTTTTCGGGCGGGGATAGTTGAGCAGCAGGTCCTGAAAATCTTTATCGCGCAGCAGTTTCATGGTTTCGGTAAATTGCTCGGCCAGATTGTCTTTCAGCCGGTCGGCAAAGGCCTTCATGTCGCCGGCGGGAATATATTTGGTAAAGGCCTCCCGGGCTTCGGCGCCCATGTTTTTTTCGATTCGGCGGAGTCGCTTGATAAGCCGGTTGATGTTGTATTCCCGGTCCTGGTTATCGTAGATCGCTTCGATAATTTCGGACAGCGGCGTTGCTTCCCGTTGCAGGCTGACATTAAAGTCGGTAGCGTCTTTAAAGTATTTGATGAGCGAACCGTCAAAGCAGTCGAAGATGGTAAATTTTTCCTTGTGGATTTCTTCACACAGCCGGGTGCCCCGGCCCAGCATCTGCACCCAGAGAATGCGGGACTTGACCATGCGCATGAACACCACCATTTCAATGGCCGGGATATCCACGCCGGTGGTCAGCATGTCCACCGTGACGACGATATTGGGTTCCGGCCGGTTGCGGAACTGCCGGATCTTTTGAAGGGGGCGATCGACGGTGGGGCTGCCGGTGATCTTCATGACAAAGTCGTCTCCCCGGCCGTACACCTCCTTGCAGGTTTTGACTATCTCGTCGGCATGGGACACATGGGGCAAGTCGTTGACGGCAAAAATCAGGGTTTTGGGGAAACGGTTATTTTCCTTTTCATGTTCATCCGTATATTTCTTAAGCGCGGAAATAATCTTTTTGATGCTGTCCGGCGAGGTGATCTTGACCTCAATCTCAGTGGCCACGAATTCCCGCTCATCTTCCAGTTCATCCAGCTTTTCAGCGCCGCTTTCCCGGTCGATAACGCCGACCAGCTCCCCTTCTTTTAAAAAGGCGCCGTTAATATGAATACCGGATTTAATCTTAACGGCCTCGTAATCCACCAGAAAGCCGTCCAGCACCGCCTGTTCGGTGCTGTAGCTAAACACCTTGTGCTTGAACATGGCCAACGTATGAGTGGCCGGGGTGGCTGTGAGGCCGATTTTGACTGCGTCAAAATAATCCAGCACGTATTTCCACCGGCCGGTTTCTCTGGCGGAGTAGCCGCGATGGCATTCGTCGGCAATAATCACATCAAAGGCATGAATGGGGATATCAAGCTTGCCCGCGTCCACCTCATATTCAAAGTCACCGACCGCTTCTTTGCCCAGAAGGTTGATGGACATTCGCTGGATGGTGGAGACGTAAATAAAGGTGTGCTTTTCCTGGGGATCAGTCAGATACGCCTCGGGCAGTACTTTCGGGTCAAAATTGTTCTCATCGTCAAAATCATCCCGCCGGAATTTCTGGCTGTATACTTCATAGGCATTATCCAGCTTCAGGCCTTCCGGCGTTTCAAACGATGAAATGGCCTGGACGGCCTGGGCAGCCAGAGACCGGCGGTCCACCAGGAAAAGGATGCGTCTGGCATATCCGGACTTTAAAAGACGATAAATAGAAGACACCAGCGTAAAGGTTTTGCCCGTACCGGTGGCCATGGCAACCAGCATGGTCTTTTTCCCATTGCCAATGGCCGTTTCGATAGCGGCGATGGCCTCTTTCTGGTAGGGACGCAGTCGGGTGATATCTTCAATGGGTTTTTCCGCCAGCCAGGCCTCCGCGCTTTGGGTATCCCGGTTAAACTTGTCCAGCAGTGCCCGGGGCGAATGAAAATCAATCAACCGACAAGCGGTGTTTTGATTGTTTCTCACATCAAGGTGGAAAATCAATTCGCCGTTGGTGGAATAGAGAAAAGGAACTTTATAGCCGCGCCAATCACCGATGGAATCGGGCGCCCCCTTTGAATATCGTTTGGCCTGTTCCAGTACATTACCGGCGCCGACGGCGATTTTTTTGGCCTCGATAATGCCCAGCAACTTACCGTCAACAAACAAGGCATAATCGGCCGGGCCGGTTTTGGTGGAATATTCTTCAACGGCGTGGTGGGTCAGCAGAGATTGGTCTGTAACATCATCGTTATGAATAATAGTCCAGTTCAATAACGAGGATGAGAGCCGGGTATCAATTCTTTTTTTTCTGGTTGTCCGTTCCGATTCGGTCATTGTTTTTATCTCTTTATATGACTTTGCACCATATCACACCGGCATCATGGTTTCGAGGGTTTTCAAAACCGTATGGATCACCAGCCCGGATGTTTCACGAGTTGATTTGGGGGCAGATACAGGGCGCGGGACAAAAATCGTGTTATTTTACAAAATAAAGCAAAATAAAAAAGGTGCTCAGGGACAGCGATGAAATCATGCTCAGACGCATTGTGTGACTGTAATCCGCCTTGGCCGGGTTGTTTATGGCTTTCAGAAACCACCGGCTAAAAAAGGCCAAAACCGGTATTATAGAAAGCAGGAAGAGGTAAAACAGCTGCCAGCCGAAATACCATTTGAAATACACCAGGAAGCCAGGTAGTGCGATCAGGAACACGGCGGCAGAAAAGACAAAGGTTCCCCTGATGCCGAGAAGACAGCTTAAGGTAAGATCACCTCTTTTTTTGTCCTCTTTGTGTTGATAAATCTGCGTCAGAGGATAAAATCCCATCAAAATCAGGGTGGTCAATACTGCCGGAATAAATATATCCGCTTGCAGAATAACGTCAAATCCCCTGTGATTCAGCGCCATGTAGCACATCCAGAAGGTGAACAAACCCTGAAAAAAGCCGGCGATCAGCCAGCTCAACCAGGGATACTTCTTAATTCTAATGGAGGGATGGCTATAAGCCTTGCTGATGAGGCCGTAAATAAACACCATTACCGCAAACTGCCGGCTGATGCAGAGAGCCAGGAGTATGCCCGCTCCATCAAAGACCAGGGATGTGGCATATAGATCTCTTTCCACCGCAGGCGGATGTTTCAGGCCACCGATACTTTCCTCATCTTTATCAAAATAACTGTTGTACGCATTACTGGCCGGATAGATAAAAAGATGCAACACTATGAAGGTCAAAACAATCCGGTAACCTGATGGGTTGATACTTATGCCCAATGCAAATAAAAATACGGGCATCAGAAAAAATGAAAAGGGAATTCGCAGATGCAATAAAGTCGATTTACTGATCATTGGATTATAAAAAAGCGTATAAAAGGGGTATAAAAAAACAGGGCAGCGGTTTCTCTTGCTGAAGATAAATGTCAGTCTGGTCCACCCGGTTCTCCTGGCAAATAACACGTTTTGTTGTTTTTTTAAGGCTTTGTAAAATCTCCGGGTATTATATCACATTTCCGAACGTCCTGGCCCGGATATTTCAAGAATTGGTTTGGCCGCAGATGGAAGCCGCGGGACAAAATATTTTATTTTATACAGAAATTTGCCCATGTCGGAAAATTTATGAAATGTTCGGTTAGTGGTGATACACACCTGGCTCAAACACCCAAAATGAGGCACTCCGGTTTGCCCTTTTGCCGGAACAGTGCTACTGGTTGAAAAATTTTTAAATTTATATCAAAGGGAACGCTCATGGCGCAAAAAGAGGGAGTTTTCTGGCCGCCCCTGATAAAGGGAACGCTGATTAAGCGGTACAAGCGGTTTCTGGCTGATGTGCGCCTTGGCAACAACCGGATGGTAACGGCCCACTGCCCCAACTCCGGCTCCATGAAGGCCTGCTGCGAGCCGGGCCGGCCGGTCTATATCTCCCGGCAGAACAGCCCCGCACGCAAGCTCAAGTATACCTGGGAGCTGATCGACATGCCCGGTTCTCTGGTAGGGGTCAACACCGGCATTCCCAACGCCCTGGTTCGGCGCTCCATTGAAAAGGGCTATATTCATCCGTTGAAAGGGTATGACAGGGTCACGCCGGAGGTGAAAACCAGCGCCCACACCCGGCTGGACCTGATGCTGGAAAATACGAAGACCGGGGGGCGCTGCTATGTGGAAGTGAAAAACTGCACCCTGGTGGAGAACCGCACCGCCAGTTTCCCGGATGCGGTAACCGAACGGGGGAAAAAACATCTTCTGGAACTTCAAGGTCTTGCAGCCAATGGCCACCGGTGCGCCATGGTCTTTCTGATTCAACGCATGGATGCAACCACCTTCCGGCCCGCCGACCCCATTGATCCCGCTTATGGCAGGACCCTGCGTGAGGTGGCCCGTTCCGGGGTCGAGCTCTACGCCTATGACGTGAACATCGACCTGGAACGCATTATCATTGGCCGCCGGATCAAAATCGTCTTATAGAACTTCGGCACGGGCCTTGCATTCTTCTTCGGTCATAAGAACTTGAAAAAGGAGGCAGACCATGCTGACACTTTCTGAACTTAAAAAAAGAAGAGACCTGCTCAACCAGGTCGACTGGGATATGACGCCGGAAGAGGCGGTTCGACTCTACCTGGAGTGGGGCAACAACTGGGCCGGTGGAAATTACGTGATCCGGTCCAAAAACGATGTGTCTCACTACTTTGTGGTCAACACATGGAAAGAAAAACCCAGGGTCTTTCTGGTACGGCGAAACTCCGACCTGGCCGAAGATCTGGCCGCCTTTGACCTGCCCCAGCCCCTGGAAACCGAATTCATGCGCTCCGTGGGCCGCAACAAAGGGGTCTATTCCATTGAAGGCCCTACCCGGCGGTGGCTGGAAAAGGAATTGGGGTAAAATCGCTATTCAGCGGCCCGGGGCGGAGTGATCCGAATACTGTCGTCCCGCACCTCGATGCCGGCTTCAGGGCGTTTTGACCGAATAAACCCGGTCAACTCCTCCATGGTGGGATAAGCGGGATAAGTGCCGAAACAGCGGGCGTCATCAATAAGAATCACGTGCCCCTGTTCCGTCGTGTTGAAGATGTGGCCCAGTTCCTCAAACACAGGCGTCTCCTTTTCCCCTTTGGCGGTTTCTCCGGCAGAGTAGTGGCCGTCCAGCCAGAACAGGGCCGGTTTATCGATGGTTGCCATCAGGTTACCCAACTCAGTACCGCTGTCGCCCTGAATCAGCTTGATGTGCGAAAATTTGCGGAATCTTTCCGCTGCCCGTTGGTAAAGGGCCGGGCTGAGTTCAATGGAGTAGACGCGCTCAAAGGTGTTCTTCATGGCGTCCACCATGTCGCCATAGAAAGTGCCGGTCTCCACCAGGATTTTCAGGCCGAAACGTCCGGCATATTCGGCCAGCATCCGCTGTTTGATGATATGGGGCGGCGGCGCGGGGCGTCCCTTTTTTTCCCACTCTTCTAATTCGTTTTTCTGCCGCTGCTGCCTCAGCCGGTCCTGAACTGACCGGTACCACAACACCGGGATTCTGATGATGCGTTGCCATGTCTGTGTCATATAATACTCCGATTACCGTGTCGTATTTTTTCTGTTGATCGACAGCCTTCGCCTTTTTACCCCGGCACCGGCCCGATGAAAAGGGAAAAACGTTTGCCGGTCCCTTAGTCGGGAAACTCCCGCA
This sequence comes from Desulfosudis oleivorans Hxd3, assembly GCF_000018405.1. Taxonomy (NCBI): domain Bacteria; kingdom Pseudomonadati; phylum Thermodesulfobacteriota; class Desulfobacteria; order Desulfobacterales; family Desulfosudaceae; genus Desulfosudis; species Desulfosudis oleivorans. The sequence goes on from NC_009943.1 coordinate 2,552,039, forward strand.
GGGATTCGTGAATGCCCTTGTGAATTTCGTACCAGAATTCATAGGCGGCGGCGTTTTTGTCCGTGTCAAAAAAATCGATCCATCGGTCCAGCGCTTCGTTCTTGATGTCATCAACCGTTTTTTTCTTTTTCAGGAAACCGGCCACCAGGTCGGCCACGCGTTCCGGCTCCCAGAACACCGAGGCATTGCGGCTGGCGATACGGCCGGCGGTCAGGTGAATGGAACGCAAAAACCGCTTCTTTTCCCCGAAAATCTTTTCCACTATATCGGGCATCATCTCTTCGGCCCAGCCCCGGTGAAACCGGCACATGCCCATGTTGTCGAGCATCAGCTCCTGGACCAGGCGGCGGGCGCATTCGCGGCCCAGGTCCCGGGGCGGCAGAAAATCTCGGCCATAGTGCATGTAGTACTTGCCCATGATGGCCATGGGCGCAAAGGCGCCGGGGGTCCAGTACTGGTTGGGCACCATCCAGCCCTGGCGGGCAAAGGCGAGATACACGAACCGGTCCCGCACCGCTTTTCCCTTTTCCCGGGCCAGGCGGCGGGCAAACTTGCGGGCCCCGAACGCCAGGGGAATTTTGCCCCCAGGTGTTGTCATCTGGTCCAGCAGGGCGATGCCCAGCCGGGCATTGTGCATGGAGTCATGGGTTACGTCAAAATCATCCATCTTCCACCGGGGCCGGCCCTCCACGCCCAGCGCTTCCGGTGCGATCAGGTTTTCGTCCAGGCAGTCCATCAGCCAGGAGATCACCCCGCCCGCTGAAATCGCGTCAAACCCCAGGGTATCGCCATGGTGATTAAGGGCCTCGGCGGCCCGCTGATCAAAAACACCACACAGCGGCCCCATGGCCTGGTAGGGCTCGTAATCCTTTTTATATTCACCGTTCAGCTTTTTGCATACCGCGGCGCAGGGTTCGCCGCAGGTGCGCTGCTGTTTGGGCACAATCGTCTCTTCGTTGAACTGTTTGAGGTAGTGGTCCAGCACCAGGCGCGAATGCAGGTTTCGGCGCTCTTCCTCGCTCCAGTAGATGGAGCGGTAGTTGAAGGCCAGCAGGTTGCCCTCCATGGAGGCGTAGTTCACGCCAAAGGTGCCACCGGTGTTGAACTTCGGATCAAACCGGTACTTGGCCGTAGCCTCCATGTCCTTGGCGGCCATGCGCTGGTTAAACTTGTCCTCAAACCACTGGTCGGCCACGGACCGGTTGCAGAAGTCCTCGTCCACATGGGTGCCGCCATAAATGACGCCAAGGATGCCGTGCTCCTGCAGCAGCTTGGTGCCAAAGCCCCCTCTGCCGGCCCAGGTGTCGGCGTGGGTCAGCTCCCCTTTTTTCAGCGGGGCCGAGCAGATCGCCCCGATATCGGTGCACAGGGCCGCCGGTCCCACGGCCAGCACTCTCGGATCATCTTCATACCGGGCGGCAAACGTTTCAAGGGCGTAGTCCATGACCGCATAGACACCCCGGCGGCCCTGGCTCCAGATCCGGTCGGGCTGGACCGGAACCAGCTCCACCTCAATCTCCTCACCATGGGTGCGGTTCAGGTATAAAAGAGAAGGCTGAGAGGCCTTGCCGAGGATGGAGAGCATGTTGATGCCCAGGTTGTCGAACACCAGGGCCGCCCCGCCCATGGAGGAGATGTAAAAGCCGTGCCAGCAGGGCGATATGCCGGTGACAATCAGCCGGTTGGAGCCGGGCAGCACCGACCCGGCCAGGAGCCCGGCCCCGATGTTGAGGCTGTGGTGCTTGTAGGCCAGGTGAATGCCCAGGTCCACAGGCCCGAAAAAATCGCCCACCGCGTACCGCTGCATGCGGTAAAACCCGTTGCCCGCATTGAGCAACAGCACTTTAAGAAAATGGTTTGACGCATTCATCATAAAACCTCCGCTTCACCATTCCGAAAAAGGGGAAAGCTGCCCCGCGAGCTACAATTACAGGCGGCCGTCCGCTGCCAGCAGCTCCAGGCCCTCGATGTCCAGAAGCGAAATAACGGCGCCCTCCACCTCGATCAGGCCGGTATCCCGCATCTTTGCAAGAATGCGGGAAAGGGTTTCCGGAATCGTGCCCAGCAGGCTGGCCAGCTGGCCCTTGGAAATGGACAGCTCCACGCGCCGGGTATCCTTCTGCTCCTTTGCCAGAAACAGCAGGTACCCGGCCAGGCGGCCGGGTACCTCTTTTAACGAAAGGTTTTCCACCTGCACGGTAAACTGTCTCAGCCGCCGGGAGAGAACGGCCAGCATGTTAAGCACCAGGGGGGTGTTTTCTTCCAGGAGCCGGACAAAGACGGTTTTTGGAAAAAACAGCAGCAGGCTCTTTTCAAGGGCTGCGGCCCCGGCCGGAAAGGCGCTGCCGGCAAAAACCGGCACCTCGCCCACGGGCTCACCCGGGCCGAAAATATGAAGAATCTGCTCTTTGCCGTCCAGGGAGACCTTGAACACCTTGATGCGACCTTGCGCCACCACGTAAAATCCGTCGGCTTTCTGGCCATCGGAAAATATCATCTCCCCCTTTTCAAAGGGTTTTGACTGGGCGATTCTGGCCACTTTTTCGAGCTGGTCGGCAGGAAGGCCGGCAAACAGAGGGGCCTCGGCAATAACAGTGGCGGGATCCATTCGGTCTCCTTTTTATAAGCTGCGTGATGTATTGAACACGAACCGGCAAAGCGTGTCAACTTATTCATACAAAGGGCCGTTACTGCAGCGTCCTTCTTCGTGCCCTTCTTTTCTTCGTTTTCTTCGTGTTAAAAAACAACCAGCCGATTGAGCCGACAGGACGTTGCAACACGAAGCGCCCGAAGGACTGGAAGAACACGAAGAGAATTTTCGTCGCATTCCGTCGGGGTCAAAATCGAACAGGCGTAAGATGAAGGGCATTAAAGTGTTTACGAAAAAAACAGGATTCTTGATTTAAGTCAATGCCGATTCATCCAGGTTGAGTTATTTTGCAATCAACATTAGGATAAACGGGCCGGGCAGAAAACAAATACCGGCGGTGCGATACCAGAGGAGGATACAATATGAAATGCCCAGGACAGGATACTCGCTACTGGAAAGGCAGCGACATTTCCGAGGCCAAATGTCCCAAATGCGGGGCGGCCGTAGAGTTTTTCAAGGACGACACCACCCGTGCCTGCGGCGCGTGCGGCCACAAGTTTTTAAATCCGGGCATGGATTTCGGGTGCGCGGCCTATTGCGAACACGCGGCCCAGTGCATCGGCAACCTGCCCCCGGAACTGCTGGCCCAGCGGGAGAACCTGCTCAAGGACCGGGTGGCCATCGAAATGAAGCGCTACTTCAAGCAGGACTTCAAGCGCATCGGCCATGCCACCCGCGTGGCCCGGTACGCCGAGGAGATCGCCAAACAGGAGGCCCCGGCCGGCCTGGCCGTGATTCTCTGTTCCGCCTATCTTCACGATATCGGCATTCACGAGGCCGAGCGCAAACACAACAGCACCGCGGCCCGGTACCAGGAAGAAGAGGGACCGGCCATCGCCCGGGCCATTCTTGAAAAAACCAGCGCCCGCCCGGAATTGATCGACGAGGTGTGTGATATTGTCGGGCACCATCACCACCCCAGGGAAAACGAAACCATCAATTTCAAGGTGCTCTACGACGCCGACCTGATCACCAACCTTGAAGAGGCGCAAAAGGAAAAGCCGGGCGATCCCCAGCGGCTGAAAAAAATCATCGCAAACGACCTGTTTACCGAAACCGGCAGGCAGGTGGCCAAAAGAGTGCTGCTGAAACAATAATCAAAGGAAAATGCCATGAAAGTGACAAGAAAAATCATAGAAATAGACGAGGAAAAATGCACCGGCTGCGGCCAGTGCGTGCTGGCCTGCGCCGAGGGCGCCATTGCCATCATCAACGGCAAGGCAAAGGTGGTGTCGGACAACCTGTGCGACGGGCTGGGCGCCTGCATCGGCGACTGCCCTGAGGACGCGCTTCACATTGTGGAACGGGAGGCCGATGAGTTTGACGAGGCGGCCGTGGAAAAACACCTGGAAACACTTCAGGCAGAAGAAAAAAAGGCCCCGGCCACACTGACCTGCGGGTGCCCCTCTTCCCACGTGCAGACTTTTATGGAGGCAACGCCCTGCCAGGCGGCCAACCAGCCCCGGGCCACGGCCCCGACTCCGGCATCGGCCCTGGGCCACTGGCCGGTGCAGATCAGCCTGGTGCCCCCGACAGCCCCTTTTTTAAAGGGCGCGGACCTGCTGGTGGCGGCCGACTGTGTGCCGGTTGCCTTTCCCCGGCTTCACACCGAATTTCTGCCGGGCCGGGCCATCATGATCGGGTGCCCCAAGTTTGACGACAAAAAGGCCTATGTGGAGAAATTTGCCCAGGTATTTGCCACGGCCGGCATCAAAAGCGTCACCTGCGTGATGATGGAGGTGCCCTGCTGCTCCGGCCTGCCCATGATTTTAAAAGAGGCCATGCAGACCGCAGGGGTCAAGGTCCCCATGGAGGTGATCACGGTGTCGGCCAGGGGAGAAATCCTGGAGAGAAGAAAGATGTAGCCCAACCAATCGGGATCGCTATCGGGATCGGGATCGGGATCGAAATCACTGAACAATCCGGAACCGGCCGGCCGGCTTCGTGTGCTTCGTGATCTTCGTGACCTTCGTGCTAATAAATGGCCTGTCTCATCAGACCGGCGGAGTGCCTGGACACGAAGACACGAAGAAATAAAATATTCGGGTCAGATCTCTTCATCAGCAACAATATCGGGGTGGTCGTTGAGAAACCGGTAGAGGGTGGCCCGGCCCACGCCCAGCAGGCGGGCCGCCTTGGCCTTGTTGCCGCCGGCTTTTGCCAGGGCCGTTTCCACGCTGCCCGTGTCCAGTTTGTTGCGCCGGCCCCGCTTCTGGGGAAGCGGCGTGCCGTCGCCCTGAATTTCCGGCGGCAGATGGGCCGCCGTGATCTTGTTACCGGACGCCTTGATTACCAGGAACTGAATGATATTCTGAAGCTCCCGCACATTGCCGGGCCACGCGTATTCCGCCAGCAGGCCCATGGCATCATCGGTGATGGTGACATTGCCGGTTCGGGCGCCCATGGCCGCATGCCTGACAAAATAGTTGGCCAGCAGGGGAATGTCGTTTTTCCGCATGCGCAACGGCGGCAGGTGAATGGGCACCACGTTGAGCCGGTAGTAAAGGTCTTCGCGGAACGTCCCCTTTGCCACCTCTTTTTTCAGGTTCTTGTTGGTGGCGCTGATCACCCGCACATCCACCGAGGTCTGTTTTTCACTGCCCACCTTTTCCAGGACCCCCTCCTGGAGAAACCGCAGCAGCTTGACCTGGGTGGACATGGGCAGCTCGGCCACCTCGTCTAAAAAGATGGTCCCGTTATGGGCCAGCTCAAACCGGCCTTTCTTGTCACGCACGGCCCCAGAAAAAGAGCCCCGCACATGGCCGAACAGTTCGCTTTCCACCAGCCCCTCGGGCAGGGCACCGCAGTTGATGGGCACAAACGGTCCGTTACGCCGGGTGCTTTCGCCGTGAATGGCCCGGGCCACCAGTTCTTTCCCGGTGCCGGTCTCACCGCTGATATTCACCGGCACATCATAGACCGACAGGTCGCGAATCTGGTGAAAAAGGCTTCGCATCTCCGGTGTTCGGCCGATGATGCCGGCAAATCCATCCTCCCCCTTCTGGCCGCGGACCGCCTCCTTGAAGGCGGTCTGGTCGGCCAGAGCCGCCACGACGCCCTGAATACGGCCGGCCGGGTCCCGCAGGGGCACCACCGTCACATCCAGCTCTTTGCGCTGGCCCTCAATTTCCGGCGCCACGGTGGAATAACTCTTTTTCTGAAACGTCGGGGGTTCGCACCCATCACAGAAAGAGCAGTTCTCTCCGCACAGGCGGGGAACAAACACGTCGTGACAGTTTTTACCGATCACGTCCACGGCGGACAGGCCGGTGATCCTTTCAGCCCCTTTGCTGAAAAAAAAGATTTTCCGGCCCAGGTCATGGGCCAGAACCCCCTCGTGAAGGTTGTCGATAAGCCGTTCGATATTGGCCTTGTATAGAGAAAAAGAGGCGTAATATCCCCGGTTCAGAAGGTCGTGGACCAAGTCCTTTATAATCCGGGCCGCTTCCCGGAATGCCACCCGTTGGCCCTCAAGATCCCCCACAGCTTCCGCCGGATCGGCCACGGTCCAGCACACCAGGGGGGGGAATCCGGCCAGCATGGGAAACTCCTGGCCAAGGGTCTGGCAGAGGTCCACGGCAAGGTCGAAATGGCCCGCTCTCAACGCTGAAACCGCCTTGGGCCGATGGCCGGAAATATCAATGCCATGCTCGGCCATCACCTCCACGGCCATGGGGTGGACCTCCTGATCGGGCGTGATGCCCGCACTGAAAATCGAAATATTGTCACCGGCCATTTGCCTGGCAAAGCCCTCTGCCATCTGGCTTCTGGCGCTGTTATCCCTGCACAAAAAAAGAATGGTGCCCTTATTCATTCGCTTTGCTTCACCTTTATCCATAGGGTTTTGTTGATCGACCGTCTCATTGACGTATACTATTTATGAGACAATGTCAAAGCCATCCGCACCGGCAAAACGCGAGGCCGGACAAAATGTTTGACTTGTTCAGCCCATGACTGTACTTATGAACAGCCGGTGCCCGGCGTTGCATGAACGACCTTGCGTTGCACGGACGGCCCATCCACCCTGGATACAGCAGAATTCATGACCCGGAATATAAACACCAGACAACCCGATCCCTCGGCCGTTACCGCCATTGCAAAGGCCCTGCCCTGCTCGGACATTGCCGCGTCCCTGCTGGTCAATCGGGGCATTCTATCGGTAAAACAGGCCCGGCACTTCCTGTCCGCCACCGTGGCCGACCTGCCCTCTCCCTTTTCCATGAAAGGTATAGACACGGCCGTGGCCCGCATTCACTCGGCCCTGATCAACCATGAAACCATCCTGGTGTTCGGCGATTATGATGCTGACGGCATCACCGCCACCGCTCTTCTGGTGGGGTTCCTCACACAGGCCGGTGCAACGGTCCGGCATCACCTGCCCCACCGGATTCTGGAGGGGTACGGTCTCAAGCCCCGGCACATCACCGAGGTTGCCGCCACGCACAAGGCCTCGCTGCTGATCACCGTGGATTGCGGCATCACCAGCCATGCCGCGGCCCTGGCCTGCCGGGAGGCGGGTATTGACCTGATCATCACCGACCATCACCAGGCACCGGCCGAACCGCCTACGGCCCTGGCCGTGATCGACCCGGCCCAGGCCGGCTGCCCGTCGGGCCTGGGCGATCTGGCCGGCGTGGGCGTGGCCTTCTACCTGCTGATCGCCCTGCGGGCCTTTCTGCGAGAAAAGGGGTTCTGGAAAACCCGGCCCGAGCCCAACCTCAAGGCCTGCTGTGACCTGGTGGCCATCGGCGCCATCGCCGATATCGTTCCCCTGACCGGCGAAAACCGGATTCTGGTCAGAACCGGCCTGGAACTGCTCCGCACCCCCTCCCGGCCGGGTATAGAGGCATTGATTGCCGGCGCAAAGATCAAAAAACCGGCCCTTTCCGCCGAAGACGTGGCCTTTCGGCTGGCTCCCCGGCTTAACGCGCCGGGCCGGATCGACCATGCCGCAACAGCCCTGGAACTGCTGCTGGCCGAAACAAAGGAGGTCGCCGTAAAAATAGCGGGCCGGCTCAACCGGCTCAACACCAAACGGCAGATGATTGAAGAGGAGATTTCGGGTGAGATTCAGCAGATTGTCAATGATCGCATCAACACCATCAAGGAACGGCGTTCCCTGGTACTGGCCCATCGCCAGTGGCACCAGGGTGTGATCGGCATCGCCGCGTCACGGGCCGCGCGGCGCTACAGCCTGCCCGTGGCCCTGATCACCATTTCCGGAGACATGGGCATCGGATCGGCCCGCAGCATCCCCGGCCTTCACCTTTACGACGCCCTCAAGGGATGCGCCCGGCTCTTCGAGGACTTCGGGGGCCACGCCCAGGCCGCGGGTTTCCGCATTCGCATGGAGAACCTGGCCGCGTTTGAGACACAGTTTGAGTATATTGTGCGGCAGCAGACCACACCCGGCGACTTTGTCCCGGCCGTTGAGGTAGACTGCGAGCTGGCCATGGACCGCATCACTAACACCCTGGTCCGGGAGATCGAAGGGCTTTCCCCCTTTGGCGCCGGTAACCCGGAGCCGCTGTTTTCAGCCCGCAATGTACGGGCCAGCGACACCTTCATGATCAACGGCCGGCACCGGAAAATGACCCTGGCCCACCCCGGAACGGACAGGGGTATTGCCGCCATCTGGTTCAACACCCCGGCATCACATCAGGAGTCCTCTTTTTTCAGACGAATCCTCTTCCGGCTGCGGCAAGACACCTGGAACGGCTCCGGCGCCCCGCAAATCATCATTGAAGACGCCTTTGCCGAGTAGCCGGAACACAGCAGCCGATCGCCTTCCCTCTGACCTGGATATTACAGGTGAAATTTCCGGACAACCCGGCAAATCCGTCCGGGCCGCAATTTTCCCTTGCATTCATGGGCCGCACCCATTATTGTTACCTAGTTTTCATCCATGACGCTTTGATAAAAAAGAGGTATTTGCATATGGGAAAAGTCTTCCACAAGGGCAGCAGGGAGTCGCAACTGCTCTCCCGGATAGAGTCCTCAAAGGAGTATGAACGCAGAAACGCCATCTCCAGGGTCAGAGACATATCAGAGACACTGGCCAACGCCATCACCTCCAAGCTCATTGAGACCGGGTACGTGGAGACCCACAACCAGAACGGCCTGGAGGAGATGATTCACAAGTGCCTGGAAGAGCTGACCCGGGCCGATGATTTTGACGTGGACTACAGCGTGGCCCCTTTCCGGGGAATCACCACTACTCCCAACATCGTGAGCCTCTACGTGACAGCCTTCGTGATCGAAAAGGTGATCAACCACAAGGATACCGTGGATGTCTACGGTTCCGACGAGGAGATATACGTCTGCATCAACCGGCAGGTCACCAAGTATCTTTCATAAATCCGGTCAGTGCATGGATCGGCCCGGCAGGGTCCTGCCAAAGCGGTTCATGGTCTGCCCACTCAAGAGGCGATGCGACCGACCTTCCACCCCTTTCTGGTCAACCACCCGTTTGACGATCCCTGCCTCTTTATCAATTTTCTTTTTGAAAACAGGGCACTGGCCTTTGACCTGGGCGAAATCAACAACCTGGCGCCCCGGGACATTCTGAAGCTGACCCACATCTTTGTCTCCCACACCCATATCGACCATTTTGCCGGATTTGACCGTTTTCTTCGCCTGGCCCTGGGCCGGGACAGGAAGGTTCACCTGTTCGGCCCAGAAAACTTTCTGAGCAATATCAGCGGCAAACTCGGGGCCTACACATGGAACCTCACCGACCGCTATGAAAAAAGCCTTCGCCTGCAGGTGACGGAAGTAACATCCCGGGGCATGCGGACCCAGTGGTATCGATGTCAGGACCGGTTCGCGCCCACGGCACCGCCCCGGTCCTCGCCCTGGACCGGCACCCTGCTGGAGGCGCCGGGGTTTACCATCTCCGCCGTCATTCTGGACCACGGCACCCCCTGCCTGGGGTTCTGCCTGAAAGAGCGGTTTCACATCAACATCAAAAAAGAGGCGCTGACCGCGCGGGGACTGGAACCGGGGCCATGGCTTCAATCCTTTAAAAAGGCCCTGTATGAACAGGCTCCACCGAACACATCAATTACTGTTCCCGCGGGAGACACGCTTCAGGCGTTTGGACTGGCGGCCCTGGCACAGGATATCGCCCTTATCACACCAGGTCAGAAAATCGTCTACATCACCGACGTGGCCTTTTCTCCGGATAACGTCGAACGCATCATGGCCTTTGCCCGAAACGCGGACCACCTCTTTATCGAGGCCTATTTTCTGGATGCGGACCGGGAAGCGGCCCGTGAGAAAAAACACCTGACCGCGGCCCAGGCCGGGGAACTGGCCGGCCGGTCCGGGGCCAGACGGTTTTCCGTCTTTCACGTTTCGCCCCGGTACATGGACAGGCTGCCCGAAATCGAGCAGGAGGCCCGGCAGGCTTATGACAGGTTCAGAACATGAGACCGTCCGCCACCGCCATACATCTGAATGAACTGATCACAGAGGAACGCGTCGTTTTTCTGGACGAAACAACGCGGATTCCGGCTATTCGTCAACTGGTGCGCCATGCCTGCCGCCTGGTGCCGGGGATGAAGAAAAACATCCTTGAAGCGGCTGTGATGGAGCGGGAACGGATTGTCACCACCGGCATCGGCCTGGGAGTGGCCATTCCCCATGCCCGGCTGGCCGGCATTTCTGATTTCTTTATTATCCTTGGTATTGCCACCTCCCCCATTGCCTGGCATGCCGCAGACGGCCGGCCCGTGACCATCATCTTCCTGGTGTGCGGGCCTGAGGCAGGGGCCGGCGATCTGCGGGAAAAAAGCCGGCTGGCCGAAGTCTACCTGCGTATCATTGCGCGGCTGATGCTGCTGATAAAAGACGAAAAATACCGGACAGCCCTTGTCCGGGCACAACGCGCGACCGAAGTGGTCGATCTGGTCCGGCACTTTGACCGGGCCGGCGAAAACAGGGACACGCCCTGAAGCAGGGCGGGCCGGATCGTTATATTCCCCTTGATAATTAACGCCATATCATTCATATTAACGTCACGGCAGAATATGAGCAAGAGTGAGATAAGGTTACGAAAGATATTATAATGAAACAGAAAAAAGAGATCACGGACATCACTCAGCAGGCCATTGATGTTCTGAAGAATGAGGCAAAAGGAATTCTGGAGGTGGCCGCCAACCTGGACCACCAGTTTGAAAAGGCGGTGGACCTGATCTGCCGGTCAAAAGGCCGGCTGGTTGTCAGCGGCATCGGCAAATCGGGCATCGTGGGCCAGAAAATCGTGGCCACCCTCAACAGCACCGGCACCCGTGCCCTGTTTCTCCATCCGGTGGAGGCCATGCACGGCGACCTGGGCATCGTGGGGCCGAAGGACGTCTTTCTGGGCCTCTCTAACAGCGGAGAGACCGAAGAACTTACCGGCCTGATTCCCACAATCCGCAACGTGGGCTGCAGGGTAATCGCCTTTACCGGCAATACCCACTCCTCCCTGGCCCGGCAGAGCGATATCGTAATTAATGTGGGCGTGAAAAAAGAGGCCTGCCCCCTGGGACTGGCCCCCACTACCAGCACCACGGCCCTTATGGCCATGGGCGACGCCCTGGCCGTGTCCTTGAGCATCAGAAAAGACTTCAAGTCCAGTGATTTCCAGCGGTTCCACCCCGGCGGCTCCCTGGGCCGGCGCCTGGCCCTCAACGTATCGGAGATCATGCTCACCGGTGACAGGGTGCCCGCGGTTCCGGTCAAAACCCCCATTGAGGAGGCCCTGGCCGTCCTGGACCGTCAGAACCTGGGGGCACTGCTGGTGGTCAGAAAAAACAACACCCTGGCAGGCATTCTGACAGACGGTGACCTTCGGCGGTTGTATCTGGCAAAAGAACCCCTGTCGGGCGGCCCCGTGGACAGCATAATGACGAAAAACCCTTTGACCGTCCATCCGGACTCCCCGGTCTACGACGCACTGAACATCCTGGAGCAGCACCAGGTCACGGCATTGCCGGTGACCGCCGCCGGCAAAAAGGTGTGTGGCATTCTGCACCTGCACGACATCCTGGGCAAAGGGGCGTTCAAGTTCAACGGCCGGTAAACCATGATGAACTCATAAAAAATTTATTTGGGATGGCAAAGTAAAAAGTTCAAAATCAAGGCGCCGCAAATCCCGAGGAATGAGGCGTACTTATCGTACGTCGCAGTGACGAGTGAATGCAGCGCAACACAGGTATTGGGCTTTTTACGAAGCCATCAACCATAAACGGGCCGGGGAAAACTTCCGCCCGGCACTTGAGGCAGCCCCATGAATTTTGATTTTACCAATGAAGAGACCCTGATTGAACAGCTGGGCGAGCCCAGAGTAACCTCTCCCATTCTTCGGGAGCCCAACATTGACCCGGAAAAGGACTTTACCGACGACACGGCCCGGGTCCTGGTCAATGTCAATCCCGATATTATTCAGGCCCGTATCCAACAGGGGAAAACGCCGTTATCCTTTGAGATGGCCGGGCCGCGAAAAAAGATATTTTTCGATGCCAGCAAGGTGCGGTGCGCCCTGGTTACCTGCGGTGGGCTGTGCCCCGGCTTAAACGACATCATTCGGGCCATCGTGCTGGAACTCTACTACCGGTACGGCGTAAAAAGCATTCACGGCATCCGCTACGGCCTGGAAGGATTCATTCCGGACTGCGGCCACGAGGTGGTGGATCTCACCCCGGAACTGGTGGCCAATATTCTCAACACCGGTGGTTCGATGCTGGGCTCCTCCCGGGGGCCCCAGGACATCTCACAGATCGTGGATTCCCTGGAGCGAATGCACGTGGGCATTCTTTTCATGATCGGCGGCGACGGCACCCTGATGGCGGCAACAAAAATCGCTGAAGAGATCGGCCGGCGCAACCTGAAGATCAGCGTGGTGGGCATTCCCAAGACCATTGACAATGACATTCACCTGATCTCCCGTTCCTTCGGTTTTGACACGGCCGTGGACATCGCCACCGAAGCCATCAAGGGGGCCCACAACGAAGCTGAGGGCTATCCCAACGGCATCGGCCTGATCAAACTCATGGGCCGCCACTCGGGCTTTATTGCCGCCACCGCCACCTTGGCCCGCCAGGATGTCAACTTCGTACTGATTCCAGAGATCGACTTTGACCTGGAAGGGGATCACGGCCTTCTGGCCGCCCTGGAACAGCGGCTCAAGCGGCGAAAGCACGCCGTCATCGTGGTGGCCGAGGGGGCCGGTCAGAAATTTTTCGGCGACGGCACCAATGCCACGGATGCCTCCGGCAACATTCGGCTCAACGACATCGGGCTTTTTCTGCGGGAACGGATCACGGCCCACTTCAAGTCCCGCGGCATCCCCATCTCCTTAAAATACATCGATCCCAGCTACATGATCCGCAGCCTGCCGGCCAACGCCAACGACAGTGTATTCTGCGGTTTTCTGGGCCGGGACGCGGTTCACGCGGCCATGGCCGGCAAAACCCGTATGCTGGTGAGCCACTGGAACAACCATTTTGTTCATGTGCCCATGTCCCTTACCGTGGGCAAACGCAAGCAGGTCAGCCCTCACAGCAAGCTCTGGTGGACCGTTCTGGAGGCCACGGGACAGGGCCGTTTTACAAACAGCGGATAACCCTTCCAAAACGCGGAGACAAAACATGATCTCCTTTTCCGTTGAAACCCGGCAGAGAAAAGAGATGACCGACATCACCGCTGAAGTGCGCAGGGCGGTTTCATCCGCCGGCATGGAGAACGGTGCGGTGGTGGTCTTTGTGCCCCACACCACGGCCGGTGTCACCATTAACGAAAACGCGGATCCGGATGTGCGGCGGGACATCCTGGCGCACATGGCAACCCTGGTGCCGGAGGACACGCCCTTTGCCCACAGCGAGGGCAATTCAGACGCCCATGTCCAGGCAACCCTTGTGGGCAGTTCGGTCATGGTCATCGTGGAAAACGGCCGGCTGGTTTTAGGCACCTGGCAGTCGGTTTTCTTCTGCGAGTTTGACGGCCCCCGCACCCGCAAGGTCCTTGTTCAGATGCTGCCGGCTTCGTAAAACCCCCGATTCAGGCGAATCCCCGTACATCTGCCTTTCCGGCTTCCGTCATCCCGGAACCCGCCTGTCCGCCATAGCCTTGGCAAAGGTGGAATCCGGCATCCAAATCAAATGATTTTTCACACTCCATTTTCTATGTACTTTTCTTTGGCGCAAAGAAAAGTACCCAAAAGAAACATCGCCCTGCGGCTTGGCCTTCGGCTGCGCCGCAATGGGCGAGGGTCGTCATTGTGGAGACCGTCTGGGCTTAAACCATCCATGTTTGTAGTGTGCCCGTAAGGGCATTCGGCAGAACGGTATCAACGGCCGGCCGTTGATGGGTGCCACGGGCCAAGCGACAGCTTGCCCGTGCTTCGTTTCCGGCATGACGTTCACGGGCAACCTGCGGTTTGCCCGCGCCGCCCACTGATGATCGAGCAGGGCCGGCGACCGACCAAAAAGATCGGAATATCAAGCCTTCCCAGGATTATGAGATTTCCGTTTGAAATATGCCCGATTTCTGGTATCAGGGGGATTCGTACACTGTTACTTTCTGACCGGAAAAAACATTAAGGAGAACTGTATATCATGGGCGGCGTATTCGGATGTGTATCCAGAACCGATTGTGTCAACGACCTGTTCTACGGCACGGACTATCTTTCCCACCTGGGCACCAAGCGGGGCGGCATGGCGGTCCGCAACGCAAAAGAGATTTCCCGGAAAATCCACAGCCTGGAAAGCTCCTATTTTCGCACCAAGTTTGAACCCGACCTGCCCGGCCTGCACGGCAACACCGGCATCGGCGTGATCAGCGACACCGAAGACCAGCCCATTCTCATGAGTTCACACATGGGAACCTTTGGTCTGGTAACGGTGACCAAGATCAACAACATAGAGGATCTGACAAAAAAAGCCTTTTCCAAGCGGCAGCACTTTTCCGAGATCAGCCCCATCGGCATCAACCCCACCGAACTGGTGGCCATGCTGATCTGTGAAAAAGACTCTTTTGTGGAAGGCATCGTCCATGCCCAGGCGGCCATTCAGGGCTCCTGCACCATGCTGATTCTCTGCCGGGACGGCATCTACGCGGCCAGAGACCGGCTGGGCCGCACGCCCATCGTGATCGGCAGAAAAGACGGGGCACTGGCGGTTTCATCGGAAACCTGTGCCTTTCCCAACCTGGAATACGAAGTGGACCGGGACATCGGCCCCGGCGAGATCATCCGCCTGACCCCGGACGGCTACGAATCGCTCAAAACGCCGGAAGATAAAATGCAGATCTGCTCCTTTCTCTGGGTCTATTACGGCTATCCGGCCTCCAGCTACGAAGGCATCAACGTGGAAACCGTGCGGTACCGGTGTGGCAACGCCCTGGCCGACAGCGATGACGTGGAAGTGGATTTCGTGGCCGGCATTCCCGACTCGGGCATCGGCCATGCCGTGGGATACGCCAACCAGAAGGGCATCCGCTACAAAAGGCCCTTTGTCAAGTACACCCCCACCTGGCCCCGCAGCTTCATGCCCCAGAACCAGCAGATGCGGGACCTGGTGGCCCGAATGAAACTGATTCCCGTGACCGACCTGATCAAGGGCCAGCGTATTCTTTTCTGCGAAGACTCCATCGTGCGGGGCACCCAGTTGCAGGACACCATCAAGCTGCTGTTTGACCGGGGCGCTAAAGAGGTTCACATGCGGGCCGCCTGCCCCACCCTGATCTTTCCCTGTCCTTTTTTAAACTTTTCCCAGTCCCGCTCCACATTAGACCTTGCCGGGCGCCGGGCCATCATGGAAATCGAGGGGGTTGAGGACAAAAACCTGGACCGGTATGCCACGGCCGGAACACAAGAGCAGATACAGATGGTGGAAAAAATCCGTAAGCGTCTTAACCTCACCAGTCTCAAGTTCCAGACCATGGACAACCTGGTAACCGCCATTGGCCTTCCCAAGGAAAAACTCTGCACCCACTGCTGGGATGAATCCAGCTGTTTCTAAGCCGGCGAAACGGGTCTGCCACACCGGTGGCCGGAGGTATCAAGCCGGCACAAAAGAACGCAAAAGACTGGATTTCCGGGCTCATATGTTTTATTGTAGGTTGGTTGATACGCACGGTGCGTACATTTCCGGTTTAACATTTCACGAGGCGACACAATGGCTGTGATCACAATTTCCCGGCAGTTCGGCGCGGGCGGACGGACCCTTGGCGTCAAGGTGGCCAAAAAACTGGGCTACCAGTTCCTTGATGACGCTGTTATTCAGGAACTGGCAAAACGGGCACGGGTATCGCCCCAGACCATTAAGAGCATTGAACGATCCGCGGGTAGTCTTTTTTCCAAGTTCATATCCAGCGCCCTGAGCAAAGGTTACATGGAACGGCTCACCGGTGAAGCAATCGGCTACATGGATGAAGATATCTACGTCGAAAAGCTGTGGGAAGTGATCACCGAATTTGCCAAAAAAGACAATCTGGTAATCCTGGGCCGAGGTGGACAGTATATCCTTCAGGAGATGGAAAACGCCTACCACATCGAGTTGATCGCCGACAAGAAGGACCGGATCGACTTTATGAAGCGCCACTACAAGTTCACGGATTCCCAGGCCCTTCAGGCGGTGCGGGACGGGGAGAGACGCAGGAAAAGTCTCTATGCCAAGCTGGGGAAAAAGGATTATGACAGGCCCTGCATCTACCACCTGGTGATCAACATGAGCAAGATCCCCTTAGACAAGGGCTTAAAGCTTATCTGCGACCTGGTAAAATAAACTACAGTGACCGCTCGATTTCAAACAAAAACCGGCTGCGGCGGTTGAACTGGCCTTTTCGAAAACCCGCGGCCGTCAGGAACAGGCACCGGGCCGCCCGGGTGGCGGCCACATACATCAGCCGCCGCTCCTCCTGAAGGTCATCTTCCTCCTCCAGGGACTTCCAGTGGGGCAACAGGTTCTCCTCGCACCCCACCACAAACACGGTGTGAAACTCCAGTCCCTTGGCCGCGTGAATGGTGGCCAGGTTGACCCCGAAGCCGCCCTCCTCGTCGTCCTTGTCCTCCCGGATCAGGGCCGCCTCCTCCAGGTAGGCGGTCAGGCTCTCCATGCGGGCGGCTGCGGAAATCAACTGGTCGATGTTTTCCACCTTTTCGGTAAAATCCATGGAACCGGCGTCCGCGTACTGCTTCAAGTAGTTCAGATAACCGATGCGCTCTATCACCTCGCGAATGGCCGCATCCGGCCGCATGTCCCGAATATCGTCCAGCAGGGCCATCAGATCGGAAAGGGCCTGGTACACCTTGTCGGACAGGCGCCGCTCGGCCAGGGCCAGGTGAACCGCCGCCTGAAGGCTCATGGCGCCGGTGCGCATGTCGTTGATGGACGCCAGTGTCTTGGCGCCGACGCCCCGGCGGGGAATGTTGATGATCCGCTCAAAGGCGGTGTCGTCCTTTTCAAACACCGCGGCCATGAGGTAGCTGTTGATGTCCATGACCTCCTTGCGGTCGTAAAACCCCCGGTCGCCCAGCAGGTGATAGGGAATCCCGGCCCGGCGGAAGGCGTGCTCAAAATAGAGAGAGGTAAACTTGGTACGGTAGAGCACAGCCATGGCGTCGTAGGGAACGCCGTCCTCGTTGAGTTCTTCGGCCTTGCGGGCCACCCACCGGGCCTCCTCCACCTCGTCGTCAAACTCATAAATCTCAACAGTGCCGCCAGACTCCTCGGAAAAGCAGGTCTTGTCCATCTTGTCGTGGTTGTAGTCGATGATATCATTGGCCACCCGGACAATGGTGTCGGCGGACCGGTAGTTCTGCTCCAGCTTGAACACCCGGGCATCGGCGTACCGCTGCTCAAACGAAAGAAAATGGCGCATGTTGCTGCCGCGAAACGAATAGATGGCCTGCCAGTCGTCGCCCACGCAGAAGAGGTTGTCGCCCCGGCAGAGCAGGCCGGTAAGGTCTTCCTGAAGGTTGTTGGTGTCCTGGTACTCATCCACCAGGATAAATTCAAACCGCTCCTGGTAGCGGCGGCGGACATCGTCGTGATCCCGCAGAATATCCCGCACGCACAGCAGGATGTTGTCGAAATCCACCGCGTTTTTCTCTTTTAGCATCCGTTCGTACAGTTCATAGGCGTCGGCCAGGCGCACATAGGAGATAAAGGGATAGGCGTCCAGGTAGGCCCCGGGATTGCCCGAGTTCTTGGCCTTTGAGATATGGTTGAGAATGGTGGGAACAAATTTCTTGTCATGGTTCATGCGGATCAGCACGTCGGTGATGGTTTTGCGCTGGTGATAGGTATCGTAAATCTGAAGGGGCGTGGTATAGCCCAGCAGGCCGCAGTGAACGCAGAGAATTTTATAGCAGGCGCTGTGATAGGTCCGCACCCAGGGAAACCCGGTCTCCGGGATGCCGGTCAATGCCACCAGGCGGCGCTTCATCTCATCGGCGGCCTTGTTGGTAAAAGTGATGGCCAGGATCCGCTCCGGAGGGTAACCCAGAGAAATAAGGTGGGCGATCTTGGCGGTAAGGGTCCGGGTCTTGCCCGACCCGGCGCCGGCGGTCACCAGTGCCGGGGAGCCCATGTGGAGAACGGCTGCTTCCTGTTGAGGGGATAACTTCATTTTCATTTTATTATCGCTATCGGTATCGGGATCGAAATCGGGATCGACGCCGACAGGGTGATTAAAAATCCAGTAATCCCTGCGGGTGTCATTCCGGGCACCGACCCGGAATCCAGTAAAAATAGACCGTATTCCCTGTTCCGGGATCGGAATCGGGACCGACGCCGATACCGATACCGATACCGATCCCGATGAATTAATGTGTTGCCCCTAACTATACAGTTCGCCGGTTCGTGTCAACCGGAATATGGCGTGCCAGCGTAAGGGAAACGGCCGAACAGCCGACCTGCCTGAATCTTTTGACAAACCCGGCCCGGATGGGTATGCTGTTTGCGTTTTTTGCCCCTTGCACGGGGACACACCCACAAGGACGGACTGTCATGCCGAAGAAGAAAGAAACGTTTTACATCATCACCTACCGGGATCCGGAGGAGGAGAAGGTCCGCACCCTGAAAGCCAGAACCGTGGGCGACTCCTCTCTGGGCATCAGTTTTGTGGCCATCTCCGACTTTGTGTTCGACACCCAGGCACTGGTGGTTAACCCCGAGGAGGAGACCCGGAGAAAACGGCTGGAGGGGGTCAAAACCCTTCACCTTTCCATGTACCTGATTCTCTCGGTCCAGGAGGTGGGCAAGGATCACAAGGGGCTGAAGTTTGAAAAAGACAAGTCCAACCTGGTGGTGCTGCCGGGGAACACCAAACCCCAGAAATGATGGATGGTTTTCGATCGCGATTTGGATTTAAGTAAAAGGGAATAAGCCCATGATACAAAGCCTTCTGGGCCTTGGGGCCTTTGTTCTGATGGCCTGGCTGATCAGCGAAAACCGTTCTTCGGTCCGGCTCAAAACCGTGGCCGCGGGCGTGGGCCTGCAACTGGCACTCGGCGTCCTTCTGCTCAAAACACCGGGCACCACCGACCTTTTTCTCATGTTAAACAAAATCATCCTGGCCGTGGAGACATCCACCCGGGCCGGCACCGCCATGGTGTTCGGCTACCTGGGCGGAGGCGACCGGTTTCCCTTTGCCGTCACCGACCCCGGCGCCACCTTTATGCTGGCTTTTCAGGCCCTGCCCCTGGTGCTGGTGATGAGCGCGCTTTCCGCCCTGTTTTTCTACTGGAAGATCCTGCCGGCCGTGGTGCGGGGCTTTTCCTGGGTGCTGCAAAAAACCGCGGGCCTGGGCGGCGCCGAAGGCGTGGGCCTGTCGGCCAACATCTTTGTGGGCATGGTGGAGTCCCCCCTGCTGATCCGGCCCTACCTGGCGAACATGACCCGCAGCGAAATATTTTCCATCATGACCTGCGGCATGGCCACCATTGCCGGCACCGTGATGGTGCTGTATGCCAGCATTTTAGGTCCCGTGATTCCCAATGTGATGGGCCATATCCTGACCGCCTCGATCATCAGCGTGCCCGCGGCCATCACCATTGCCAAGATACTGGTGCCGGAGACCAGCCAGCCCACGGCCGGCCGCCTGGACCCGCCCCAGACGGCCGACAGCGCCATGGACGCGATCACCAAAGGGACCCTTCAGGGCATCGAACTCCTGATCAACATCGTGGGCATGCTGATCGTGCTGGTGGCCCTGGTCACCCTGGTCAACCTGCTGTTGGAATTTCTGCCCGACGCCTGGGGGGCGCCGCTTACCCTTCAGCGGCTTCTGGGTTTTTTAATGGCGCCGGTGGTCTGGTTGATGGGCATTCCCTGGGATCAGGCCCCCACGGCCGGGGCACTGATGGGCACCAAGACCGTTTTAAATGAACTGCTGGCCTACCTTGAAATGAGCGGGCTGCCCAAAGGCGCTCTTGACCCGAAAAGCCTGCTGATAATGACCTATGCCATGTGCGGGTTTGCCAACCCCGGCAGCTTGGGCATCATGATCGGAGGCCTGGGCACCATGGCGCCGGAGCGGCGCCCGGAGATCGTCTCCCTGGGCCTTCGTTCCATCGTGGCCGGCACCCTGGCCACCTGCATGACCGGCGCCGTTGTGGGTCTCCTGATGTAACCCACCCCCCCCCTCGAAATCGGGATCGGGATCGGGATCGAAATCGCTATCGACTGAATAATCCAGAACCGGCCAGCCATGCGTGCTTCGTGATCTTCGCGGTCTTCGTGTTAAGAAATGGCCTGTCTCATCAGACCGTCGGAGTGTTTGAACACGAAGACCACGAAGAAAAAGAAGGTCGCGAAGAATACTTTTTCTTTATCAGGTGGCACAGGCCAGGCACCTGCTTGCCCGTGGAAGAGAAGCACCCTGTTTGTAGTGACGCCGTCAGGCGTTCAACGTCCGAACATTCATGATACTCTTACGGGCACACTACAAACAAGACATCCTGCCTTTGCAGCCCTACCCCAGCAGGCTGGCCCTACCGTTTTTCTCAAATTCCGCCTTTATATCGGCATAGGCCTCGGGCGTGAGCCGGTGGTAGGCAGTGTCTCCGCGCCGGCGGTGATACACCACCATGTCCGGGTGCTTTTCCAGGTTGAAATGCTGCTGCTTGAACGGCCGCACCAGGATCTTCTGGGTACTGGTCACGTTAAAGGCGTCAATGATGCGAATATAGTCGGGCATCCACTTGGGGTCCATGCCGCCGGTCTTCTGCTGGGCCATCAGGGCGTCAAAGGCCTGTTGCGGATCAAAGGCGACGTTTTCACGCATCTGGATTGTGGCCATGACCTTTTCATCCGACACCGCACAGGGCGCGCCATAGGCCACGGCCAGAGCCACGCTGGGAATTTTGGCGGCATACTCGGCCGCGCTTTCAGCGGAAAAGTTCTCCCCGTCCTTGCGAATCCAGTCATCGGTGCGGCCGTTAAAATAGAGATAGCGCCGGTTGTTGACCACGCGAATGTGGCCCAGGTCCCCGGAGTGAAAATAGCCGTCATCGCGGAACTTCTTGCAGGTGGCCGCGTTGTCGTCATAGTAGCCGTCAAACCGCAGGTTGTCTTTCCCCGCCTTTTTGCATATCTCGCCCACGGCCGCGTCATAATTGACCAGCCGCCCGTCTTCGCCCACCACGCCCGGCTCGCAGACGGCTCCGGCCTCATTTAAAATCACCACCGACCCCGGCACCCGGCCCATGGACTCTATCGGGTCTCCCGGCTTGTTGGCCGTGGTGATCACCGCCTCGGTGGAGCCGTAGATTTCAAAAACATGCTCCATGTTCAGGCATTTTTTGACCTTTACCCGGTCCACCACGGTGGCGCCGTTGCCGTAGGCGATACGGAACCGATTTTTCGGATGGTGCGCCAGGGCCGCTTCCACGTCTTCTGCAGAACCGTATTTTTTCTCCAGGGCCGTCAGAATGTAGTGAAGGGGCTGGCCCACGTAATTCATGAAGGTGACGCCATGCTCCAGAATGTCGGATTCAAAAGCGCTGGCGGAAAATTTACGCTTGAGCACAAAGGAGGCCCCGGCAATCATGATGGACAAAACCCCCACATACCAAGCATTGGAGTGAAACAGGGGCATGCAGATATAACCCCGGTCCTCTTTTTTCAGCCGCACCGTGCTCTGGACAACGGCCCCGGCCCCGATCATCTTTAAATGGGTGCAGGGCACGCCCTTGGGCAGGCCCGTGGTGCCGGACGTGTAGATCACCAGCACCGGGCGGGTATTGTCCACGGCCGGGCATTTTGCCTGCCCGCCGTTCAGGGCCATGTCCGCCATGGCGGTTTCGATGGGCGTAAACCCCGCGCTTTGCGGCCCGGCATTCCCGGTGATCAGAACATGTTCCCGGCCCAGGGTTTTTAATTCCGGCAGCACCGCCGCCACCTCGGGCGCGCTCACCTCATCGGTCAGCAGAAAAAGGGCCTTTGCCTTTTCCACCACCCCGGCCAGGGTCTTGCCCCGAAAGCCGGTGTTCACGGCAAACAGCGTGGCATTGCTCAGGCCCGCGGCAAAAGAGGCAAAAAGGTACTCCGGCGTGTTCTCCTGGTAAATGGCCAGGGCCAGCCGGTCGTTTTCTCCCATTCGCCCGGCCCCGATGCTCCGGCACCGCAGCGCGTCAAAAAACTCCGCGTACCGCTTTGCCTGGGCATACACCTCGCCATAGGTATATTCCCTGCCCTCGAAAATAAAAAAGGTCCGCCACGCCCGCAGCCGCGACCCCAGCGTCAGCCGGATCATGGCACCGAAATTGACAAACCCTGAACATCCCCGAACCAGTGTTTTTAATGAAATGGACAATTTGAGCTCGCTTTCTTAATCATCAAACTATGCCTTGATTTCATCTGTCGGCAATATCTGCCTGCCATGCCGAACCGTAAGTATGGATATCTGTTTTGCGCCGATGTGATAGATGATGCGATAGTTGCCGTAAATCAACTCCCTGAACTGACGATCATTTATTTCAGGAACGATCCGCCCGATTTCCGGGTTCGCCCGGAGCTGATCGACTTTTGAAAACAATACATTAATCCAATTGGTCGCCGCCGCGGGCTTGTCCTGTGAAATGTAGTCCGCGATTTCTGATGCCCTTTCAACAGCAAGGGGAGACCATACGATTTTCATTTGGGAACTCGCTTCAACAAACCGGCTTTTGCCTTCTGGTGGGAAAGGCCTTCTCCTTTTGCCAGTTGACTGAGAGCGGATTGGACATCTGAAAGAAGGTCAATTTTTTCCTGCATGGCTTCAAACTCATTTGCCCCCAAAAGCACGGCCACACCTTTGCCGTGCTGCGTAATGACCACCGGACGCCTGGTGTCATGGACCTGTTTGATATAAGACGCCAGGGCATTTCGGACTTCCGACATTGACCTGATGTCCTGATCGATTTTAAGCTTTTGCATTCTGCACCTCTTGCTCTATTTTTTTTGTACACGATAACATACAAAATAAGGTACAAGCAACGGTTTTTAAAAAGGTGGGGTGCCGCGAAGGGTTATTGACGGCCAGCCCGCACTGAAAAAAGCGTTGGCGCGAGGGCAGCCGAAGGCCAAAAGGCAAGGGTGGGGTTGGAATGCGGACGGGGAGGGTGCCGCACTGGGGTGCGGCGCTCCCGGAATGGTGCTTCCTGGCCGGTGTTACACTTGAAGGTCATGCATAAATGGTTGCCCCCGCATTTTGCAGCGCAGCCGAGCGCGAATGCTTTTTTCGGAAGAAAGCGGGCAAATATTATAGGGACGGCCCCCTGTGGCCGCATTCTTTTTGAAGCGATCCGGGCTTTGCTTTGCGACCGGCCCGATGCTATAGATGCTGTCATGGAAATGATGATTTCAACAAAACAGAAGCGAGTTTCAGAAATTGCTCCCGTTCTCTGGCAACGGCTGGAGAGTTGCGACCTGTGCCCGCGAAAATGCGGGGTCAACCGGCTGGCCGGGGAAAAGGGATTCTGCGCCCTGTCCGGTGACTGGGTGCCGGTGTCAAGCTTCTGCGCCCACCGGGGGGAAGAGCCGGTGCTCTCCGGCCGGGCCGGATCGGGCACGATATTTTTTTCCCACTGCAACCTGGGGTGTCTCTTCTGCCAGAACCACCAGATCAGCGACAACTCGCTGGATCCCGGCCCCTCCATGGTTCGCATCGATGAGCTGGCCCGAATCATGATTGTCCTGCAGGCCATGGGGTGTCACAACATCAATTTTGTCACCCCCACCCATGTGCTGCCCCACATTGTGGCGGCCATAAAAATCGCCCTGGACCAGGGGCTTGTCCTTCCCCTGGTGTATAACTGCGGCGGATATGAAAACGCGGAGGTGATCCGCCTGCTGGACGGCGTAATGGATATCTATCTGCCGGACTTTAAATACATGGACGGCGCACTGGCCCGCACGTATTCGGCGGCCCCGGATTATCCGGCGGCCGCGGCGGCCGCCTTCAAGGAAATGTACCGGCAGGCAGGGAGCGGTCTTGACATTGACCCGGCCACGCAAACGGCACGGCACGGCATGATCATCCGCCACCTGGTGCTACCCGGCGGTGTAAAAAATTCGGTCGATGTGCTGACGTGGATAGCGGACAACCTGTCGCCGAAACTCCATCTGTCGCTGATGTCCCAGTACCATCCACCGGCAGGCCCCCGAAGGCCAGAGCCGCCGCTTGACCGCCCGCTTTTTCCCGAAGAGTATGGAGCGGTGTCCGCCAGGGCCGAGTCCCTGGGGTTTGAAAACGGCTGGTTCCAGGAAATGGAAAGCCATGACGTCTACCGCCCCGATTTCAAAAAGGCCCACCCGTTTGAGGAGTGACCGGACTGCGGCATGCCGGCCACCCACCCCCTTTTTGATAGTGCTTGCAAGGCGTGCTGCTTGCTGGTAAAACAGCCGATACAACAGGCAAAACAGGATTTGCCGGGTATCATTGAAGATGCTCTTGTAAAAAGTCTATTTGGGATGGCAAAGTAAAAAGTTCAAGATCAAGGCGCCGCAAATCCCAAGGAATGAGGCGTACTTGTCGTACGCCGCAGTGACGAGGGGTGCAGCGCAACGCAGCCGGCCGCTTTGCGGCAATTGGGCTTTTTACGAAGCCATCATTGAAGGAGAACCGTTTCAATGACACACCATGACCATGACGATGAATCGTCAAAGACCGACAAGGGCGAAGAGACCGAAGATTTTGCAGCTTTGCTGGAATCCTACATGACCGACATGAAACCGGAAGTCCGGGTGGGAGACAAAATCACCGGTGAAATCATCGCCATCGGCAAGGACGCCGTCTTTTTCAACACCGGCACCAAGTCAGACGGAGTGGTGGAAAAAGCCGAGCTGCTGGATGAAAACGGGGAACTTCCCCACAAGGTGGGGGACCGGCTGGACCTCTACGTGGTGGACACCCGGGACGGCGAAATCCGCCTGTCCAAAGCCATGGGCGCGGGCTCAGGCGTTGACATGCTTTACGAGGCCCATCAAAACCGGATTCCGGTGGAGGGTAAGGTCATTGAAACCTGCAAAGGCGGGTTCCGGATCCAGGTCATGGGCCAGACCGCCTTCTGTCCGGTGAGCCAGATGGATGTTCACTACGTTGAAAAGCCCGAAGAGTTCGTGGGCGCCGTCTTTCCCTTTCTCATCGAGCGCATTGAGGCAAGAGGCAAAAACCTGGTGGTCAACCGCCGCCGCCTGCTGGAGCAGGAGCAGGCCGAACAGCGGGAGAAATTCCTGGCACAGGCCCGGCCCGGCGATATTGTCGACGGCAGGGTGGTCCGCATCATGCCCTATGGCGCTTTTATGGAGCTTCAGCCCGGCGTGGAAGGCATGGTCCACATCTCCGAACTGAGCTGGTCCCGGGTGGGTGATCCTTCCGAAGTGACCGCCGTGGGCGAGGTGCTGCCGGTCCGCATTCTTGCCATCGACAGGACGGGCAGCAAGACCGGGGGGCTGAAGATATCCCTGTCGGCCAAACAGGCCGCTGTTGATCCCTGGAAAACCGTTGGGGAAAAATATAAAGAGGGCGACAAGATAGAGGGCAAGGTCACCCGGTGCGCCGATTTCGGTGCCTTTGTGGAGGTGGAGCCCGGCATCGAAGGGCTGGTGCATATCAGTGAGATGAGCCATACCCGACGGGTGGTCAAGGCCGAAGATGTGGCCCGGCCCGGGGACCGGGTGGCGGTGATGGTCACATCGGTGGACCCGGTCAACCGGCGACTGTCTCTAAGTATCAAGGCGGCCGAGGGCGACCCCTGGCTCACCGTTGCCAACCGGATGGCTGTGGGCCAGACCGTTTCCGGCACCGTGGAACGGGTCCTGGACTTCGGCTGTTTTATATCCCTGGCGCCGGGCGTCACCGGGCTGATGCCCCGGTCCAGCATGGAACGGGCCGCCGATCCAAAGGCCATGGAAAAGCTGAAAGCCGATGACCCGGTGACGGTAAAAATCGAGACCATCAACCTTGCCGACAAGAAAATCTCGCTGGCCCCGGCGGATGCCGAGGGGGCCTCGGACTGGAAGCAGTACACCGGTAACGAACCCAGGCAGGCCGGTGGCCTTGGAGACCTGGGGCAGAAACTCCAGGCGGCCATGAAGACAAAAAAATAGGAACAGCTGGCACCTGCCATCTTCTTTTGAAAAAACCCGCAAGGAAAGGACAACAACCATGCCGGATTGCGCAAGAGACATCATGGTCCGGGACTTTGATTCCATCAACGAGAACGCGCCGGTGGAGCAGGCCATCACCAAGATTCTGGAAGGCCGGCTGCGCCCGACCGGATACAAAACCGTCAGCCTGATGGTGACCAATGACATGCAGCAGCTGGTAGGGGTGGTCACCCTGTTTGACATCCTCTATCACCTGCGGCCCACCTTTTTAAACTTCGGCATCGACGGCGAGTATGTCGCATGGGAAGGCATGCTGGAACCGGCCGTCCGGGAGCTCAAGGGCAAACAGGTAAAAAACATCATGAGCCGGGGCGCGGTCACGGCAAGCCCGGATGATCATGTCATGGCCCTTGTCGACCGCATGGTGAAAAACAAGTACCGCCGCCTGCCGGTGGTGGACAACGGCAGGCTGACGGGCATTGTCTACGTGACCGACGTCTTTCACTACCTTTTCAAAAACAGAAACGTCAACGGATAGTGTGAATCAGCCCCGGTCCGGCACCGGCCCGACTCCCACCAGGTAAAGCATGGCTGATGGCGGGTTTAGCCCCAGTATCTGTTCGGCCTCCCGGTCGTAAAACGCGCCGATGCCGCAGCAGCCAAGCCCCAGCGCCGTGGCCGAAAGGTAAAGCACATGGCCCAAGCGGCCGGCGCTCATCATGGCATGGCGGTATCCCCTTGAACCCAGATCCTGATCCAGGATTTCCAGGTTTGTCATGAAAACAAAATGAAGGGCCGCGTTTTTCAGCCACGCCTGATTAAGGCAGGCGTCGGTCATGGCGACGGTCAGGTCCCCGGACCCGGCCCGCCCGATTTGCCGCTTTTCCGGGTCAACCAGGTAAAACCCCGGCTCCAGTCCTTCTGCGTTCCGGCATAAAAATCCGGTACAGATCGTGCCACAGGCCCCGGCCGGATGCTCCCGGTCCGGCGACAGATACGCCCGGCAGATTGATTCCAGCAGGCCGGAAAATTGCACGGCGGAAAGCCGCGCCGGCACAAAATTACGCCGGGACCGGCGACGGACCACTGCTTCCGCATAGCCCATCTTCCAGGGCGCGGCACGCAACCCGCCCGATCCGGAAACCGGCTGCCACGATTCGATTGCAAGGCCAAGGTCGTTTGCACCGATACGTGGCACCGCAGCCGATGGCCCACAGGCGCTGCTGTCGGCATGAACTTTTACGATCTCTGGGTATATCTTCTCCCGGCTTGACACGCGACCGGCCTGTAGCACATTGCCGGGCAGGTTATCAACGTCCTGTGTGCCAGGTGTTTCCGGTATGGCCGGGCCGTTGATCCCGATACAGGCAATCGCCCCTTCCCGCTTTTCATCCAGCCCCAGCAGCCGGTTGAGACCGGCATCGTTAAAATCATAAACCACGGATGCGCTAAACCCCGCCGCTGCCAGGGCCAGGCGGGTACTCTCCGCAAGGTGCCCGCCGTCCAGCAGCACGTACCGGTAAGCCCGCTTTCGATACTTCCAGGCGCTTCTGAAAAACAGGGCCGACACGACAAAGACCGCCCTGACTGCCTTGCCGAAAGCCGGGCAGGCCGAACGCAGGAAAGGCGCAAAACCGCCCCGGCGCAGGCGGGTCAACCGCCGGTTATGCACATCCACATGGTAAACACCCGCCTCCAGGTCAGGGGCTCCCGGCCAGACCAGGTAGAGCTCGTTGGGATAAAGCGCCCCGGCCGACGGGGCGCTGCGGTAGTAAAACCAGCCATCGCCCTGCCGGGAACGGCCGGTCGGTCCATTGGCGAGCAGGCAGGCCCTGGAAAGGGCTTCAAGGCTCATCGTCCGGCCTGCAGCCGCAGGCGTCAGGCTTTCCATCACATCTGAAAAGAGCGTGTCATTCAGCAAGGAGACGTCAGCCAGATCCACCCCCCCAAGACCCTGGTAAATCTTGCAGGGCGACGGCTGGTTTTCCCAGTCCAGCGAATGGGGGACCATGGCATGACGGTCATACCCGGTGATACGGTGGTAGTGATTGAGCATCCGGTTCATAAGAGGATTCTGCCTTTTGCCGGACCGCGATGTCAAGCTGAAACCCGTTGGTCATACGAACGTGTGCCGGGTGAATTTGCCTAAAAACTGTGTTATAAGTTGGAATCAAAACCCGCATCGACGGAACGATGCTGGGCCCATGTTCACATTCGTTACGGTTGAAAAGGAAAACCCATGCAGACCAAACTGATTGCAACCATCGGACCCCGCTCCAGGGACCGGGCTGTTATTGAAAAGCTGGTGGCGGTCGGCGTCACGATATTCAGGTTGAATTTTTCCCATGCCGGTCCCGGCGACTTTGCCGACGTGATTCAATCGGTCCGTGAAATCGAACAGCAGACCGGCACCATCCTCACCCTGATGGGCGACCTGAGCGGCCCCAAGATCCGCATCGGCGAGGTGGCCGGGGCTCCTCTGTCGGTTGCCACCGGCCAACTGGTGCGCCTGGGTCCGGCCCGGGCAAAGGGAGCCTTTGGCGACGCGCTCTACCTGCCCCTGGAGCTTGCCGAAATTTTAGAACAGCTGAAACCGGGCGCCCCGGTGATCCTGAGCGACGGCATTCCGGTTTTCCGGGTCCGGAAACGGCTTGACACGGAAGCGGGCCCGGTTTTTGAACTGGAGACACAAAACAGCGGACTGGTATCGTCCAACAAGGGCATCTCCTTTCCCGGCCTGGCCATTGACCTGCCGGCCCTGACGGCCAAGGACCGGTCGGATGTGGCTGCCGCCCTGGATGTCGGCATCGACGCCCTGGCCCTCTCCTTTGTCCAGAAAAGCCAGGACGTGGTGGACCTAAAAAAGGAGATGGAACACCACGGCCGGCAAGTGCCGGTGATTGTCAAAATCGAACGCATGAACGCCATCGACCACTTTCAGGAGATTGTAGCCGAGGCCGACGTTATCATGGTGGCCCGGGGAGACCTGGGTCTGGAGTGTTCCCTTCCGGCCCTGCCTGTAATTCAGAAGCGGATCATCGACATGTGCGCCGAACACCAGAAGCCCGTGGTGGTGGCCACGCAGATGCTGCTCTCCATGGTACACAACCCCCTTCCCACCCGGGCCGAAGTCGCGGATGTGGCCAACGCCATCATGGACGGGGCCGACGCGGTGATGCTGTCCGAGGAAACAGCGGTGGGCGAATATCCGGTGGAGGCGGCCGGCATGCTGGCCCAGGTAGCGGAGCACACGGAACGGTTCATGGCGGAAAAGATGGGCGGCCCCCGGCGGCCCCGGGGCAAAGAGCAGGTGGGCAAGCACCTGGCCTACTCGGCCTGCCTGGTGGCCGACCATGCCGGCAGCCGGGCCCTTGCCTGCCACACGGTCAGCGGCCATACCGCGGCCACCCTGTCGGCCTGCCGTCCCGCCCGGACCGTTTACGCCCTGTCACCTCACCTGGAGGCCTTGCGGTACGCCAACTTTCTGTGGGGCGTCAAGCCGGTCCATGTGGATGACCGGATCGCCGACCACCTGGACCGGGTGGAACACTTCATCAGCACATCCGGCGCCTTTGTCCCGGGCGAGAGCATCGTGATCACGTCGGGCCAGCCCACGCCGGGCCAGCGGCATAACGATACCAACCAGATAAAAATATACTACAAGGGGAATACCTGACCCGGGTGCCTCATGGCAATGCTGTGTCATGTGGGCAGATAAAAAGAGATATCCGCCTGTACCCATGCAGGCCGTTTGTCAATGGAGGATCTCTGTCATTTTCCCCAGCAGGTCATCCATGTCAAACGGTTTGTCGAGCATGGCAGCTGCTCCGAACTGCGCCGCCATTGCGTGGGTCTGGTCGTCGCCAAAAGCGGTAATCAGGATCATGGGCGGAAATGCGCGATGTCGGGGTTTTCCTTCCAGCACCTCCATTCCGGTGATGCCGGGCATACGAACATCGGAAATAATCAGATCGATCTTTTCCTGCGAAAACTCATCCGGCAGCAGAAAGGCGGCCAGATGCGTCAGCATGGCCATTCCGTCCGGACACTCCACCACATCATAACCGGAATCTTTAAGCGTTCCGGCCAGAAGCTTTCTCATTTCATAATCATCCTCTGCAACCAGAACACGGTAGGGATCCATGTGGTGTTGTACCTTTCTGTCTTTTTTCATCACGGCACCTCCATTCCATTAAGCAGGTTGACTATCTCGAACTGCATGCAATAGCACATTTATCAAGAACCATGCCAAAAATAGATATAATAATACCAAACTGTTATATATTGGTTGGGTGAAACATTTTTACCCACTGGGTAAAAATTACCCGCCTAAATGACCCTACAGAGAGACGGTAAAAAAGAGGGGGGAGGTTACCACGATATTAGCCGGGGAGGGGCATGAAACATCCAGGCTAAAACGGCAGAAAAACGGTAAAGCAGGTGCCTTGGCCGGGTGTGCTGTCCACTTCAATCCATCCGCCATGCTCCTCAATGATGCCATAAGCGATGGAAAGCCCGAGTCCGGTGCCCTGGCCCACTTCCTTGGTGGTAAAAAAGGGATCAAAAAGATGCTGGAGATGTTCCGCCGGAATTCCCTTTCCTTCATCTTTGATGCGAATCGACAGATATGCCTTAGCCGCCACATCCGCTTCAGGATGGCTTTTTCTCTCAACATCAAGCTCGACTTCCAGCTGCCCTCCCTTCTCCATGGCCTGGATGCCGTTGAGCACTATGTTGGTCAATACCTGCTGAACCTGAATGGTGTCCATGGGAACCTTCGGTATATCGCCATGTCGGATGACCTTAAAAACGGCCCTGGCTTTGCTTGCGGCGGGCGCCAGCATATCCAGCACCTGCTTCACGATGGTTTCCATATCCTGCGGGGTCTTGTCGGGTTTTCTGCGCCGGGCGAAATCCAGCAGGCCCTGCATGATTTTTGTTATCCGTTGGGCCTGCTCCTCAATGATTGCTGAAAACGCGACAACTTCATCACGGTCAAGATCCCCGGAGCGAATCATCCTGGACCGTCCGGATATGACATTCAGCGGCGTGCCGATTTCATGGGCCATGCCGGCGGACAAACGGCCCAGTGTGGCGAGCCGTTCGGAATGGCGCAGCTGCTCAAGCGCTTCGATCCGGCGTCTGTTTTCCCTGCGAACCGTCTCCAGGCTGGCGGAAAGATCCCGGCACATGTCATTCAAGGTCTGCCCCAGAACGGCAAACTCGTCCCGCCCCATGACAACAAGGTCAGGAGCCAGGTCACCCTGCCCGATTCGCCGGGATTTCTCGGTAAACAGGGCCAGCGGCTGATGAATCCATTTCTTAAAGTGGTACCAGAGCACCCCGCCGGCGGCCAGCAGTATCATTGCCGCTGTAAGGATAAAATGGAACAGCGAGTTTTTCATGTATTGGTCCAGCAGAACAAATGATTCAGAAAGCTCAATGGCCCGATGAGCGCCAGCTTCTGTGGGCACAGGGATGTAAGTAAAGCGCCACAATCCACGATTCGCGTTTTTCATGGTCAAGGAAACGGGCTCCCCTTGCAGCAAGGGAGCGATCTCTTTCAACGGTACAGTCGGCGCCTCCATGCCGGCGGCCGGGAAGTCCAGACTGACCCAGCGGATACCGATGCTGCGTTCCTTGGTATTCGCGTCCCGAATCAGTTCAAGCGCCTTTTCCGGACCTGAGACTTTCCAGGTGTGCTCAACCATTCCGGACAAAGCGTTTCCAAGCAGCAGCGCGTCTTTTTTCATATCCTCATTAAAGAGGGAAACTTCACGACGATAACTGATGTAGCCGGCACCCGCCAGTATCACGATCAGCATCAGGATCAGAAAAATATATACTTTATAAAACAGTCTCATTCACGACCTCTTTGCCACACTGAGAACAATAATCAGAACTGCCGGGCAGCATCGGCCTGAAAAGAACGGCGCAACCGGAAAACAAAACGCGAGAACACCCGCCCCCTAAAGCTCAGGCCATTGAAGTCTTGTCGCTGCAGGGTCATTGAAGGTTCTGGCGTTGCCTCATAACCGGCCGGCGTTTATCGTTTCCGGTAAAAATCAGTGGGATCGAACTGGGCTGAGCGGGTCATCTCATCGAAAAACGGAAACCGCATCCGGTAGAGCCCGGTATGGGTCAGCCCGCCCAGGGTCAGGTTTTTTCCCACCTGCCATCCGGCCTTCGGGGGCGGCAGCAGAAACCGCATCATGGCCGGATAGGCTTTTATAAACGACGGCGGGCACCCGGAAAGTTCCAGGCGCTCCCGCGTTTTCGTGTTTCTGGCATGGGTTTTTACGGGACAGTCACCGAACAGGATGGTGCGGGCGGCATCGCCGGCGGCCCGGGCCTGCTTGCCGCAGACAATCTCCACATCACCGAAATCGTGACCCGGATTGTCCTTGCAAAGCATGTACAGGGCGGCCCGCAGGCTGATGTTGCAGCCCGTGCACCAGGTCTGGCCCGGCGGCAGAATGCGAATGCCGCGAATGCCGGCCCGCTGGAAATTGTGACCGAACACCTCCATCTCCCCGTCAAAGGAGGGTTCCCGAAACGGCTCCGGGTCTTCCCCGGCCCACGTCACCCGGCCCACGTCGCCCTCCCTGTCCATAAGCCGGGCATACGTTGTCAGGTGCCGCACGGTTTTGGGATCGACCCCCAGAATCCAGGCGGCGGCTGAATCCATTTCGATACGGTCGGTGCCGGCCATGATCATGTTCTTCCGGCAGGGTTCGCCGGAGTCGATCATGGGGCCGCCTCCCCGCAGAAAATAGATTCCGTCCATGACCGTGAGGTGGCAGGGGATCTTTGTGTTAAAAGCGGCGATATGGTCCTCCAGCCGGGCCGTGTGACAGCTGCGCTTGGCAGCCGGGGCCAGGCACCCCTTGAGGTTCTTCAAAGAGAGGGTGACGCCGGTCTGGTCGTGGTATTTGGGCACCGGTACATTGATCAGGAAATCGGCCTCCAGCACCGGCCGGGCGATTCCCAGTTGCAGGGTGCCGCATTCCACCGTCTTCATGGGAGCTTCATTAAAGTCGATCATTTTAACACCATGGGTTCGGGCGATGTGCCGCATGCCCATGGCTGTCAATATGATGCGGGTATTCAATCCCAGCTCCCTGCGGACAGCGCCGCCGTCGCCGATGGTGATATTTTCCGGCCGGCACCCGAAGTCCAGCAGAGCGCGGACAATGCCTTCCACCACGGTGGCCGTGGTCATCATGCCGTAATACGGCATGCCGGGATCGGCCCCCACGGCATTGGGCTTGATAATGATCCGGTCTCCGGATTTTAAGTGCTCAAAACCGGCGCACAGGTCAATGGCCCGGCTTGTGGTCGAATGGTCCCTGTAGCTCAGAATCGAAATCATGGGGTCTCCCAGCCGCCGTTGTTCCCCGGTTATGCCGACGCGATCCACTTGCGCATGGAGTGAAGGGTCTTTTTGTCCCATTCGCCGGAGGTGCGAAGGGTGATAAACTCCCTGTAAAGGTGACGGACAAAGGCCAGAACCTTTTCATACTGGTCCATTTTGTCCAGCACCACCGCCTCGATATCGCCTTTGTCCCCATCGGATTCAGGCGCTTTAAGGCCGGCCACCGACAGGCTTTCGCCCTTGATATCAAACCGCCAGGTCTTGTCGTCCTGGTGAAGGCGCAGGTTCAGCTCCGTGACCACGGCGCCCTTTTTCACCGACAGCCGGCCCTCTTCCAGCTCGGCCTCGCTGCCCTTGATGGTGACTGTCTCCAGGGCCTCCTTGCGATGGTTTTCCAACACGATGCGGTCTCCCAGCACCAGGGTCACAGGCGCCCCGTCCGCATCTTTCAGGTGGTCGGAACGGGTTTCAATGACAAACCAGAGCCATGTGAGAAACTCGTGGCCCAGGAACTTATACCGATTATACGCGACAGATACATCCAGCATGGCTACTCCAGAAATTGGGTGGGTGACAGTTTAAACAGGGCGTCTTTCTGCGGGGCCGACAGATCGCAGGCCAGGTCGGCCAGGGTATAGGGAAACAGCCGCACCAGGCGCAGGGAAAAGGTCTTGACAAACAGGGTCTCCAGCTCTTCGTTGGCCCCCTTCTGGGTTGAGAAAAACCAGAGCCGGCCGTCCTCGTACTGCCACACCAGGTCGAACACCCCGGGCGTGGCCGGTATCCGCAGGGCGAGATCGTGGAGGACCTTCTCCTTGATCTGTTTTTTTTCGTTTTTGGCCAGCACCTTCTGTTGCGTCTGTTTCAACCGCTTTTCCGCCTCCAGGGCGCAGCACTTGGCCACCACCTTGGCGGGAATCGATTTCTTGTCCACGCGCAGGGAAAAGAGGAAATAGGTGCCATAGGAAAACGAGGCCCCGGAAAAATCCGCGGAAAACGGGGCTTCAAAAGAGGTCCAGCCCACGGCCTTGTCTGACGGCTCGTTATCGATGTTTCGAATGGTAAATTGTTTCAGCCCCTGCTCCACGGTCTCGTTGATGGGCCGGGCCAGCTTGCCCTGGACCTGGTAGCAGACAACCGATACGCTTGACGACAAAAACCCCATGATCTTCCTTTCCTTATAGCTTTAATCTTAATCGTGCTCGTAATCGTGCTCGTGCTCGTGTCCGTGCACGTGCTCGTACCCGTAATCGTTTATCCATTTCGATACCGATACCGATACCGATACCGATACCGATTTCGATTGGTCAGCAGCACATATCCGTGGTCATTATCGAGAAACAGAGTTCCCCGTCATTGCGAAGAGCAAAGCGACGAAGCAATCTCACGGTAAACGTTCAAGATTGCTTCGCTGTGCTCGCAATGACGTCTGTGCGAACAAGATTGCTTCGATTCGCTCGCAATGACACGCGGCGCAATGACGTAAAAAATACCCCCCTACTCTTTTGACAAAATCCGCACATCCACTTTACCCTCAAGGGCCTTTTTAAATGCCTGGGCATCGTCGGCGGTGCCGGCCACGGCGCCGTAGTGCATGGGGACGGCAATCTTCGGTTTAACAGCCAGGGCCGCTTCCACCGCCTGGGCCGCGGTCATCACGTAGGTGCCGGACACCGGCAGCAGCGCGATATCGGCCTGAATCCTATCCATCTCGGGAATGCGGTCCGTGTCACCGGCATGATAAATCCGTACGCCATCCACCTCAAAAACAAAACCCAGCCACCCTTTGGCCTTTGGATGAAAATCCTTGTCCGTGTTGTAGGCCGGCACCGTTTCGATGGCCACGCCTCCCACGGTCAGGCGGTCTCCGGGCGCAACGGTCCGAATGTCGCCGGACAGCTTTGCCGCTGAATCCTTTTCCGTAACGATAACGGTTTGCGGGTTCTGGATCCTTGCCACATCCTCCGGACTGCAATGGTCGAAATGTTCATGGGTGATCAGTACCAGGCCGGCCGGCGGCCCGCCCGCGATCTGGTAGGGATCGATATAGATGACCTGCTCGCCGTCGATGCGGAATCCGTCGTGCCCCAGCCAGTGAATTTTTTTGAAAACGCTTTCCACCATAATAGCCTCCCTTTACCAAAAACTGCCTTATATCCATCCATTTAACATGGATGACACCATGTAGTGTTTCCAATCCAGTCCCGCCATGGCGGGATTTCGCAAGGTCAAGAAAAACAAGGGCTGACTGAAGGCGTACTGTGTTGTACGCCGCACAAGGAAGCCCGCAGTTTGACGCAGAGATTGCGGAAAAAGGCCATTTATGGATGGAAACTACTTAATAATTCAGGCTCTCCTCCTGGGTCAACCGAAAAAAAACCTCTTCCAGGTCGGTGCGCTCGGCATGGGCCTGCCGGGTCAGGTCGTCCATGTCACCCGTGGCAATGAGCCGGCCCTTGTGAATCACCCCCACACGGTCGCACACCTCCTGGGCCACGGACAGAGTGTGGGTGGACATGAAAATCGCCACCCCGGCCGCCGCCATCTCCCGGAAAAGCCTTTTTACCATCTTGATGCCCGCCGGGTCCAGCCCCACCATGGGCTCGTCCACGATCAACACCTCGGGGTCGTGCAGCAGGGCACTGGCCATGATCAGCCGCTGCTTCATGCCGTGGGAAAAGGACTCGATCAGGGTGTCGCTCCAGTTTTCCAGAGAAAATTGCCGCAACATTCCCATGGCCTTTTTGGAAAACCCGGCACCCGGAACGTTGTAAAGATCGGCGGTAAAGCGCAGAAACTCCATGGCCGTGAGCTTTTCATACAGGTAGGGCCGGTCCGGAATAAAGCCGATTTTTGCTTTGGCCGTTTCCGGTTCGGCTGCCATGTCGATGCCGCACACATGGACACTGCCCGACGTGGGGGCCAGGATACCGCCCAGAATGCGGATGGTGGTGGTTTTGCCCGCGCCGTTGGGGCCGATAAATCCGAACAGCTCGCCCTTTGCCACGGAAAGCGACAGATCGGAAAGGGCCGTAAAATCGCCGAATCGCTTATTCAGGTGTTTGATCTCGATCATCCGGTGCTCCTTTTTTTTCGTTTTCCCGGTATCGCTTCTTCAACGCCCGCCACTTGTCCAGCCGCTCCTTGACCGTCTTTTCGTATCCCCGCTGGGTGGGATGATAAAAAAGGCTGCCAGCCAGCTTTTCCGGCAGGTAATCCTGGGGCACAAACGCCTCCTTAAAATCGTGGGCATACTTATAACCCTTGCCGTACCCGAGATCCTTCATCAGGTTCGTGGGCGCGTTGCGAATATGTTTGGGCACCGGCAGGTACCCGGTCTGTTTCACCACACGCTTTATCTCACCGTGCATGGTGTAAAGGCTG
The DNA here is from genome assembly GCF_000018405.1 of Desulfosudis oleivorans Hxd3. NCBI lineage: Bacteria > Pseudomonadati > Thermodesulfobacteriota > Desulfobacteria > Desulfobacterales > Desulfosudaceae > Desulfosudis > Desulfosudis oleivorans. The sequence continues at coordinate 2,589,027 of NC_009943.1, forward strand.
TTGCTCTTGGGCGCCGTGGCCAGGTAGACCGCGGCCTGTACAATGGCCAGGTCCCCTTCCGGCGATCCCAGAAACCGGTAGGCCTCCATGGCGTTGAGGGTCACGCCCAGGGCCGAAGGATCGGCATTGCCGATGTCTTCACTGGCAAACCGTACCATGCGGCGCAGAATATAAAACGGGTCTTCCCCGCCGGAAAGCATGCGCTCCAGCCAGTAGACCGCCGCGTCCGGGTCGCTTCCCCGCAGGCTCTTGTGCAGAGCCGAAATCAGGTTGTAGTGCTCTTCTCCGGATTTGTCGTAGAGCAGGGCTTTTTTGTCCAGGGCCTGCTCCACGCCGGCCAGGGTGATGGTGACGCCGGTGCCGGCCGGCCGCAGCAGGGCCGCGGCCTCCAGGTTGTTCAAGGCGGTGCGCACATCACCGTCTGCCAGGGCCGCCAGGTGGGCCAGGGCCTCGGGTTCGATTTCAAGTCCCATTTTGCCCAGGCCCTTTTCCGTGTCAGCCAGGGCCCGCAGCAGCACCTGGCGGACGGCCTCTTCCGGCACCGGGTTTAGCACGATCAGCCGGCACCGGGACATCAAAGCCGGAATCACCTCAAAGGAGGGATTTTCTGTTGTGGCGCCGATCAGGGTTACCAGGCCGCTCTCCACGTGGGGCAGAAAGGCGTCCTGCTGGGACTTGTTGAACCGGTGCACCTCGTCCACAAAAAGGATGGTGTCCTTCTGAAACTCTCCCCGCCGCCGGCGGGCCGCCTCCACCACCTCCCGAATCTCCTTGACCCCGGAGAGTACCGCCGATATCTGCACATAGGCGGCCCCGGTCATGCCGGCCAGAATTCGGGCCAGGGTGGTTTTGCCGCAGCCCGGGGGCCCCCAGAGAATCATGGAAAACAGGGTGCCCTTTTCAAGGGCCGACCGCAGCAGGGAGTCCGGTCCGGTGACATGGGGCTGGCCGGCCAGGTCTTCCAGTTTCTCCGGCCGCATGCGGTCGGCAAGGGGCCGCATGCCGGAAGGTGATTCCTGCTCCCTGTAGTCAAAAAGACTGGTCATAACTGCTGAGGCCCTCTCAAAATTAGGGGATCGCCCATGGCTTTAATTTTGATTTTGGGAAATTGGCTTGTTTTTTTTTGCACCGCAAAGTCGCAAAGCGGTCCGCTTCTATTTCCGGCGGGTCTTTTTTCCGCCCCTTTTCTCCGACGGCTTGAGCGCGGCAAAATCGATGCGGCCCGGCTTTTCGCGGAAAAAAAGGCGGATCGGCGTCTTGTCCAGCCCGGTCTCCCGCCGGATCGCGTTTATCAGGTACCGCTTATAGGAAAAATGGACACCGGACGGAAAATTGACAAAACAGATAAAGGTGGGCGGGCCGGTGGCCACCTGGACCGCGTAGTTGAACTTGAGGCGCCGGCCCTTGTGAAAGGGCGGCTCCTTTGACCGGGTGGCCCGTTCAAAAATGTTGTTGAGTTCGCCGGTCTTGATGTTGAACGTGTACTGCGCATGGACCGCGTCGATCAGTTCAAATATTTTTTTCACCCTGAATCCCGTGGCCGCGGAGATGGTCACAGCCGGGGCAAAACTTAAAAACTTGGCCTGGTCCTGCAGGTCGTCATAGAACGTTTTGGCCTTCTTTTCCTGCTCCTTTGCCAGGTCCCATTTATTGACCAGAAAGATGCAGCCGCACCCCCGTTCAAAGGCGTATCCCGCAATGGTCACATCCTGGTCGGTGACCCCTTCCTCGGCGTCCACCAGGATCAGGGCAATATCGCACCGGTCCAGGCTCTTAAGGGTCTTGATCGCTGAAAACTTTTCCAGTTTTACCGACACCCGGCTCTTTCGGCGCAGGCCGGCGGTATCAATCAGCAGGTAGGAGCGGCCGTCGATCTCGCACACCGTGTCCACACTCTCCCGGGTGGTGCCGGGCACGTCACTGACAATCATCCGCTCCTGGCCCAGAATGCGGTTGATCAGAGTGGACTTTCCCACATTGGGCCGGCCCACCACGGCCAGCTTGATCATGTCGTCGGCCGGGGGCTCGGGTTCGGTCTCGGGAAGGGCATTCACCAGGTCATCTAGAAAATCAGTGACACCGTAGCCGTGGGCACCGGAAACCGGGTAGAGGTTGTCCAGACCCAGGCCGAAAAACTCGGCGGTGTACACCTCCCGCTCCGGGCTGTCGATCTTATTGACCAGGTAAAACACCGGGCAGGAAGCACTCTGAAGAAAGGCCATGGCCTCCCGGTCAAAGGGGGAGATGCCGCTCTTTCCGTCAAACACCAGGAGCACGGCATCGGCCTCGTCAATGGCCCGATGAATCTGGGACTGAATGTGGGGCATGAAAAAATCATCGTCGCCGCTCAAAAAACCGCCGGTATCCACCAGTGAAAAGAAAACGCCGTTCCACTCCACATCGCCGTAAAGACGATCCCGGGTGACGCCGGGCATATCATCCACCAGGGCGTTCTGGGTGCGGGTAAGACGGTTAAACAGGGTCGACTTGCCCACATTGGGCCGGCCCAGAATGACGACTACAGGTTTCATAGGGTTTTCCGCCGATCTTTCTTGCTCTTACGCTTGGTCGATTTTGACAATCATCTTCGTGTCCTTCGTGATCTTCGTGTAAAGCGACCGGCATATCCGGCTCGCCATGCAGCTTATTACCACGAAGAAAACGAAGCGCACGAAGGACACGAAGGGTGCTTCAGGAGCCTTCCATCCGTCAGTGGACTACGGCCGCAGGACGCTCTTTTCAAACGCCAGGGTGGCAAAATAGTCTTCCACTGTCTCGGCCCGGCGAATCAGCTCAACGCTGCCGTCTTCGCGCAGCAGCAGTTCCATGGGGCGCATTCGGCCGTTGTAGTTAAAGCCCATGGCGATGCCGTGAGCCCCGGTGTCGTGAATCACCATCAGGTCCCCTTCGGCGGCCACGGGCAGTTCCCGCTGCACGGCAAACTTGTCATTGTTTTCGCACAGGGCCCCCACCACGTCCACGGTTTCGACGGGGCCGCCGCTTTTTGTCGGAAGAGAGATATGGTGGTAAGCCCCGTAAATGGCGGGCCGCATCAGGGCCGACATGCAGGCGTCCACCCCCACGTAGGTGCGATAGATATGCTTGCGGTTGATCACCCGGGTCACCAGCGCGCCGTGGGGGCCGGTCATGTAGCGGCCGCTTTCGATGTAAAGGCGCGGCATATAGCGCCGCTCCCGGCCGAACCGCTCAAAAACATCGGAAATCTGGGCGCCCATGGCCGGAAGGTCCAGGGGCGGCTCGCCGGGTCGGTAGGAAATGCCCAGGCCGCCGCCGATATTGACAAACTCGAACTGAATGTCCAGGGTGTCGGATATGTCCCGCACCAGGTCCAGCAGCATCTCGGCGGTGGTAACCATGTAGGTGTGGTTGCGCTCGTTGGAGGCCAGCATGGCATGCAGGCCGAACCGCCGGGCCCCCATGTCCCGGACTTTCCGGTAGGCTTCCAGGATCTGGTCGTGGGCCACGCCGTACTTGGCCTCCACCGGGTTACCGATGATGGCGTTGCCGGTGCGCCGCTCGCCCGGATTATAACGGAAACAAACCAGGTCGGGCAGCTTGGGCACCTTGTAAATCAGGGAGATGTCGTCCAGGTTCAGAATGCAGCCGCTATCGGCCAGGGCCGCCTCAAACTCCTCGGCCGAGGTGTTGTTGGACGTAAACATGATCTCTTCACCGATGGCCCCAGCCCGCCGGGCCAGCACCAGCTCGGGAATGGAGCTGCAGTCAAACCCGAACCCCATGGAGCGCATGATATCCAGAATCCGGGGGTTGGGCAGGGCCTTGACCGCGTAATACTCCCGGAACCCCGGCACTGACGAAAAGGCGTCCAGCAGGGCCTTTCCGGTGCCGCGGATGCCGGCCTCGTCATAAATATGGAACGGGGTGCCGTAATGGGCCGCCACCTTGTCAAGCACGGGAAAAAGTCGATTTTCAAAAGCCTTTGACATCGGCATGATTACAATCCTCCATCACAAGAAATTGGCTTATCCTACTAAATTGTACGGGTTTGGGCAATATCTGTTTCCCGGCCCGGTGATGGGCTTGCGCCTTGACTTTTGCGCGCGGCCTGGGGTATTTTCACCTGTCTGATCATTCCACCCGCCAAAAGAGGCTTTTGTTCATGTCCGGAAAAATCACCATACGCAAGGCCGCAGAAGCGGATAAACCCAGAATTTTCGAACTGCTGCGCCAGGCCAACATGCATCACATCCCTTCACCGGAGATGCCGGAGCTAACCTTTGAAACCTACTATGTGGCCGAGGCGGACGGCGTGATCGCCGGGTTCTGCGGCTACAAAATACTGTCGCCCACGGAAGCCAAGACCGAACTGATGGTGGTGGACAAAACCTTTCGGGGCCGGGGCGTGGGCAACCTGCTCCAAGAGTTCCGCATGGAAAAAATGGCAACTGCCGGTATCCAAACCCTGACCACCAACACCGACCTGCCCCCCACCATTGCCTGGTATAAAAAACACTTTGGCTACAAAGCGGTGGGCACACTCAAAAAAATTCATGAATTCGGCGACCCGGCCATCGACACCTGGACCACCCTCCAGGTGGACTTACAGGCATGGGCCGCGAATCGAAACAGGTGACCCATGGAAACCCATCCCGACCTGATCCGGCCCTACCCCCTGACCCGGTATCCAAAGCTGATTATCAACGCGGCCCTTACCGGCATGGTGGCCACACGCAAAGACTCCCCCCACGTGCCCCTCACGGCCGATGAGATCGTAGCGGACGCGGCCCGGTGCCGGGATGCCGGCGCCGCCATCGTTCACCTTCATGCCAGGGGAAAAGATGGGAAACCGGTCTGTGAAAAAGCCTATTACCGGGAGATCATCGAGGGGGTGCGGGACCGGTGCCCGGACCTCATTGTATGCGCCTCCACCAGCGGCCGGGTCCATAACGCATTTGCCCAGCGCTCCGATGTGCTGGCCTTAACCGGCCGGGCCAGGCCCGACATGGCCAGCCTGACCCTGGGGTCGCTCAACTTTCCCAAAAGCGCGTCGGTCACCGACCCGGACATGATCCGGCAACTGGCGGAAAGCATGAAGGCAGCCGGCATCGTGCCCGAGCTGGAGGTATTTGACACCAGCATGCTCTACACCATGAAGGAGATGATCCGCACCGGCATTCTGACCCCGCCCTTCTACTGCAACCTGCTGCTGGGGTCGCTCTTCTCCACCCCGGCCACCCTGTTCAACCTGGCCTGCCTGGTCAAGGACATGCCCTACGAGACCCTGTGGGCCGCGGCCGGCATCGGCATCTTTCAGCTGAAGATGAACACCGCCGCCATTCTGATGGGGGGACATGTGCGGGTAGGGCTGGAGGACAGCCTTTACTACGACGCGGAAAAGACAGAACCGGCCACCAACCCGGGGCTGGTGGAACGGATCGCGCGGCTGGCGGAAACCCTGGGCCGAAAAATCGCCACCCCGGCCGAAGCCCGGCAAATGATCGGGCTGGCGCCGGCCTGATACCGCCCGTCCGCGATCGTACTCAACCCTGGTTCTGTCGAATCTTTTCCATCTCCTGGCAGGTGGGACATTTTCCGCAGGGACGGGGTTCTTTATCGGAGATGACCGGTTTCCGGCAGGACCAGGAGAGCTCCCGCAGGTCGGCCGGCAGCATGTTCCACACCGCCTGCTTGGTCAGGTGGGCCACCGGGTAGATGTAGGATCGATCGAACCGGAGCTCAAGGGGCAGGGTGGCGTGAAAAATCTCGTGGCCCCGGTTGGCGTTCATCCGGGACCCCGCACTTTCCATGTCCGACTTTGTCCGGCCCACGGCCACATGCATAATAGAGCTGTCCGCGGTGATGATGTTGGCCGCCATAAAGGCATACCAGTAGGTGTCGAAAGTAAAATAGCGGCGCATGAACGAGTAGTCGTGGCCGCTTTCTGTGTAAAGAAAATTCCTGTACCCCTTTTCCCGGAAATACCTGAATGTGGCCTGAATGGCCTTGCTCTCGGCCAGGGCACGGTTTTCCACGTTTTTCAGGTGCATGTGGTGCACATGGAGCCCGAAATCGGCATATTCCGGCTCCGTAAGCAGCCGGTACAGCACCCCCAGGGAGTCCAGCCCCCCGGAATACATGCACAAAATCTTTTTTTCCTGGACCATTATTTTCTTCCCGCAGCAGTGGTATTGTTCACAGGGAGGCGTCCCCCCTTCATCAGACGGCCCCAGCATAATCAATCGGTGGGCCAAAGACAACCTGAATTTCAGCTTCCGGTCATTTGTAGAGGCACAGAAGTGCCTTCTGGCAGGCGCATCGTCCGTCTTTACATTCAAATGGCCGGGCTGTATACTTTAAAGCTATGTCACGATGAAGATCGGGACAGATGCACCGGCACCGACTGTAACTCTCCCCTTTTATTTAAGGAACGGCCCGGATGACAGGGATAAAAATGCTTTTGCGAAAATATAATCGAGCGGTGATGCTTCTGCTCTGCCTGCTTCTCATTGCTCCTGCCGCTTACGCCCATGGGTGGCGGCCCGCCCGTTCTCTGGAAACAAAGGCGGAAATGGACAAAGACCGTCAGCTCACCATCCGGACCGTTGCCATGTCAGAAAAAACCATGGTGTTTGAGTATGCCATGCCCGGCCTTGAGGCGGTTTTTGCGGAAAACAGCCCCAAAACGGCCACTGAAAGCGATGCACCATCCGGTCCCGTAAAACCGGTGCTGGGAAACGCAGCCCACCGTTCTGAGCCGGGCATGCCGGTTCTGCCGGTGGTGCCGGCCCGGATTGTTCTGCCGGAAGGACAGGACCTGGACGATGTGTGGGTCACGCCGGGCAAAAAGACTGTTCTGCCGGGCAAATACCTGGTGGCGCACGGCCAGACCCCTTATCCCCGGATTCCGGGCGTCAAGCCGGAAAAAACGGAAAAGAACAGGGCCGTGTATGAATCCGATGATCCCTACCCGGGAAAGCTGGTAGAGATCGTCGGGGTCCAGAAAAAACGGGGGGTCTCCATCCTGCTGGTAAACCTTTATCCCGTGGTCTACCGCCCAAAAAGCGGCACCCTTTCCTGGTATGAAACCCTGACCCTGACGGTAACCACAAAGCCGGCGGACAGCACTTCCTCCCGTAAACCGGGCCTGCCCTACAGGTCCTCAACTACCGGCATGCTGGACCGGGCGGTGGAAAATCCGGAAATGGTGAACACCTACACGGATAAAAAAAAAACTGAATACGCGCCAGCGGAAGACGCGATCTACCCCCGGGCCACTGCCCGTTATGTGCTGATCACCAGCCAGGCCATTATCGACGACGTCTCCATAGACCCTTCAGTGGCCGACTTTATCGCCCACCGCCAGGCCCAGGGACTGACCACGGCTGTGGTATCCATTGACTCGGTCCTTGCCGATGACAACTATACCGGCAGGAATGATGCCGAAACCCTGCGCAATTTCATCATTTACGCCTACGAAAACCTGAACACCGAGTATGTTCTTTTGGGTGGCGACACCGGCATCATCCCCCCGCGTACGCTCTGGTGCGAGGCGGGAAGATATGAGGATTACATTCCTTCCGATCTTTACTACCAGTGCCTGGACGGTGACTTTAACTTCGACGGGGACGAAGAGTGGGGGGAACGCACGGACGGAGAAGACGGGGGAGATGTTGACCTGATGGCCGAAATCTTCGTGGGCCGGGCCTCGGCGGAAAACGCCGCGGAGCTGTCCAATTTTTTTTCTAAAACCATGGCCTATGAAACCGGTGCCGATGACGCAGCCTGTCTCACCACGTCCCTGATGTGCGGCGAATACCTGGGGTTTGGCGGAATCGCGGACTACGCCGAACCGGGCCTGGAGGAGATACGGCTGGGATCGGACAACCATGGCTACACCACCGCCGGGTTTGCCGCCTTTCCAAATTTTACAGTAGACACGCTTTACGACAGCGATTCTTACGAATGGCCTGCCGCTGAAATCATAAACGACATCGATTCAAACGCCTACAGCATCATCGTTCACGACGGCCACGGGCTTGATGACCAGATCATGAAGCTGTACAACGCTGATGCCGACGCCCTTGTCAACACGAATTTCATATTTGCACAATCTCAGGCCTGCTTTTCCGGGAACTACGAGGGGGACTGCATTGCCGAGCACCTCACCACATCCACCCGCCACGGCATGTTTGCCGTGGTTTTCAACTCCCGTGAAGGGTGGGGCTTGCCCTACAGCACGGACAGCCCGAGCCAGCGGCTGGCCCGTGAATTCTGGGACGCCTGTTTCGGTGAGGGGCTGGCCGACCTGGGGGCGATCAACACCGCCAGCCACGAGGACAACCTCTGGGACATCGGCGATGGTTTTATTCGCTGGTCTATCTACGAAACCAACCTGCTGGGTGATCCCGCTACCGTGCTGCGGGGGCGGCTTTCTCTTTCCCTGGAAATTCCGGCCAATGCCATGGAAGGCGACGTTCGCTCCGGCCGGGTGCAGGTTTTCTCTGTCAAACAGGTTCCGGCCATCAAAACGGTCGCAACAGACCTATTGATATCGCTGACCAGCAGCGACACAACAGAGGTAACCGTGCCCGCTTCCGTCACCATTCGGGCCGGTGAATCAGAAGTCTCGTTTGACCTGACGGTGGAAGACGACCTGTTGCTGGACGATGTTCAGACCGCGCTGATCACCGCCTCGGCCCCTGGCTTTATCGCGGCAACCGCCGCAATCGATGTGGAAGACAACGACACCGACACCGACGACGACGGGCTGTCCGACGACCTGGAGGCAATATCCCGCACCGACCGGGATGACGCGGATACCGATGACGACGGTATTTTCGACGGTGATGAAGACACCAATCAGAACGGCACGGTGGACCCTGGAGAGACCGACCCCTGTAATCCCGACACAGACGGCGACGGCATTCAGGACGGCACCGAACTCGGTTATACCGATGGCACCGGCCTGGATACGGACAGCGATTCCTTCCAGCCCGACCTTGATCCAAACACCACTACCGATCCCCTGGACACCGACACTGACGGCGACGGCCTGCCTGACGGGCAGGAGGACGCCAACCGCAACGGCCGGGTGGATGCCGGTGAGACCGATCCTTCCATCAATGTACGGCCCACGGCAAATGCCGGGGCCGACCAGGCAGTGGATGAGGGAGACCGGACCACGCTTGACGGCACCGGCTCGTTTGATATTGACGATGGTATTTCATCCCATGTCTGGACCCAGACCGCCGGGCCCACGGTAACGATTGCAAATTCCCACACGGTCCGGGCCTCCTTTACGGCCCCGGATGTGGAAGCCGACCAGACCCTGACCTTCCGGCTTTCTGTGAGAGACAGGGCCGGCCAGTTGACGTCCGATACCTGCACCGTCACTGTCCGGTGGGACGGCATTGCCCCACCGGATAATGACACCCCTCCCGCAGCCGGCGGCGGTGGGGGCGGCTGCTTTATCGAGGCCGTCAGATAGCCCGAATATTTCATAAAATATTCAGGCCAAGCCGCACCGGGCCGCGCGGCCTACTTTTGCTTTGATTCCACTGCCGCTTGTGCTATGGATTGGAGCATGAATCCAGCCATGACAGACACTTATTATATTGTATACAACCCCATCGCCTACGACCTGATGGCCATGGTCAACGAGTCCTCGCTCACCATGGCATCGGTCATATCCCACCTGACGCGCCAGGATGCGGCCGCGCTCAATGAAGAGACCTACCTGCGATTTTTGCGATTTGATCCGGGAAAGGTACGGGTGGGCATCAACGACTTTTACGGCATTGACAACTATGCCACCTATTATATCGCCAACCAGGTGGCCCGTTTTGATCCGTCGGCCTCCATCTTTATTGCCGACGGCAAGCGGGAGACCATCGACGGCCTTATCGTGCGGCAGGGCCGCAAGCCCCGGGCCGTGTTCATCACATCGATCAGCGCCAACTTCCCAACGGCGGCTTTGTCCGCCATTGCCTTGAACCACGGCAGAATTCCAGTGATCTTCGGCGGTATTCATGTCTCCTGCTCGCCGAATGACGTGGAGCTGCTGGTGCGTCAAAACGCGCCCCACCCGGAGCTGATCGCCAATGCCAGGGGGCCGGGAGACACCCATGTGTTTGCCGAAGTCATGACCGACCTGGCCGCGGGCACTTTGAAAAAGGAGTATACCGGCTCAGTCACCCTGGAAGACGGTGTCTGGGGCCGGGAGAACATCGCTACCCTGCCCGGCATTGAGCCGCCCTATCTTAAAAAACTGCCCGTGATCGGCAACTATTTAAGCCGTATCACCCGCGGCAATGTGGCGGCTCCCTACCTGGGATGCCCCTACTCGTGCAGTTTCTGCTCCATATCGGCCCTGCCGAAAAACCAGCGCCGGTTCATGTCCCGAACGCCCAAGGATTTTGTGGACGAAATCGCCGAGACACAAAAAAACGGCGCCACCTTTAAAAACCGGTTTTACGTGTTTCTGCCGGACAACCTGCTGATCAGCGGAAAAAAGCTCGAGGCGTTTTTAGACGAAATCATCGCCCGCAAGGTCAAAATCAACTATATCTCCCAGATATCCATTGAAATCGCGGACAGCCCCCATTTACTGGAAAAGCTGCGGCGCTCCGGGGCTTCCCACTTTTTCATCGGGTTTGAATCGTTAAACCTGGACAACCTGAAGTCCATCGGCAAGGCGGCGGTCCGTGAAATTGAAAAGAGCGGGCTGAGCGTGGCCGACTACTATGCCCGGCAGATCAGAAAGATCCAGGATCACGGCATCTCCATTCACGGCGCGTTTATCACCGGCATGCCCCACGACTATTTTAATGATCTTTCCGACCATTCGGGTATTGCCATCGCCGATTTCTGTATCGAAAACCACATCACCATTCAGGCAACGGTGTTGAACGACCTGCCCGGTTCCCGGAACTTCCAGGAGAGCCAGGAGGGCGGCACCTACCTTTACGGCAGGCAGGGAACGGTCCCCTATTTTTGCGCCCTGTCCACATCAGACCTGATGGAGTCCAACCGGGCCATTCCCGGCTCCCTTAAAAACAGCCCCCTGGTCACCTTCTACATGACCTACGACATGGTGGAACGGGTCTGTGCAAGAAAGACCGCCCTCAAGACATCCCTCTTTTCAGGGAAAAAGGCGTGGCAGCACCCCACGGCCAAGGGCAGGAAAAACCTTGTGGAACGGTACTACGACTGCATGGGGTCCATCGGATCACAGCTCGGGGTCAGTTCTCACAAGGAGCATATCGAGGCCATTGCCTATTCCGACAGAAAAAAAGGATACGTAGGGTGTTTTGAACGGCTCTACAACATGGAAAAAAATCCCGGGGTACGAAAGATCTTTGCGGACTACGTCAAACAGTTCGTTTAGCCCGGATATTTCATGAAATATCCGGGCTAGCCTCCCTGCCCCACCGCTTTTGCCTCCCCCAGAATCCGGACACCACCACGCACCACGATAAAGGCAATCACCGCGCCGATCACCAGATCCGGAAGCCGTGTGCCCAGCACCATGACCAGGGCCCCGGACAGGATCACCCCCAGATTGGCGATCACGTCATTGGTAGAGAATATCCAGGAGGCCCGCATATGAACACCCCCCTGCCGGTGTTTGGAGAGGAGCAGCAGGCAGGAGATATTGGCCGCCAGGGCCACGGTGCCTATCGTTATCATCAGCAGGCTCACCGGCTCACTGCCGTAGACAAACCGGCGGGCCACGTCAACAAGAACGCCCAGGCCCAGAAGCATCTGGAGGACGCCGCTGGCTCTGGCGGCGCCGGTCTGCATGCCCGGGGACCGGCCCACGGCATAAAGCGAGATGGCGTAAACAAAAGCATCGGCCAGCATGTCCAGAGAGTCGGCAACCAGGCCCGAAGACTCTCCCCACCATCCGGCCCCTGCTTCAACGACAAACATGACGCCGTTGATGACAAGAAGCATCCAGAGGGTGTTTCGTTCCAGCCGGGCCGCCTCCGAAGGGCTGCAGCAATCGCAATCAGGCATTTTTAAACCTCCCGCATCAGACCATACGGATCGTCAGTTCCACGCCCTGCCCGGAGACAGTCCCATGGGCGTAGCGGCCATTGGCAAACAGGCCGGGATTGACAATCGAAGTGTCACCGATTGTGTCCATGCCGCAGGCCTCATGGATATGGCCGGTAAAGCAGGCAAGGGGCCGCCGGGTCTCAATGAACCGGCGTACCGCATGGCTTCCCACGTGGGTTCCGTTGCTCAGGCGGTCGCACAGGGTGTGAATCGGCGGCTGGTGGGAGACCAGAACAAAGGGAAGCCCTTCCGGCAGCCGGGCCGCGGCCTGGTTTAAAACCCCCTCCAGTTCGGCCTCGGAATATTCGCCCGGTGTTCCAAAGGGGGTCACAAGGGAACCGCCCAGGCCCACAAACCCCACACCGTTGACCACCCGGCAGTCGCCATGAATGTTGATCCCCCGGCTGGAAAAGACCTGCCCCACCTCGGGAAAGTCGCAGTTCCCCGGAACGGCCAGCACCCGCGCTCCGTGGTGCTCAAAGGCGTCCACCACAGCCATGGCTTCCGCTTGACGGCCGAAATTGGTCACATCCCCGACCAGTACCACTACGTCGGCGGATTGCAGGACCTCGGCCATTGGATCAACCGCCACGGTGCGACCGTGAATGTCGGCGCATCCTAGAATAATCATCGAATCATGCCTTTCAAAACAGCCGGGACCGGCACATGCATTACCGGGCTATGCCCGCAGGCGCCGGGTCTGGTTGGTGCGCCAGGTGGAGGCAACCATCACCTTGATAAAAGAGACAAGGCCGCTTTCATTGGGCCTGGGGTTTTTCCCTTTTGCCATGCGCCGCAGCTGACGGCTGTACCAGGCCACCTCCATGAGGGCCGTCTTGTCCAGAAACCGGATGCCGGTGGTGATGGGCCGAATGGTCACGGTGGGGGGACGGCCCGTCAAAATGGTGTTCGCGTAATCGGGGTCCACGGCCAGGGGCCGGGCCATGCCGATCATATCCAGGCTGTCGTCGGCCAGGGCACCGGCCATGGCACCGGCGGTTCGAAATCCGCCGGTCACGGCCAGGGGTACCTTCACCGCCTTTCTCGCGCTTTTTGCAAACTCCAGAAAATAGGCCTCCCGTTCACTGTCGATGCCGGAAGCTTTTCTGCCGCTCATGGCCGGGGCTTCATAGGTGCCGCCGGAAATCTCCACCAGGTCCACCCCTTCGGCGGCCAGGGCCGCGATCACCTCCATGGATTCGGTTTCGGAAAATCCGCCCCGCTGAAAATCGGCCGAGTTGAGTTTGATGGCCACGGGAAAGGATGTCCCCACCGCGCTTCGAATGCGACGATAGGCCTCCAGCACGAACCGGCGGCGGTTCTGCGCGCTGCCGCCCCAAGCGTCGGTGCGCCGGTTGTGATGGGGCGAAAGAAACTGGCTCACCAGGTATCCGTGCGCCCCGTGAATCTGAACCCCGGTAAACCCGGCCTTTTTCACGATGGAAGCGGCCCGGGCAAACCGGTCCAGCACATCTTCAATTTCCGCTTCGGTCATCTCCCTCGGGGTGACAAAAAACCGTTGCAGCTCTTTTCGAAAAGGAATCGCCGACGGCGCCACAGATTCCGTGTTCAATCCCCGGGGCACCTGCTTGCCCGGATGGTTCAGCTGAATCCAGCACTGGGTGTTGTTTTTTGTACCGGCCCGGGCCCAGGCGGAAAGCAGCGCCATGTCCTGTTCGTCCTCAATGGCCACGTTATAGGGCTCGCCCAGGGCCCGGCGGTCAATCATGACATTGCCGGATACCAGCAGACCCGCGCCGCCGCCGGCCCAGCGGTCATAGAGGGTGACCAGGCCGGGGGTCATGTGATTGTCAACGGTTCCCAGGGCTTCGGACATGGCCGACTTCATGAGACGGTTCTTTATCTCCTGGCCACAGGGAAGGATAAATGGCCGATTGATCAAGGCCTCGGGCGTCTGGCTGGCGGGGGAATCTTTCTGATTCATGACAACGAATCCTTTCGGTTATTGTGTTTTCTCCGGGAACGACACATGGTGGGCGTCGACAAGGCCGTCCAGATAAAGGGCCGCGGCAATGTCGATGCGGATCAACACGGCATCCTCGTGGTTCACAAAGGCGTGCATGTACGGATGGTCCGTTAAAAACAGACCGTAAATGCGCTCTTTTTCCGACAGGTCGGCCACCTCAAAACAGGTACCCTCCAGGGTCAGCGCCCGGGGGCGGGGGGTGTCGCGGGTATCGATCAGCAGGCTCACCGCCGGATTACCGGTCAGGTTTCCAAACTTCCGGGTGTGGCGATGGGTCACCATGTAGACCGCCGCGCCATCGGATGCCGCTACATAAGCCATGAGAGAACAGTAAGGCCGGTTGTTGTTGGCCGTGGCCAGAACGCAGTGCCGGCCGTTTTGAATCAGGGTGTGCACCTGGCGGTTAATAGTATCGGTCATAAGGCCTCTTCTGGGTAAATGATGGTTTTTACCCTCATGCGACAGCTGAAGGGAAACATTGCAAAAAAAAGAAAAAACCACTATACCATATTCAAAACAGACGATACACATGCCACGGGAGAGGATCATGAACAGGCCCTGGATCATCGGTATCATGGGCGGCGGCGATGCCGCCGCCGAGGCCCTGGACAATGCCTACCGGCTGGGCTGCCTGGTGGCGCAACACAAATGGTGCCTGCTCAACGGCGGCCGGGACGCGGGCGTCATGGCGGCATCGGCCAGGGGGGCCTTTGAAAACGGCGGGCTCACTGTTGGCATTCTGCCGGGCACCACCCTTCACACCGCCTCTCCCCATATCACCATTCCCATTCGCACCGGCATGGGCATGGCCCGAAACTGCATCAACGTACTGTCCAGCGACGTGGTGGTGGCCTGCCCCGGCGGCCCGGGCACGCTTTCTGAAATCGCCCTGGCCCTGAAGTCAGACAGGCCGGTGATCACCATGGGGTTTTCCCTGCCGGCCCTGCCCGGCCTTTCCATAGGCACCGGCCGCCTCTTATCCGCCGACACCCCGGAGGCGGTTGTGGGCCTCATTGAAAAACTGCTTCAATAGCCCGTGCATTTAATGGGACAGATGAGATGACACGGCTATTCCGCAGGAAAGTGTTCCTCCAGAAACGCTCTGGCCAGCCGCTGCACACAGATGTTTTCCGGCCCGTGAAAGGGGTTCTGGTACGGGTCCATGCTGAGGATAATGCCCATCAGTGCCCTGGCCTCGCTTTTTTTGCCCACATGGTAAAGCACCTCGGCTTTGGCAAAATGGGTATACAAATAAGTGGGATAGGCAATAACGGCCAGTTCCAGCCCCATGGCCACCGTGTCGATGGTGTATCCCGCGAGGCCCAGCCCCTTTTCCGCCACCCATCCCCCTTTTTCGATGATCGTGGCTGTTGAGATCAACGGGCCGCAATAAAAATAGGTGGTGTTTTCATTGGCGGTAAACACCAGGTGATCCATGATGGTGTTCAGATACCGGGCCTTGACAAGAATATTGGCGTTCTCAATGGAGCGCGCCAGGTTGAGCTGCCGCCAGTAGTGGGCCGGCACGAAATGAGGATCAATGTCAAGTGCTTTTAAACCGTAGTCGTTGCCCTTTTTAAAACAGGGCAGTGCCGTGTCATGATCCCCCACCGAAATATAGTAGTATCCCAGGTAGTAGTTGCCCCGGGCCGCCCAGGTCTGGGCCAGCAGGTCTTCCGGCCGGTCCCCGGCGATCTTTTCAAAAACAGCCACCGCCTGTTTACCCTTTTCAATATCCTCCCGCAGATCCCAGGTGGCAAGGGTCTCCCTGAACTCGGGCAGATCCAGCTCGGGCAGGGCCCGGCCCACCGGGGCCGGCAGTTTTTCCACCCACGTGGCCGCGTAGGTCTTTTGAATGTAATCCAGATCCGCGTATGAAGAGACCGCCGTGATCAGCAATTTCATGGCCGTCATATCGACCCCGTCAAGGGAAACCGCCTTTGCCGCATAACTTTCGGCCTGTTTCAGGGATTCGATTCTCTCTTTTCTTTGATGGCGGGCCTTTAGATAATAGCCTTGGGAAAGCCACAAATTGACCGCCAGGCTGTCCGGCTGGGCAGCCTCCAGCCGATGCAGCACCGCGATCAGGTCGTCGATGTTCTTTCCGTCCCAATGGTCCTCCCACAGCACGGCTACCTCTTGCCACAGGGGATCGTTCCCGGGAAGGGGAAAGTTCATCTCCCATGCCCCCTGGGAGGAGAACACGCCGGTGGCGATAAAAACCACCAGCAGGCAGGCATACACCCCGCTTTTTATTAAATTCCGTATCATGGCGCCTCCACTGAAAAATGATGTTACAGAAAAAGCGGTCACGGTTACCGGACCTCTTTAACCCGCTGTCTTCTGCCTTCCATATACGCGTTCAGGCTGCTTTTGAAAAGCCTGGCGTTCATCCAGCCCGGCACCGGGCCGAGACCTCTACGATGAGCACGTAGTAGTAGAGGGCTCGGGAACCGTCGCCATGAGGCTCGATATATTCAAGCCCCTGAATCCTTGACCCACACGCGCCTTCCTTCACAGGACCTCGGCCAGGGCCTGGGCCAGGGCCATGTCATCGGGCGTGGTAATCTTGATGTTGCCCGACGATCCGGTTACCACCCGGACCTTTTTGCCCAGCCGCAGCAGCAGGGATGCGTCATCGGTCACCCGCCACCCCCGCGTTACCGCCGTCCTGTGGGCCTCCACAATGACGCCGTACCGGAACGCCTGGGGCGTCTGGACCTGCCATACGCCGTTGCGGTCAACGATCCGGTCCGCCACATGGTCGGGCGTGACCGCGGCCAGGGTATCGGCGGCTGGAATGGCGGCCATGCAGCCGTCCGCGTCCGCCAGGCCCGTCAGGCAGGCATTCATCAGGTCGCAGGTGACAAAGGGCCTGACCCCGTCATGAATCAGCACCACGTCATCAGCGCCCCCGCCCACTGCCGCAAGCCCGTTCAAAACCGACGCCTGCCGCTCGGCTCCGCCCGACGCCATGTGAATATCGCATGCCGCTGTAACATGAGGAAGAACGTGCGTCCTGCAGTAATCCCTCTCCGCGTCGGCCACCACCAGGACCACCGTGTCGATGGTTTTGCAGGCGCAGACCGCATTCAGGGTATGGCACAGCAGCGGCTTTCCGGCAAGCGGCTGGTACTGCTTGGCAAGATTGCCGCCGAACCGGGTGCCCTGTCCGGCAGCCACAATAATAGCGCTGTTCATAGTCGATTGTCGCGGAAAGTTTTTTGACCGTCGTTGCGCCGGGTCATTTTCGCCCCATTCCGGCGCGTCTTTTATTTGAGGTAATCCAGTTCTTTCGGCAATGGAATGCCCTTGCCCATGCTGTTTTCACCGTAGTTGACACCGGCCAGAACCTCGATGTCCCCCAAGGCCCGGGCATCTCCTTCAAACACCACCCGGGTGATCTTCTCTTTGTCGATCTTACCGCCGGCCCACTGGATATCAAGCACGCTGCCGGCATCGAACCGGTCCTCCCCCACCCGCAGATAGACCTCGCCGCCGTAATGCTGGACGATCTTGGCCACCAGCAGGCTGGGACGGCTGTGAAACCCCAGTTTCACCGGGATTCCCACCTCAATGGCCCCCCGCTCGATATTCTCGTTCAAAATCACCTGGGCCAGCTTTTTCCCGTCGGACAGAAAGTGAACCGCGTAATAGAGACCATAATTGATAATCCGGTCCAGCAGCAATCTTTCGTCCACAATAGCCGACAGGCTCTCCGTCACCGACCGGAAGAGATTTTTCTGGGTGCCCCGGATGCCGAACAGGTGCCGCTCGTAAAAGTGAAGCAGCTTGCCGGTAAACTCCAAGAGGTGGAGCACGATGGAAAAATAGCTGCGGAGCTGTTTGAGCTTCCGGTCCCCGAAACGCAGCCCGCCATAGATGATATAGGTGTCAAACGAGGATTGCAGATTATGCACCAGCACCTCGAACCGCCGCATCTCCACTTCATTGATCTTGGCCGGCACCAGGGTCTCAATCTGTTCCGTATCGCACTTTTCGTAAACGCCGTAATGTTCGAAGCCCTTGACGATGTTTAAAAACTCGCTGGTCACCTTGACGATGTGCCGCTGCTGGCGGTCCGGTTTTTCATCGTCAATGTCAAACTCCAGCATATCGCCGGTCACCACGCTGGGAAAATCGTTCTGTGAATAATTTTCCGACGGTACGGGAATCTCCAGCCGGGCCGCCTCGGCCATTATAACAGGGGCCAGGTTCAGAATGGTCTGGCCGAGAAACTCCCGGGTGGCGGCCCCCTCTTTCTCAAAGTCCTCTGTGTTCACCAGATCATAAAACACCAGCCGGTTGGAGATGTGCTCCTGAATATATCCGCTCAGGCTCAGGTAACGGACCGTGGCGGTCAGCTCCCGGTAAAAATACCAGTTCTTATTGTTCTTGGCGCCGTGAAAATCGAGAAAATCTTCCAGCAGGTGGGAAGAGGCGATCAGCTTGGAATAGAGCTTCTTAGTGAACAGGCATTCGGGATCCCGGCAGGTAGCCAGGTACTTGAAGCATTGATGATACTCACCTGAATAGACACGCAGCTTTTCAAAAAAGCTGATGTTGCAGTAAGGAAGGGACACGCTGCTGCCTCCGGTTCGAGAACGCCACTGTCAAAAGGGATAGAAAGACGGTTGAAGCTGCGCGTAAGCCGAATTCTGTGTCCGGCGCGGGTTACCCCTTGCCGGCCGACGATCATTCCTCTCGGGACGCCGGTTGCCCGACGCCTCATGCGACCTACCCGGGGACTTGGACGGGCCGCCCTCAAACGTCCCCCTATTTGGTCTTGCACCGGGTGGGGTTTACCTAGCTTCCCCGGTCACCCGGGGAACTGGTGCGCTCTTACCGCACCTTTTCACCCTTACCAAAAGAGCAGCGCTCCTTTGGCGGTATCTTTTCTGTGGCACTTTCCTTCATGTCGCCATGACTTCACGTTATGAAGCACCCTGCCCTGTGGTGTTCGGACTTTCCTCCAAAGCGGCAGGCCAATGCCTTGACCGCTTCAGCGATCGTCTGCGCAACTTCAACCGTCCGTAAACCATTACTCCTGTGAATTACCGTTATGATAAATGATTCTAGTGCAAAACGGACAATATTTCAATGTGGTGGAGCGGTGCAATTCGTTATAGGTCTGGGGCGGTATATTCATGAAGCATCCCTGGCAGACGTAATTTTCCACCGCCGCCAGAACGGCGCCGGTGGGCACCCGCTTGCGGACCTGCTGGTAAGCGCCCATCAGCCCCGGAGGAACCCTGCCCCGCACCGATTGTGCCGCACTGTCGAGTTCGGCAAGCTCCTGCTCCAGTCCGGCGCGTTCCGTTTCCACCTGCGCCTCTTCTTCCGCGATACGCTCTTTCTCCGCGTCGCAGTCCTTTCGCTCCTCCATCAGGGCCGCTTCCTCGGTCTCCACAGAAAAAAGCAGATCCAGCATCTGGTCCTCGATTTTGGCGGACTGCCGCTTGAGATCATCAATCTCCTTTAACACGGCCTGGTACTCCTTGTTGTTCTTGATGGCAAAAAGCTTGGCATCACTTTTTTTAATGGCATCCTGCCGGCTTTTGACCTCCTGCTCCAAATCCTTGTAGGTTTTCCGCTTTTCCAGAACCCGGGCCTCTTTTTCCTGAAACCGCTGTTCCACCTCCTGTCGCGCCCTGTCCAACCGGGCCAGTCGCTCCGGCACTTGCCTTAAAACCGCGGCGACCCGGTCCTTGCTGCTCTCCGTTTCCTGAAGCGCCACCAGGACCGCCATCTCATCTCTGGTTATCTCAACCATTGCCTCTGTCTCCGAAACATGATGAATTCATATAAAACGGCAGGGATTGCGCTGGCCGGCGTATCCGGCCACCCGCACTTCATACCCTGCCGCTGCTGTCTCCCGGGTCAATCGATCCACCAGCAGTTCCACCACCAGGTGCTCCGTCTCGAAATGGCCCACATCAATCAGTGCCCGGCCGGCCTCAACCACCGCCATGGCGTCGTGATACTTCAGGTCGCCGCTGACAAACACGTCGGCCCCGGATGTCAGAAAATCCCTGATCAGGCTGGAGCCGGCCCCGGAACAGACGGCCACGGTTTTTACCGGCATGGCCATGTCGCCTGCCACACCGACGCGGTCCACACCGAATCGCTGCTTGACACGGCCGGCAAACACCTCCAGGGTGGAGGGTTCTACCTCACCGATACGACCCAGCCCGTGCAGGGGTTCGATGCCCCCAGCCAGGGGAAAAACGTCATAGGCCATGGTCTCGTAAGGATGGGCCTGCTTGAGGACTCGAACCACGCCGTCCAGGTCACGACGGGGCACGATGGCTTCCACCCGGACCTCTTCCACGGCAACGATCTCTCCGGTACGGCCGATAAAAGGAACGGCTCCTTCCAGGGGTTGGAACCGGCCCGTTCCACGAACGGAAAAAGAACAGCTGCTGTACCGGCCCCATGCGCCCGCCGGCGTGGCGGCCAGAGCCTCCAGCAGCCGGGCCTCGTGTTCCACCGGAACGAAAAAGGCCAGTTTGACGTGATCCGTCTGCCCTGCTCGGGAAAGCACCCTCACATTCTGAAGACCAATACATTCGGCGCACCGGTCGTTGAGGCCGCCCTCGGCGCTGTCCAGATTGGTATGGGCACTGAAGATGGAAAGACCGTGGGTGGCGGCCAGAAAGATGGCCGTTCCCGGCATGCGGGAAAAGTCAACTGACCGCGGTGGCGACAGAAACAGGGGGTGGTGGGTGATCAGCAGATCGACGTCCCGGTCACAGGCATCCCGGACCACGGCCGAAGAGGGGTCCAGGGCCACCAGCACGGTTTTCACTTCCTGGTCGAAACAGCCCGCCTGAAGCCCGCAGTTGTCCCATGTTTCCGCCAGGTCCGGCGGCGCCAGACGGTTCATGATGGCGACCATGTCGCCGACAGTGGCACGCATCATTTTCTCCTCCCGGACCGTGTTCCGTTTGCCTCCAACGGCCGCCGCCCGACGCACCGGCCCGCGGGAAAAGACAACAAAAAAGGCGTGGTGAAAGACACCACGCCCCTGACAGGTTCAAACCCGTCGGTTTGCCGCCAAACCGGTTGTTTGCGTCTATACCCCATCTATCTTTCGAAAACCGTTGATTCGCATTTCAGTTGCCTTGTCTCATGAGTGGGCCCACCTGGGATCGAACCAGGGACCGACCGGTTATGAGCCGGTGGCTCTGCCAGCTGAGCTATGGGCCCATTCGCCGATGCGCCTTTTCTGCGCCCTCTGTTGTGTAATCCTTCAGCCAGGTGTTGTCAAGCGCAAAGTCAGAAACAAATCGGCCACACCACGCCGGGTATGGCCGTTTCAGGTTCCGCAAAGCACCCATAAAATCAGGACTCGATAAAATGTTTGAGCATCTTGCTCCGTGTGGGGTGCCGAAGCTTTCGCAAGGCCTTGGCCTCGATCTGGCGAATGCGCTCCCGGGTCACGGCAAAATCCCTGCCGACCTCCTCCAGCGTATGGTCTGCCTTTTCGCCGATGCCGAAACGCATGCGAAGCACCTTCTCCTCCCTGGGCGTCAACGTGGCCAGCACCTTTCTTGTCTGTTCGGACAGGTTCATGCTGACCGCGGCTTCCGAAGGAATCATGAACTTCTTGTCCTCGATAAAATCGCCCAGGTGGCTGTCTTCCTCTTCGCCGATGGGGGTTTCAAGAGAGATGGGCTCCCTGGCGATCTTGAGCACCCGCCGGACCTTTTCAAGGGGGATCTCCATCTTTTCCGCGATCTCTTCGGGCGACGGCTCGTAGCCCCGCTCCTGCACAAGGTACCGGGAGGTCCGGATCAGCTTATTAATGGTTTCGATCATGTGGACCGGAATACGGATGGTTCTGGCCTGGTCCGCGATGGCCCGGGTAATGGCCTGACGAATCCACCAGGTGGCATAGGTACTGAACTTGTAGCCGCGACGGTATTCGAATTTATCCACGGCCTTCATCAGCCCCACGTTGCCCTCCTGGATCAGGTCCAGGAACTGCAGGCCCCGGTTGGTGTATTTTTTTGCGATACTGACCACCAGCCTCAGGTTGGCCCGGATCAGCTCGCTCTTGGACGCCTTGGCCCGCAGATAGCCGTCATCTATTTTCTTCATGGTTTTCCGCAGCAGGCGACGGTCGGCCATGATGGCCCGTTCGCGGATCTCCATCTGCCTTTCAAGGGATTTGATCTCGTCGTAAAACGCGGCAAGATGCACCTTGGTGGTCTGCATGCGCGGGTAGGCCCAGTTTACAAACCCGGTCTTTGTTTTCATTTTCGACCGGATAGTGGAAACGGCGCCTCCGGCTCCCAGCCCGGCGAGCCGTCGATCAATGGTCTGCTCCATGGTGTCAAACCACTTGATCTCATCTTGAATCCGTTCCTCCATGGCATCCAGCACTTCACTCTCCAGCCGCCACGGAAGAAGGAGTTCAAAAATCTCGTCGGTCTTCCGGGTGAGCTGCTCGGCAACGGTTTTGCGTTCAGTTGCGGAGAGCGAAACGGACAGGTGTTTCTGCCGAAGGGGCTGGATGGTTGCATCCAGTGCTTTAATCTGCCGAATGGTGGCGGCAAACGCATCGATCCGCAGGATCTCTTCCTCTCCTGCATCACCTTCATCCACATCCTTTAAAACCGATTTGGGACGCAGATTGCCGACATCAATATTATCGCCGTAGGCGATGATGCTCTCCACCCCAACGGCGGTATCCAGCATGCCCCTTAAGGCTTCCTGTTCCCCTGCTTCGATCTTCTTGGCAATCTCGACCTCTCCCTCCCGGCTCAGCAGGGTGACCAGACCCATCTCCCGAAGGTACATCTTGACCGTATCGGTCACCGAACCCGGGTCTGAATCATAAGTCACCGGGCTGTCGCCGCGGGTGGTACTCTTTGCCCCGTCTTCTCCGGAATCATCCGCCTGATCGGCCTTTTTCACCACCGAAATATCCAGATCATCCAGATGCACCAGCAGATCATCCATCTGATCGGTGGGAATATCATTGGCCTCAATTGCCTTGGCAATCTCCTCGTAGGTCAGTTCTCCCTGCTTTTTCCCCTTGGCGATCAGCCCGCTCAGTTTCTGCTTGAAATTCTGAGGCGGGGGAGATGCCGCTGCCTGCCGTTTTTTGCCGGCCGGGGCCTTCTTCCCCGCCTTACCGGCCGCTGGGCTCACTTTTCGCTTCTTTTCAGCGACGGCTCCTGCCTTGGGTTTCCTGTCGGCTGCCGCCTTGACAGCGGCAGCCTTTTTCACAGGTTTCTGCTTTACCGCAGTCTTTTTCTTCGGCCTGGCCGTGACGGCAGCACCCGCCTTCCCCGGTTTTTCAGATGATCCGCCCGCCTTCCGGACTGCCGGCCCGCTCTTTTTTACTTTATCCGGCGAGGCAGCACTGGCAGTCGTCCCGGACGCTGTCTTGCGGGTAGCACCTTTTACGGGAGCGGCCTTCTTTGGCGCCGCTTTCTTGTTCGCCGGTTTTGCCAAGGCGGCTTTTTTAGCCGCCTTGGCCGGCTTGCCCGTTGCGGTACCCGGCTTTCCGGTGGATGCGGGTTTCTTTTTCACAGAGGGTGTCTTTGCCATACCGTGTAACTCCTTCAAACGCCATGGGGCCTTACTTTTTTGCTGTTTTGCGTTTCGCTGCCGCGGCTTTTTTCTTCGGAGCCGCCTTTTTCTTGGGCGCTGCCTTCTTGGCGGCGGCCTTCTTCTTCGGCGCTGCCTTCTTGGCGGCGGCTTTCTTCTTCGGGGCCGCCTTCTTGGCCGCAACCTTCTTCTTCGGGGCCGCCTTTTTCTTCGGCGCTGCCTTCTTGGCGGCGGCTTTCTTCTTCGGGGCCACCTTCTTGGCCGCAACCTTCTTCTTCGGGGCCACCTTTTTCTTCGGCGCTGCCTTCTTGGCGGCGGCCTTTTTCTTCGGTGCAGCCTTCTTGACGGCGGCCTTCTTCACTGTCTTCTTTGCAACGGCTTTTTCTGTCATAACGCACTCTCCCCTTTTTGTTCTATGGTTAGTTTGTTCCGGACCTGCTCCTGCTTTGCCTTCAGCAGATGGTCGAGCAGATCCCCGTCACGGTTCTCCTCTGCCGCCTTGATCCTGTGGGACAGCGTATCCACATGACGCAGGCGGCTATCGACAAACTGGCCGATCAACTTACGACAGCCCGTTTCGTTCCACATGCAAAGTTCATCCCCCACGCAAAGGGCGCTGACAATGCGCTGCAGGGATTCATCCGGCACCACGTCGACAATATCCACGGAACGGTTCTCCAGTGCCCTTCGATGGGTCACCAGAAGCGTTCCGATGGTTTTCAACCGTTCATCGGCAAACAACGATAAAACATTCCGGGATTCTATTTCAGAGATCATCTCCGGCACGTGCAACATCATGGACAGCAGCTGGCGCTCCATGCGAAGCGACCGCCCAAACACGGATGCGGTGGTCTCTTCTTTCCGTTGATCTCCGCCTGAAGCAGATGTGTCCACGGTAAACAGGGAGGGCCGGGCAGAGCGGCTCCGGCGGCGGGCTGCCGCCTGCCGCACCTTTTCCAGCACCGCGCTCTCTTCGATTCCCAAACGTTCAGAAACCTCTTTCACATACAGGGACCGGGCCACGCCGTCTTCCACCGCGGCCAGGCTTTCCTCCAGGTCCGACATCACCCGAATCTTTCCTTCCAGGGAAAGGCCATGACGATTGACGGCCGATTCAAGAAGAAACGACATGGCGCCACCGGCCTTCCTTGCCAGGGCTTCGAAATCCTGTGCGCCGTTCTCGCGCACATAGGTGTCCGGATCATGGCCGGTGGGAAGCACCAGGATAAAAGGCTGAATTCCCTTTTCCCCGTTAAATATCTCGATACTGCGCTGGGCCGCCTTAATGCCCGCCGCATCCGAGTCAAACACCAGCACCGCCTTTGTCACGAACCCCTTCAACATTCTCAGGTGTTCCGCTGTCAGGGCCGTTCCCAGGGTGGCCACCACGTTTTTAATGCCGTGGCGGTAAAGGGAGAGAAAATCCATGTATCCTTCAGTGATATAGACCGTCCCTGCCTGGCGGCACATCTGTTTGGTGTGGCTGAGCCCGTAAAGGGAGTTACTCTTGCTGTACAGGGGGGTCTCCGGGGAGTTGAGATACTTGGGAAGCGTATCATCCATTACCCGGCCGCCCAGGGCGATCACCCGGCCGGTCAGGTCGGTGATGGGAAAGATAATCCGGTTACGAAAACGGTCATAATATCCACTGCCCTCCCTGTTCAACACAACAAGGCCGGCCTGCTCGGCCAGGGGCATGGGTATTTTGTGTTTGGAAAGAAAACGGGTAAGGGCATCCCACCCGCCGGGAGCATATCCCAGCTGAAAATCACGGACCATATCGTCCGACAGGCCCCGTTCGGCCATGTATCGCGTGGCCCGTTCACCGCCCGGCCCTTCCCTAAGGCAGGAATGGTAAAATGCCGCGGCCCGCTGCATGACCGAGAGCAACCGCTGCCGCTCGGACACATCCTTTGCTTCGCGCGATCCTTTTTCCGGCCGGGGCAGGGCAATACCGCAGCGCTTTGCCAGCAGGGCTACGGCCTCGGGGAAACCCAGCCCCTGATGTTTCATCAGAAACGTAAACACACTGCCGCCCTCGCCGCAGCCGAAACAGTGGAACATCTGCTTGTCCGGGCTGACGGTAAAAGAGGGGGTTTTTTCCGAATGAAAGGGGCACAGGCCCAGATAGTTTTTCCCCGTCTTCTTCAGCCGCACCACTTCCGAGACGATGTCGACGATATCGGCGGAGTTCTTGATGTTCGCAATGATGTCGTCAGGAATATACAATGTCAGCCAACGCTCTTTTGTGAGGTTGAGTCCCCGGCCGATGCCACGGCAATGGCCTCTGCCAGATCCAGGGTGCCGTCATACAGGGCCCTGCCCGTGATCACACCGGTCACGCCAAATTCTTGAATACCCAAAAGGGCCTGAATGTCGTCGATGGTGGAAACGCCGCCGGAAGCCACCACCGGAATGGCGGTGGCCCGGGCAAACGCCTCAATGGCCGGAATGTTGGGACCCGTCCGCATTCCGTCCCTGTGAATATCGGTAAAATTAATCGCCGCCACTCCGCACCCTTCAAACCGTGCCGCGAGATCAGCCGCGGCAATATCGGTGGTGCTGGTCCACCCTTCGGTGGCCACTCGGCCGTCCCGGGCATCAATGCCCAGAACGATCCGGCCCGGAAACTCACGGCAGGCCGCTGTCACCAGGTCGGGGTGGTTTACCGCCGCCGACCCGATCACGATTCTGGCAACACCCAGATCGGCGTACATCTTTACCGTGTCGATCTCCCGAATGCCGCCGCCCACCTGTACCGGAACCCCCACCCGGCGAATAAGGGCGCTGATCGCTTTCAGGTTCCGCGGGCTTTTTTCAATGGCGCCGTCCAGGTCCACCACGTGAATCAGTTCGGCGCCCGCTTCGGCCCAGCGTTCGGCCATGGCACCCGGATCATCGGAAAACACGGTCTCCGCGTTCATGTCTCCCTGCAACAGCCGGACACACTTACCGCCCTTGATGTCCACCGCGGGAATAACCATCATGTTGCTTCAACCGCCTTTCAGATACAGCCCTTGGTGGAAAGCGGGCCGGTTATGCGGTCATCCATGGACGTCGCCATATCCAGTGCCCTTGCCACGGCCTTGAACACGGACTCGATCACATGGTGCTCGTTCTCGCCATAGTCGACGCGGATATGCAGGGTCATGCCGCAGTTAACAGCAAAAGCCCGAAAGAACTCCTTGGCCAGCTGTACGCCAAAGCCGGTTTCCGCGGCAGGGATCGACGGAACGTTAAAAACAAGAAAGGGGCGGTTGGAAAGATCAATAACCGCGTGGGCCAGGGCCTCATCCATGGGCGTGACCGCGTACCCGTATCGCCGGATTCCCTTTCTGTCGCCAAGGGCCTTGTTTACCGAGTTTCCAAGGACAATGCCCACATCCTCCACCGTGTGGTGGAAGTCCACGTCAATATCACCGGACGCCTGGACGGTAAGGTCGAAAAAACCGTGGGCCGCAAAAAGAGACAGCATGTGATTGAAAAAAGGAATGCCGGTGGATATGGTCTGAGTGCCTATACCATCAAGCAGAACAGTGACACTCACCTGCGTTTCCGCTGTTTGTCGCTGTACAGAAGCAGAACGCTTCATGAAAAACCCCGCGCCTTTGATTGGCTTGGTTTACGCGGAAAGCGCTGTTAACAATGCACGCCCTTTGGGCCGCCAATTTCCGCCGAATAAAACCTGGTGGAGATGAGGGGGATCGAACCCCTGACCTCGGCATTGCGAACGCCGCGCTCTCCCAGCTGAGCTACATCCCCGGTATGACCGTGTAAAATTTATGAAAATTAACACCGGAAAGGGCGCCTGTCAAGGAATAAAACCATGTCTGTTACCCCGCCCTGTTCAACCGAGATGCCCGTTCTGCCCCGGTCAAGACCCGACCTTGTTGCACCCGTACCACTAATGCCCCGAATCGGTTGTCTCGATTTTGTTGTACTATATAAATATAAAAATTGTATGTCAAGAAAATTCCACCACAATATATGGGGTATTTTCTCTTTTGCGTTTTTAAAGACACCACCGTCCGCGACATAAAACCAGCCTTTGCTTTCAACCAACTCTTGACGTCCGGGCTTGAAGCGATTAGATTGCCCTGATTGACCGATTTTATTTTACCGAACGGCGCTACAACTCATGATGGATACAGCAGCAACAGCAGACAGGCAGCAGACCCTGCGAATACGCCGGTTCCTGATGGCCTGTGCCTCATACCTGCTGTGGGGAATCATATGCATCTGCGCCTATTACGTTGGGCTGATGCGTATCACCATGGGTGTTTTGCTTGGACTGGGGTTTCTGGCGTTCCTGGTCAACCTCGCTTTTTACGGGCTGTTTGCTTCCGGTCTGAACAGACGGCTCAAAGATCCCAGCCTGACCGCCGCGCAGATGATCAGCGGCATCCTGTGGGTCACCATCATGGGCTACTGCTCGCACACGTCATTGCGGGGGAGCTATATCGCCCTCTACCTGATCGTTTTTGTGTTCGGCGTGTTCAAGCTCCGACTGCGGACCTTTTTCGTACTCACTTTTGTTGCCGCGGGCTCATACGGGACCTCCATGCTGCTGCTGGCGGTCAATGCGCCGGACGCGGTCGACCCCCACCTTGAAATCACCCGGACGGTGCTGCTGCTGGCCGTTCTGATGTGGTTCTCGCCGCTGGGCTACTACATCTACAACCTGCGCGCCAGGGCGGTGCAGGCCAATGTGGAACTCAAAGAGGCCCTGGGCACCATTGAACAGCTGGCCGTGCATGACGAGCTGACGAACGTCTATAACCGTCGCCAGATGTTCCGCGTACTAAACCGGGAAAAAGCCTTTGCCGACCGGACGGGCATGCCCTTTGTTGCCTGCCTGATGGACCTGGATGATTTCAAGCTCATCAACGACACCTATGGTCATCTCTCCGGCGACACCATTCTCAGGGCCTTTGCCCAGACGATCAAGCATGATATCCGACGGGAGGATTACATCTTCCGGTACGGCGGCGAAGAGTTCCTGGTTGTTTTTACCGGGACCCGCTGTCTTGCCAACAGCGCCGACTGTGCCCAGCGGCTGCGGGCGGCAACAGCCCGCCTCGCCTTCCCCGACATTTCCGATCAGGTCCGGGTGACCATCTCCATCGGCATGACCACCTACGAGCCCGGGGAAACCATTGACAGCCTGCTCTCCAGAGCCGACGCGGCCCTTTACAAGGCCAAGAAAAACGGAAAGAACCGGGTGGAATATACTGCGCCACCCCGGCGGACACCATAAGACAGCCGGATCAATCCTTCATTTTGGCCTGTCTGCTGCAATGAGGGTGCAAAATGCATTTGCCGCCGGGGACTGGCTGCGGTCCCTGAGAAAGGCCAGGTAAAACACCCGGGTCAGTTTTACGCCCCGCAGGGCCAGGGCCTTTAACATACCGGCCCGTACATCCGCGGCCACCGCCATGGAAGACAGAACAGAAACACCGATACCGCTTTTAATCCCCTGGACCACCGCCTCGGTGCTGCCGAGCTCGGCCACCACATTCAGCCCCTCAATACCTGCTCCACGGGCCGCCAGGCTCTCTTCCAGAGCGCTTCTTGTACCCGAACCCCGCTCCCGGACAATAAAGGGCTCCTTTGCCAGATCCGCCACCGCCACCGTTTTTCTCCCGGCCCAGGGATGGGATGCCGGCACCACCACCCGCATCTCATCGGTAAGAAACGGCTGCTGAACGATCCGCCGGTCAGCGGTCCGGCCGCCGACCACCGCCAGCTCCGCCTTTCCGGAAAGAATGTCAAAAAAAACTTTTTCCGTATCACCGACCAGAAGACAGACCGTCACCTGGGGATAGGCCCGGCGGTATGCACCGATCAGGCCCGGCAGGATATGACCGGCGGGAATGGTGCTGCCGCCGATCACCAGCCGGCCGGCTACCCGGCCCTGATAGCCGGCCATCTCCGCCTCGATCCCGTCGTACCGGGCCAGCAGATCCGAAGCCTGCCGGTACAGCAGTTCCCCTGCCGGGGTCGGTGCCACAGACCGGCCCAACCGGTCGATCAACCGGCAGCCAAAATGATCCTCCAGGTCCTTCACATGACTGCTCACCGTGGGCTGGGAAAGACGGACACCCGCCGCCGCCCTTGAAAAACTCCGCAGCTCCACCACCTTGCAGAAGACGCGCAATCGCCAGAGATCCATGACCACCTCCGTTGCATAGATTTTTCAGATACGTTGCAATGACATTATTAATCCTTCCGGTTTGACAAATCAATCGGACCGGGCAATAATTATTTTTGAATGTTCCTTTCTGACCAAGGAGATGCCATGACCCCCATCGACGCCCGGAATCTGGCCTGCCCGGGACCGGTTTTAGCGGCCAAGGCCTTTATTGAGCAGAACGACCCCAACCGCATCACCATTGTGGTGGACAATGAAGCAGCCCGGCAGAATGTCGAACGTTTTCTGTCCAGCCAGGGGTACGACATGCAGGTGGAACAATCAGACGACACATGGACCATCACCGGTATTCGCAAATCCGGCGCTGCCTTTCAGGAAGAAAAAATTCCGGTCCGGGAGCACGGGAGCGCCACCCTGGTGCTGATTTCATCGGACCGGCTGGGCCGGGGCGACGACGACCTGGGCGAAAAACTGATGGCCAGCTTCATCAAGACCTTGGAAGAGATGGGCACCGATCTCTGGCGCCTTGTATTTGTCAACAGCGGGGTCCGGCTGACCATTGACGGTTCCGCCGTTCTGCCGGACCTTCAAAAATATGAAGCCGCGGGAACTCGACTGCTGGTCTGCGGCACCTGCCTGACCCATTTTGACCTGATGGACCGGAAGCAGGTGGGGCAGACCACCAACATGCTGGACATCGTCACCGCCATGCAACTGGCGGAAAAGGTGATCGTGATCTGACCCTTCCGCGCCTCCTCCTCCCGGCCAGCCCTTCTGCGGATGCCCGTCTGCGGCGAATTTCAAGCCGGCTGCGACGCGCAATGTGTTGACTCCCCCCGGGCATCATACTATAGTGACCTTTGCGTTTTTTCGCAAAATCGAACATTTGTTATATTTTTTCTACAAAGGAGGACTGTTTAATGAAAGACGTTGTTATTGTATCCGCCTGCCGGACGGCCATTGGCGCGTTCGGGGGAACGTTGAAAAACATGCATGCCTCGCGTATTGCCAGTATTGCCATGAAAGAGGCCATCCGCCGGGCCGGTATCGACGCCGGCATCATCGATGATATCCGGTTCGGCTGCTGCCTTGACCCCACCGATTCCATGAATGTCACCCGCACCGCGGCGCTGCTGGCCGGTATTCCCGACTCCGTGCCCGCCGTTACCATCAACCGGGTCTGCATCTCCGGCATGGAGGCCACGCTCAGCGGCATGGCCATGATTCAGGCGGGCATGGCCGACGTGCTGCTGACCGGCGGCGTGGAGCATATGTCCGGAGTGCCCTACGTGGTCCAGGACGCCCGGTGGGGATGCCGCCTTCAGGACACCACCTTTGTGGATGCCCTGATCCGGGGACTTCACTGCGGTTCGCACATCATTCCCCACCCGGAAGACGGCCCGCTCAAGACAGGCGAACTGATCGAGCGGCTGAAAGGCAAGCCCTACATCATGGGCCACACCGCTGAAATGGTGGCCGAACTTTACAACATCAGCCGTGAAGAGATGGACGAGGTGGCCCTGCGCAGCCACAACAACGTGGAACGGGCCACAAAGGAAGGCGATTTTGCCGAAGAGATCGTGCCCGTGGAGATTCCCCAGAAAAAGGGCAAGCCGCCGGTGATCTTCGACAAGGACGAACACTTCCGGCCCGGCCTGACCATGGAGCAGCTGACCAAGCTGCCCCCGGCCTTTGTGCCCGGCATCGGCAAGGTCACGGCCGGCAACTCCTCAGGGCTCAATGACGGGGCCGCGGCCATGGTCATCATGTCCGCGGACAAGGCAAAGGAATTGGGATTAAAACCCCTGGCAAAAATCGTTGCCAGCGGACGGGGGGCCTGCCATCCGTCGGTCATGGGCATCAGCCCGGTGCCGGCGGTCAAGAACATGTTTGACAAACATCCCGACCTCTCCCTGGACGCCTTTGAGCTCATCGAGCTCAACGAGGCCTTTGCGGCCCAGTACCTGGGGTGTGAAAAAGAGCTGGGCTTAAACCGCGAGATCACCAATGTGAACGGATCGGGCATCGGTCTGGGACACCCTGTGGGATGCACCGGCGCGCGGATCATCGTCTCCCTGATCCATGCCATGAAAAAACGGGGCAAAAGCGTGGGTATGGCCACGCTCTGCGGCGGCGGCGGCGTCTCTATGGCAACGGCCGTGGAAATGTTGTAGTTCGAAAATTTTATTGTGTCCATTTGACCTCAGGCGGAACAACCAATGACCGTTGTTCCGCCTGAGCCTTTTACCGTCTGTCGGTATCAATAAACAACGAGGGGTAGTGCCGACAGCTATTTCACATATCGGGAACAACAGGCGCCCTCTTCTTGTTGCCTGCGAGTCACCAGCCCCCAGCCCGCTTTCGATTGACTCTTTTTGAAAAAATCGAAATAATGGGAAAAACAGGTTCCCTGCACCGTAGCAGAAGAAGCCGGATGACCCATAACGATTCGCGATCATCGTCGGCACCCGGCGAAAAAAGGAGGTTGCAAATGCCAAAAGAGGAAAAGGTAGGATGCGCCCGCCCCACCGGCGGCGTGGTAGGACAGAAAAAAACCGAGGAGAACAAAGAGACAACCGCATCACCCGCCAAGGAGGTGAGACCCATGATTCAGGTAGGAAAACCAGCCCCCGACTTTGTAGCGCCCGCGTATCACAAAGGCAAATTCACATCCGTCAAACTTTCCGACTACCTGGGCAAATGGGTGGTGCTCTGCCTGTACCCGGGTGACTTCACCTTTGTCTGAGCGACCGAAATTGCGGCGGTCGCCGCGAACCACAAGGCCTTTCAGAAGCTGGGAGTGGAACTTTTTTCCATGAGCGTGGACAGTGTGTTTGTGCACAAGATGTGGAACGACAATGAGCTGACGAAAATGGTCAAGGGCGGTATTCCCTTTCCCATGCTCTCCGACGGCGGCGGCAAGGTCGGCACAGCCTACGGCGTCTATGATGAAGATGCCGGGGTAGAAAACCGGGGGCGGTTCATCATTGATCCGGACGGTGTGATTCAGGCTTACGAAGTGCTCACCCCGCCGGTGGGCCGGCACGTGGCCGAAACCCTGCGGCAGATTCAGGCCTTTCAACTGGTTCGAAAATCCAAAGGCAGCGAGGCCACACCCTCCGGGTGGAAGCCGGGTAAACTAACTCTCAAGCCCTCTCCTGACCTGGTCGGCAAGGTGTGGGAGGTGTGGGAGACCAAAATGGAGTCTGAGTAACACCGAATCCCGCTTTCATGAGCCAACCGACGATCCGTTGAAAGCACACATTCTTTCGACGGATCGTTTTACTTAAAGCGCCGCCCCCCTTTTTGCGGGACAAAGAGGGGCAGCGCGAGCCCCTTCAAAAAATTGCACGACCATGAAAATCAGAAAACGGCTTGCCCTTTTACGTGAACAGCAGGACCTGTTAAAAAAGGGGCTGCGTAACACTCAACTGCACCGGCTCTTTGGAGAACGGATATTTTCCCACTCTCTCTGGGGATTTGAAAAGGAGGCCCTGGCCGGCGGACTTTCCCTCGGCCTTTTTATCGCCTTTACCCCCACCATTCCCTTTCAGATGATTTTCTGCGTACTCGGCGCCATTTTCTTCCGGGTCAACCTGTTTGCCGCCCTGACCGCCTGCTGGGTGACCAACCCGCTGACAGCCCCTCCGATTTACCTGTCGGCCCACTGGCTCGGTCGCTTTCTTCTGGGCCAGTCAGAATTTCTGAAAACCATCATCTCCCTTTTCGGGTTCGGAGAAAAAATGGGCCGGCTGGTGGAACACACCGCCTACCTGTGGGCCGGTTCTCTTCTGTTTGCCATTGTCGCCGCCATCATCGGCAATCTGCTGGCCAAAAAGGGATGGGACCTGCTCCACCGGATAAAAGAAGGAAAACAGGAAGCAGAGAATAAAGCGGATTAATTTTTCGCTATTTTCACAAAAAAAGGAAGAGGGGCGCGCAAAGCACGCCCCTCTCAGGGGGGGATGGTTGTGTAGGGGGTACACAACCATTATATGAACAGCTGGCGCTGACACGGTGTGTCAGCGGGCCGGTCATTCCTTCTATCCGGTGGCCGAACCCCTTGCTGCGTTACGTCGGCCACCGGTTGTTTTCATCCTACTGCATGAACCCGTCTTCAGGAATCTCCATGACAGCCGAAGTAAAGGTCTTGACACCGTCCATCTTGCCCATGGCCATGGGCAGCAGGGTCTGAATAAAGAACTGGGCGGTCTTGACCTGGCCCTGGTAGAAGGCCTCGTCCTTTTTCTTGGCGTTGCCGCTTGCCAGAGCCTTGGCCGCCACGGTGGCCCGCCACAGGTGCAGCCAGGCCATCACCACATCGCCGGTGACCTCCAGGAAGGGGGTGGCTGAACCAAAAGCATCCAGCACCTTTTCCGACATGGCGGTCTGGCCGATGGCCATGGCCACCTCACCCAGCTTGGCCGAAGCCTTTTCAACCGACTCGGCCAGCTCTTTTAAGCCATCCACGGCCTTTGCCTGGGCCACGGTGTTGCCCATCTCACCCATCAGATCCATGAGGGGCTTGCCGCCCTTCATGCCGAGCTTGCGGGCCAGCAGGTCCATGGCCTGGACCCCGTTGGTACCCTCGTAGATGCTGGTGATCTTGCAGTCGCGCACCAGCTGCTCCTGGGGATACTCCGCAATATAGCCGTAACCGCCGTATACCTGCATGCCGAGCACACACACTTCAAACCCCTTGTCCGTGCAGTATGCCTTGACCACCGGAATCAGGAACTCGATCAGGGCCTTGTACTTTTCCTTTTCATCCGACTCTTCCAGCACGCGCTCCATGTCGAAACACCGGGCAACGTAATAAAGCAGAGCCCGCATGCCTTCAACATAGGATTTCATGACCAGCAGTTGCCGGCGTACATCCGGGTGCTTGATGATGTTGACCGACGGCGCATCGGCGTCCATGAACTTGAGAAGTTCGCGGCCCTGAATCCGCTCCTTGGCATAGGCAACCGCGTTGGCAAAAGAGGTGGCCCCCAGGGAGAAACCCTGAACACCAACACCGAAGCGGGCCTCGTTCATCATCAGGAACATGGCCTTCATGCCCTTGTTCTCCTGGCCCAGCAGGGTACCGATGCAGTTGCCCTTGCCGCCCAGGGTCAGCGAGCAGGTGGCGTTTCCGTGGATGCCCATCTTCTCTTCAATGCCGGTGCATACCACGTCGTTGAACTCGCCCAGGCTGCCGTCCGGATTGACCCGGTATTTGGGAACGATAAACAGGGAGATGCCGCGGGTACCGGCGGGTGCACCCTCAATACGGGCCAGCACCGGATGAATAATGTTTTCCGTCATGTCATGCTCGCCCGCGGAGATGAAAATCTTGTTACCGGTGATGGAGTAGGTGCCGTCGTCGTTCTTTTTCGCGGTGGTGGTCAGCGCACCCACGTCGGTGCCGGCATCGGGCTCGGTGAGCAGCATGGTGCCGGCCCACTTGCCGGTATACATGTTTTTGACATAGATCTTTTTCTGCTCCTCGGTGCCCAGGGACTCAATCATCTTGGCGGCCCCGTGGGTCAGGCCGGGATACATCATGAAGGCCATGCTGGCGCCTGAGAAGAACTCGGCCGCCGCCAGGTTGAGCACGTTGGGCATGCCCTGGCCGCCGAACTCGGGATCTTCCGATGCCCCGATCCATTCGCCTTCGCAATACAGATCAAAAATCCGCTTGAAAGATTCGGGTGTCTTGACCTGGCCGTTTTCAAACACGCACCCCTTGTCCCCTTCCTCGTTGGCGGGAAGGATCTCTTTGAGTGCGAAATTCCGGGCCTCGGAAACCACCATATCAATGGTTTTCCGGTTGAAGTCGGCAAACAGTTCGTGTTTGGAAAGTTCTTCCACATTAAGCATTTCATGCAGGACAAAATCCACATCCCTGCGGCCTGAAAGTGTTCCCTGTGCCATAACCTGTTCTCCTTTATGATAAAAAATTATGTACCGGCACATGTGCCGTATAAATGAATGAATACTCACTCAATGAATGAAGACTCATTCATTTTTAGCAGGGGTTTTTTCCGTTGTCAAGAAACCTTTAAAAATCCTTTTAGAAAATGGGCACAAAAAAAGGCCGGGTTGACCGTAAAACGAACGGGTCGCACGACCGGCTTATATAGTGCCGCCGGTTTTATGCTGTCAGAACCGGTGGAATGTGTTAAAATTCATAAAAATACAGACTTTCCAACGGACATGACCATTGCCTTCCTATTTTAAAAACAAACCGGTGACGTTCAATCAACCGTCTGCCGATATAGAGCCGCCGGCCATTTATATGCCGCGCATGCAGCTTGCCATCCGGATGACCCTTGGCTTGCTGGCGGCGTTCTATTTTTTCGTTATTCCCGTTACCCCGTTTCTGCTGCCTCCCGTCGAAGTCGGCGGCGTGATCGCCGCTTTTTTCGTTTTTCATCTTGCGTGGTGGTGGCATTACCGTACCCGGGGTGTCGGGTGGGTGGGGGTCCGCCTGGCCGCATGGGTTGATATCGGGGCCGCCTTTACCGCCACGCTGATCGACCCCTTTGATATACCGCCCACCGGCATGCTGGTGATGATCGCGGTGATGGGCAACGGCATGCAGCACGGCCTGAAGATTTTTCTGGAACAGTTTGTCGCTGTTTTACTGCTCGGCATACCCATTCTTGCCATCCGGCAATGGCTGTTTTTTCAGGAATTTTCTTTTCCTCTTGTTTTTGTGGTCCTGTTTATCGCCATCTTTCTTTATTACAATTACCTGTTGTTCAGCCGCATCGAACGAATGAAAAAAAAGGCCCAGGTAATGTCCCGGCAGGATCCGCTGACCGGACTCTATAACCGGACCGCCTTTATTCAGAGCGCCGCCTATCTGCTTTCGCTCCATGAACGGGAACAGACACCCCTCGTAGTGATGTTCGCGGACCTGGACAATTTTAAGGGGGTCAACGACACAAAGGGCCACCTTTTTGGAGACCAGGTGCTTAAACTGTTTGCCCGCCTGACCGGTGAACTGCTTCGAAGATCCGACATCGTGGCCCGTTACGGCGGGGATGAGTTTGTGTTCATGCTGGTCAACATGTCCCCCGGTGATGCCGAACAGGTGGCCGGCCGCCTGCAGGCCCGGTTTGCCCGGTGGGCTGAGCAACAGGGGGCAAAGGTGAGCGTCAGCTTCGGTATCGCCGCTGTCCCTGATGGTCTGATAGACCTGGACCGCCTGCTGCAACATGTGGACAGGGCGCTGTATGAGGCAAAAAGCCACGAAGGCAAGCAACAGGTGGTGATTGCACCGCCCCTGGCCTGAGACGTTTACGACCCGGCATGGAATCTGAAAATGCGAAAACAAGTTGTTGACCTTGACCGATTTGTGCGCGAACTGAAAAAAGCCAGAAAAAAGAGCCAGGCCCCGGTGATCACCCTGATCGCCAACCGGGGCGCCACCCCCTTTGAAATTCTCGCATCCACCCTGCTCTCGCTGCGAACAAAAGACGCGGTAACCGATGCCGCGGCCCGGCGCCTGCTGGCCGTGGCAAATACACCGGAACAAATCGCCGCGCTGCCGGCCCAAAAGATAGAAAAGCTGATCTACCCGGTGGGGTTTTATCCCACAAAGGCAAAACGCCTGATTGAGATCAGCCGCATTCTGCTCGAACGCCATGACGGCCGGGTACCCGACGAAATGGAGGCCCTGCTTGCCCTGCCCGGCGTGGGCCGCAAAACGGCAAACCTCGTGCTGATCGAGGGGTTCGGCAGGGACGGCATCTGCGTGGACACCCATGTACACCGCATCAGCAACCGCACCGGCATTGTGACGACACGGACCCCGGAAGAGACCGAGTTCGCCTTGAGAAAAACACTTCCCAAAAAATACTGGAAACCCTACAATGAACTCCTGGTTTCATACGGCCAGACCATCTGCGTACCGGTGTCGCCCTTTTGCAGCCGGTGCCCGGTTGAAGCCGAATGCCCGAAGCAGGATGTGACCCGATCGCGATGACCAGAGGTGAAAAAATGACCCGAAGCGACCGCTGCGCTGAACTGATCGCAAAGATAGAGGCCCGGACCGCCCGAATCGCGGTGATCGGCCTGGGCTATGTGGGCCTGCCCCTGGCCCTGACTTTTGCAAAAAAAGGCTTTTCCGTTCTCGGGTTTGATACAGACCAGGAGAAGTGCGACCACATCGCCAACGGCAGGACATATATCCGCCATATCCCCCTGGAACCGGTAAAAGACCTGATCGGAAACAAGTCCTTTGAAGCGACCAGCGATTTTTCCCGGCTGGCCGAGGCGGACTGCATTCTCATCTGCGTGCCCACGCCCCTGACCGACAAACGGGTGCCCGACCTTTCGGCCCTGGTAAACACGGCCCAGACCATTGCCCGGTTTCTGAGAAAAGGGCAGCTGGTGGTGCTGGAAAGTACCACCTACCCGGAAACCACGGAAGAAGAACTGCTCTTTCGGTTTGCCTCAAACACCATGAAACCGGGTATCGATTTTTTTCTGGCCTTTTCCCCGGAGCGGGAAGACCCGGGCAACAAAGGGTTTTCCGTTACCAACATTCCCAAGATCGTGGGCGGCATCACCCCGGCCTGTCTGGAGGCGGCCGACACCCTTTACAGCACCATCACCCGGACCGTGCCGGTATCGTCGGCCCGGGTGGCAGAGTTTGCCAAGATCCTTGAAAACACCTTCCGGTCGGTCAACATCGCCCTGGTCAACGAACTCAAGATCCTGGCCCACCGCATGAACATCGACATCTTTGAAGTCATTGAAGCCGCGGCCACCAAGCCTTTCGGGTTCATGCCCTTTTACCCCGGCCCCGGCCTGGGGGGCCACTGCATTCCCATCGACCCCTTCTACCTGACCTGGAAGGCCAAGGAGTACGGCTTTGCCACCAAATTCATTGAGCTGGCCGGAGAGATCAACACCCTGATGCCCGACTATGTGGTGACAAAAACCGCCGACGCCTTAAACCGCATGGGCCGTTGCGTCCGCAACAGCACCATCCTGGTCCTGGGCGTGGCCTACAAAAAGGATGTGGATGACGACCGGGAGTCGCCGGCCTACCCTATCATGAAAAAACTCACGGATCAGGGCGCAGCCGTCAGCTACAACGATCCCTGGATTCCCCGGCTGCGGCCCACCCGCAAATATGATTTTACCATGGCATCGGTGCCGCTGGCGCCCGAGACCCTGGCCGCTGCCGACGCCGTGCTGATCCTGGCAAACCACAGCGACTATGATATGCAGTTCATCATCCGGCATGCCCGGCTGGTCATCGACACCCGCAACGCAACAGCCGGCATGAAGAGCGACACCTGCACCATTGTGCCGGCATAAAGATATTATCCGCCTGGCCTGTTTTTCAGCCCCTTGCGAAACCACAAAAAGGAGACGCTCATGGAGTTTAAGGACGTTGTGTATGCGCGCAAAAGCATTCGAAGATTCAAACCCGACCCGGTGTCAAAAGAGACCCTTGAAGCGGTCCTAACCGTTGCCGGCCGGGCCGCATCGGGCATGAACATTCAGCCATGGGAGTTTTTCGTGATTGCCGGACCGGCCCTGGAATCGATCAAGCACCAGCACATTGAGAACCTGCAAAAGGGCGTGGCCCCGGCACCGGAAGCGGCCTACTCGGTCTGGCCCAACGACAGCGTGTATCGCCGGCGGCAGGTGGAGCTGGGAAAAGAGCTCTTTCGCCTGATGAACATTCAAAGAGACGACATGGCCCAGCGCATCGACTGGATCCAGCGGGGGTTCCGGTTCTTTGACGCCCCTGCGGCCATTATTCTCACCCATGACCGGGTTCTCAACGACCCCGGTCCGCTGCTGGACATGGGCGCGGTAATGCAGATGATCTGCCTGGCCGCGGTGGAGCACGATCTTGGCACCTGCATCGAAGGCCAGGGGGTCCAGTACCCGGATGTGCTTCGCCAATTCGCCGATATTCCGGAATCCAAGAAAATCGTCACCGCCATTGCCATCGGTTACCCGGACCCCGACTTTCCGGCCAACCGGCTGGAAAGCACACGGGAACCGGTGGATGCCCTGACAACATGGATCGGATTTGACTGACAGCGCCATGATCCAGACCACGCAAAACAGCCTGACCTTTTTTAAGTTTTCCCACCTGGCCCGGTATCCGGGAGTGCTTCACGGCATCTTTGCGCGGACGGGCGGCATCAGCAGCCCGCCGTTTGACAGCCTCAACATGAGCACCAGCGTGGGAGACACCCCTGAGGCCGTGGGACAGAACCGGAGGGCCGTGGCAGCCTGTTTCGGCAACCGGCCCCTGTTCTTTTTAAACCAGGTGCACAAAACCGGCGTGCATGTCGTGGATGCGGCAGCTCCGGCGCCAAAACAGCCGGATGGAGACGCCCTTGTGACAGCAACCCCCGGCCTGCTGCTGGGCATCAAGCTGGCCGACTGCCAGGCTGTCCTGCTGTATGACCCGGTCAAAAACGTTGCGGCCAACATCCATTCCGGGTGGCGGGGCAGCGTGGCCGACATTATCGGCATAACCATAAAAACACTGACCCAACGATTCGGCGTCAACCCCGCCGACATTCTGGCCGGCATCGGGCCGTCGCTGGGTCCCTGCTGCGCCGAGTTTGTCAATTATAAGAATGAACTGCCCCCTCCTTTCTGGAAATACAAAGACAAAAGCAATCGGTTTGATTTCTGGCAAATCAGCCGGCATCAGCTGATGGCAGCCGGCGTGCCTGAAGCCCACATCGAAATTGCCGGTCTCTGCACCCGGTGCCGGACCGACCTGTTTTTTTCCTATCGCGGCGAAGGCAGAACCGGCCGGTTTGCCGCGGTAATCGGCATGCCTGACAAGACGTTAAAATGATTCATCTTCCGAAACAATCCCTTGGACCCTCAACCCCTTGAACCCTTGAATCCTGTGCGCCCATTAAGCAGGAAAAGGTCCAGAAAAACAAAAAAATGAGGTTAACATGACAGAAAAAGCAATCATCACCGCAGCCCTTTCCGGCGCCGCCACCTTCAAGAACAACAACCCGTCGGTGCCCTACACCCCTGCCGAGTTTGCCGAGGAGGCGGCAAAGGCGTATAAGGCCGGTGCCGCCATGGTCCATGTCCACGCCAAAACCGATGACGGGTGGCCCACCTGGGACATCGACCGCATTCGGCAGACCCACGACGCCATCAAAGACAGAACCCCGGAACTGATCGTCAACTTGAGTTCCGCGGTGGGCATGGGGGCCACGGCCGAGCAGCGCATCGCCCAGATTGTGGCGATCAAACCGGAAATGGCCTCCCTGAACACCAACACCATGAACTTCAGCGTGCTGGACCGGAAAACCGGCGCTATCTTCGTGGACTATGTGTTTGAAAACACCTTTACCATGCTCCAGGACTTCGGCAAGGCCATGGAGGATAACCGGGTCAAGCCGGAAATTGAAATTTACGACATGGGCGGGCTGGACAACTTTTGTGCCATTGCAAAGCAGGGCTTTTTCACCGAGCCCCTTAACTTCAATTTCGTCTGGGGCGTCACCGGGGGTCAGCAGTTCCGGCCCGACACCTTCGTGGCCCTGGCCCATGCCGTGAAGTCCCTGGGCAGAAAAATAAACTTTACCACCTGTGGCGTGGCAAAAGACGAGTTTCCCGCCATCATGCAGTCAGCCCTCATGGGGGGCCACATGCGCGTGGGCCTGGAAGACAACACCCGCCTGGCCAACGGCGAACTGGCAAAAGGCAACTATGAACTGGTGGAACAGGCCGTCAAAATCGCCGAGGTCCTGGGCAGAACACCGGCCACGCCGGACGAGGCCCGGACCATCATGGGGCTGCGAGGGGCGGACTGACCTTACCTGCCTTATGCGACGCAAGCGCCTGCGCTGCGCCGCAGGCTTCCGAATAAACCGCTTGCCTCCCTTATGAAAACGGAAGGCAAAACAAGCGCCGTATAAAACAAGAGGGGCGGCCGAAGCCGCCCCTCTTGTTAGATCGATTCAGTAGTTAATACTCCGCCGATTCAGCCTACTGCTGCAAGGAATCCAGAAAACATCCACCTCCTCCGCCTCCACCGCCGCCGGCGGCAGGGACAGGAACATCCTCTTTTTCCTGCGTCACGGTAAATATCTTATCGACAACGGTAATGGTGCCGGTTCGCCGTTTTGTGCCGGTATTTTCTTCAACTACAAACGAAAACTCACCATCACCAACACCTGAGTCCCAATCGGGATAGACGGTAATCCAATCGTCGTTAGAGACTGCTATCCATGGGCAATTGGCATCAGTATTAACCGTCGCACTGTCGTGCCTGCCATCGGCATCAAAATCCATGGCGCTGGGGCTGAGGCTGTAAGAACAGACGTCTGGTATCCAAAGTACCCGATCCACCCATCCACAATCAAAACCCTCGGAGTTAGAAGTATCTTTGTCATAATTCCAGTCAACATAACATTCCTGCTGATCTATTTTATATACCTGTTCTTCCCAATCCACTTCGCCGGATATGCTGGCCTGGCTTGCTCCATCAATAGTAAATTCTAAATAATCGCAATTTAACTCTGAAGATACCTTCCAGTAGAAACTAAGTGTACCCGGACCGTTTAAGGTGGCCCCCATCCATGACTGAAAGGCATTTCCAATATTCCCACTCTGCGCGGCGTCACCATCATAATAGAAAATGCCATCCTGGCCGAACCAATCGGCGTGCCCACCTGTTACCAAATCGAGAGACAAGTTGTCGACAGCTTCTCCCAATGTTACAGAAGGTGCCTCAGATACACCAATACCTGAACACGCAATGGTGTCTATACCGCTGATTTCATTTGCATTCACAGTAATTGTGCCGCCGTAACTCTGGGCGGCAGTAGGAGAGAACGTTACCGTGACATCATGATAATCTCCAGCATCAATTGTTCCGCTCCAATTGCCGCTAAAAACGGAGCTGGAATAGCTGATCCCGGAAACAGTCAATGTTTTGGTCCCACTGTTGTTGATCCGCAACGTGCTCTGGGAGTTCTGACCGATCGTTGTGTCTCCAAAAGACAGGTCTCCGGCAAGGCTGATTATGGGGAATAACGCTGTCGTCCATTCGGCGTAAAGGATGTCGGAAGCATTGGCCGTGTATATCCCGCCCGGGGCATAGTGTGTTCCCGTGCCGCTGCTGCTTGTGTTCCACGCTATAAAGGTATAGCCCGTTCTGGCCAGGTTGCCGGTATTTGTCTGCAAGGTCAAGGCCACATTGTGTATCTTGGTTTGTGAATCCGGAACACTGCCGCTGGTGGCGTTGTTGGCGTTGTAATTCACCGTATATGGGCCTGGAACTGTCGAGCGGAATGTAACCTGGACTGTTAACGGTTGTAAAATGTTGCTTTGCATATAGCTATTACCCCCATACTGCACCATCATACCGTTTACAAGCCAGCTGTCTACGGTGAATCCAATGTCAGCCTCAGCCGTAAAGGTTACATCCGTTCCTTCATCCTCCCACGAGGATGTTGAAGGACTGATGGTACCGTTTCCATCTGTCTCCGGTGTAACCTGGTACTGCGCTTGCCAGTTCCAACGGAGTGTCGAGCCTTCGTAAATTTCAAAGGAAGGATAACTTGTTCCTGATCCGGTCGGGGCGCTTCCGGTTCCAGCGTATCCAGTACACATCCAACGAGTCCCATCGGACTGATCCGCCGGAGATGCCACACTGCCGCCCGGCATCGTCTGCCCGGATACCCATGCATAAGAACCAGGTGCCGGATTTGGGCTGCCATGATCAGAGTATATGACAAACGCACCCGCCTCTACTGTATAAAAGTCCTGGTGCGGGTTGGGGTCATCAGCGCTCCAGGCACTCCAAACGCCTGTATTGTCCTGGTAACGTACATGCCAATGGTAGTGCTTGTTGTTCTCCAAGACGCCCGCCGGAA
Source organism: Desulfosudis oleivorans Hxd3 (assembly GCF_000018405.1). Lineage (NCBI taxonomy): Bacteria > Pseudomonadati > Thermodesulfobacteriota > Desulfobacteria > Desulfobacterales > Desulfosudaceae > Desulfosudis > Desulfosudis oleivorans. Next base: position 2,632,645 of record NC_009943.1, read on the forward strand.
TCGCATGTGTTGTTCCGGATGTACTCTCAACGTAGTTGGAGTAGACAATCGCGTCATTGTCAGTATCGCAACGGACTCGCACTTCAAACCCAGCCTGCGTTCTGCCGGGAGTACCGCTGTTGAATGCCGACCATGCAAGCGTTGGCGTCAGTGATGTCAGGATATTATCGTCCTCTGGCGCTATCGGGGTTGGCGTGTCGGGAGCATCGCTGAAGTCAATGATGGAAACAAATGTCTCCCCAGCTTTTAGCCTGAACGAATCTGAAAGCGTAGGCTGCCCCGCCGGGCTCACATCAATCTGATAATCTGCAAAATTCTCAAATCCCGAAAGGTCGTCTCCGTCTGCCTTCCTGCCTCCAACAAAATATATCCCGGAATCTCCATTGATGCCTTTATAGTGATAGTCAACAATATTCTTATTCCATATAACATCATCGAAGTCCAACTGCAGTAAAGCATCTGGCCCACCATCTTGCGCGACAACCCACGCAATGGCGCTTTCCAACGCTTTCTCGTGCCTGTTGTCACCAACATCGTCTTCGCCGCCTGCATTTCCCGGTTCTGCAGCGCCTCCATCTGAATAATACGGATATACATCCGGCGGATCCATGAAGAAGTGCCTTATTGGCGCCCATGATTCATGCGTTTGATCTTCAATCACTGCCATGCCGGGGCTTATTCCGCCCGCCCCAAAGCCACCAGAATGGGCATGAGGAACGTAATAAACCGGGCACCCAAGATTCTCCAAACTTGCACTTGAACACCGGACTATTCCATCACTTGTGTTGTAATTACCCCAAGCCGCATTGTCTGTTCCTACTATTGCCAGTGTATCGGGAAGTGTTGTCAGAGAAGCCCACCCCAAGAAAATCCGCCATTGAAGTGGGGAACCAAATTCGAGATCGTGTGCCTGATTGTTGAGTAAAAAACTTACCGCATCCGCTGCATTCCCACCATAGTGTGGCGTCCCAAGCGTGATCAACCTGTCAAGCTTACTGTATGCTTCCAAAGCATAGCGCCGCACAATCAACCCGCCATAACTGTGAGCTATCGCATCGAAACAGTCGAACCCTTGGAAACCTGGACCATTCGGTTCCGCCACGAAATCCGCAAGTTGTTTGATGAGCGTTACTTTTCCAGGGACCTCAACATCAACACGAGGATACTTATACGACTCAGGCCCCAAGTCTACCTTTGCAGTTTCATACTCGAACTTTCGAACCGGCCTGCCGTATGTCAACTCCAGCAACAGTTCCAACTCCCCGAAGTTGCTCCCCTGTCCACTCCATCCATGAGCGAGAATAATAGGCTTTTCATCTGTAACCAGCATAGGTGATGCAGCTATTCCGTCAACTGAACCATCAATCCATTCGCTCCCAACGGGTACCCACGCCTCATCACTATACTCTTCAAGTTCCACCTGAATATAGTACTGCCCAACCGCTGGGGGCTGCCATTCGACAATGAGATTACGGCTACCAGGCAGCGTTAAGGGTAGACCGTTATATGTTCCTTCTACCACTGGAATAGAAGCTGTGGTCTGCCCAATAAACACTCGCCCCGATTCATCTGGCGAAGATTCGTTGTAGTATGCTTTGACCTTGGCCGTTTTTGTAGCCGCAACCGAGCTTTCAACCATCACATGAATAGCAACGGTATCACCCGGCCCAAAACATCGTGAAGAATGTGCCGTCCAGCCCGAATCCTTCTGACCATCCGCATCCCAATCAATAAACGGATCATATGTATCACCTGAACCATCAACATCGACTAAGTGCGGCAAATAGTTCTTGTCCATGAGATCGGGTAGTGTAGATGAAGAAATCGCAATTTCAGGTTTCCTACTGACAGTAACGATCCATTCCCCCTTATTATTGTCCTCATTCGATTCGTTGCTGGTGTCGTTTACATCGACCCAGTAGGTTACGGAGTATGTTCCCTGCGTTGCGTCTGTCGGGATTGGCCAGTCGAAATTCTGGGACTGCTGCCCGCCGTCTGCCGCCAATGCACCGTAACTGGTCGATGTAAAACGGTCGTCATCGGCGTAGCTGGCGGTGTCTTTATGGGCGAAGTAATGAACTGTCCCGGCGCTGCCTGGGGCATTTCCATCGTTCCTTACTGCAAAAGAGAACTCTACCGTGTCCCCTGGGAAGTAGGTCTGACTCAGGTATCCCCCGCCCCCAATCAGGTCAGGGCCAGTCACGTCAAAGGTAACGGTTCGGCTGTCACTCTCATCCGACTCGTCGATATCGTCATCCGCATCGGCAACGGCGGTGATGTAGTATCGTCCGGGTGTCAGGTCTGCATCAACGGTCCAAGAGATACCGTCAGGTTCTTCTTCATCGACGGCGATACCGTTGACTTCCTGAAGATTTGGCGTCCAGCCCCAGCCGATCTCTCGCCATTGTTCACCGGAGCTACGGCCAAGATAATACCGGACTTTACACCAAGTGCTTAATCCCGTATCTGCATCACCGGCGTTCTTCGTAATGGAGTTAACATCAACACTTTGGCCTGGATAACCACTTGCCTGCGACAACGTGAGACTGCTGACAATCAGGTTCGGTTGCGGCACGGCAGTCACGTCAAAGGTAACGGTTCGGCTGTCACTCTCATCCGACTCGTCGATATCGTCATCCGCATCGGCAACGGCGGTGATGTAGTATCGTCCGGGTGTCAGGTCTGCATCAACGGTCCAAGAGATACCGTCAGGTTCTTCTTCATCGACGGCGATACCGTTGACTTCCTGAAGATTTGGCGTCCAGCCCCAGCCGATCTCTCGCCATTGTTCACCGGAGCTACGGCCAAGATAATACCGGACTTTACACCAAGTGCTTAATCCCGTATCTGCATCACCGGCGTTCTTCGTAATGGAGTTAACATCAACACTTTGGCCTGGATAACCACTTGCCTGCGACAACGTGAGACTGCTGACAATCAGGTTCGGTTGCGGCACGGCAGTCACGTCAAAGGTAACGGTTCGGCTGTCACTCTCATCCGACTCGTCGATATCGTCATCCGCATCGGCAACGGCGGTGATGTAGTACCGTCCGGGTGTCAGGTCTGCATCAACGGTCCAAGAGATACCGTCAGGTTCTTCTTCATCGACGGCGATACCGTTGACTTCCTGAAGATTTGGCGTCCAGCCCCAGCCGATCTCTCGCCATTGTTCACCGGAGCTACGGCCAAGATAATACCGGACCTTACACCAAGTGCTTAATCCCGTATCTGCATCACCGGCGTTCTTCGTAATGGAGTTAACATCAACACTTTGGCCTGGATAACCACTTGCCTGCGACAACGTGAGACTGCTGATAATCAAATTCGCTTGGGGCGGATCATTGACATGAATGGACCACACGGCATCGTCATAATCTCCCGATACATCATAAACCCTGGCGCGAAGCGTGTAATCACCAGGCGTATTAAATGTGTAGTCGCCAACATCCTTAAAATCAGTGGTATCAATTGAACCGCCGAAACCAACGCTATCCGTATCAGTGTCGGATTCCGCCCCCGAAAGTGTCCAAACCACTTCGTCAAGATCGCCACCATCATCTTCCCCGCGAACCGTAAATTTCTGGCTCGCTCCATATGACAGTGTAACTGAACTATCGGAAGGCGTTACCCTGCTTGCCACAGGATCAGGATCGGGATTGTCCGCTGTAACCGCTATGGTCTCGTAATCTCCACTGTCATCATTATTCCTGACTGTGATGGTGGCCGTTTGATTGTTTGCCCACGCCATCTCGCTTCTATTTAGATAGACAGTAATCTTGATGCTACTTGAGGTGCTTCCACTGGTGCGGCTATAAGTAAGCCAATCAACGTTGTCCGTAATAGTGTAGTCCAGTGTTCCCCCGCCGTCGTTTTCAACATAAAAATACTTGGAACTATCATTGTAGTCAAAATCCAAGCTATTTCTATCAAGATCAAGATCCGGGGCTTCCATTACTATTATCTGCCACTGGTGCGTTTCCTTCCACGAAAAGTCGGATAGTACATTTGGACGGTACATAACTTCGCCACGGACATAATAAGTTCCTGGAGAAGAAAATGTACGTGTAATTTCTGGGTCGTAATACTGGTTCCCGAAGTTTGATGAATCAGATTCTAGAAAACCACTTTGGCCATATATATCTTGCGTTGAATACCAATCGGTTCGCCATGAGTTGAATTCATTACCATAAATTCCGTTAATCCTGAAAGTATGACTTCCCGTGCTCAAATAGACTGTCTCATACTTTGAACTTCCATACTGCTGCTCATGAGGACAGTCTGAACATAAAGCAAAAGCATTTCCTGCCATCATCAGTAGACATGCGGCAACCGCTATCTGATTAATTATCTTCACAATTTAATCTCCCCATGAATTCGGATCAACTCGCTGTTGACACACTTTATACTTTCATTTTGCCTTATTTGGTCCCACTAATTTTTCAATTGTTTCTGTTGTATTTGTGTCGAGTTCATTCTTGATGCCGCGAAACAACTGAACATGCTGCCGGGCTGCTGCTTTACTAAGGAGCTCAGCTTGCGCTTGTCGTTTACCAAACCTCGGTGCCACATCAAACGCCTTTGCAATGGATTCGAGAACGGCGGGAGAAGATTTTGAGTGAATGAGAGCCTGTATGGCAGAACGGTAAAGATCAAAATTTTTGGTGGTGTTCACAACACGATTCACAACCGGCAGTACATCTTTATCTGTTGTTGATAATGGTGGAAGTGCTGCCATAAGGGCACGGGGCTTTGTTTTCATTAGATCCTGGCTGGACGTAACGAAATCATAAAGTGTGTCAACAGCAAGGGGGTTTGTCGTGTTGCAGAGTGCAGAAACTGCTTTTGCGGCTGATTCATCGTCTAAAAGAAGAAGTGGTGTGACAGCGCGAACAGTTTCGTCACTTTGATCTACTGTCGTAAGAACGTTGGCGAGTTTCGCACGGAAATCCGGACGATTGGCGGCGTTGGCAATAATGTCGCGCATTTTACTGTAGGTGTTGGACGTTGCTTCTGTGCTGAACGATTGCTTTTTAATTTTATTACGGAGCACCTTCGCCAGATAGATACGGAAGGCTTCTGGCGCTTTTGTATCAGATATTAGACTTGTTAGTTCTTCTGCCGATGGCGGATTTGATTCCCAGTATTGACTAAGTTGGTGCTGCAGCCTGATTTGGGACGCGATTGTGCCAGTGCCAAAACTTGACCGTAGATTCTCAAGCAACTCGCTGCCATGATTCGTTGGTGGTGTTGAGCTATTCGATATTTTTTGATTGCCAGCATTAGCCCCACTAATACATAGAAATATGAAAAAAACAGGAATAATACGTCTAAGATTACCTTTAAAGATTATTTTTCGTGACATGATTTTTCCCCTCTATTATGCAGTGGCAGATAAATAGTGTTTTGCATGTAGACCGACTGCTATCGTAATTTCATTCCACCGATAATTCAGAGTGCAAAATATCGATGGCACTTTCCTATACAACAGCGAAAGCAGCTAGATAAAAATTAATACTATTCATATAGCGCAATACACAACGATCAGTGGTACGAAAATAATACCTGCGAAACGCTTACGTCTCATAAGTATTCGGGGGGGTAACCAGAAAGGATGCAAGATTGGCTTTTTTGCCTTTGAGGCCGAGTTTTCTGCGGATGTTGTTGCGGTGGGCTTCGATGGTGCGGTAGGAGAGGCCCAGCATGCCGGCAATCTGCTTGGAGGTGGCGCCGGTGCGGATCAGGTTGGCCACCTGCATCTCCATGGGGGTAAGCTGAGTGTGATTCTGCCCGATGGTGCTTGCAAACGGCGACACGATGTCTGCCAGGCTGGCTTGCAGGATTTTTAGCAACTGGTGCTGCGTTTCGGTAAGGGATGTGTTGCCCAGGGTGATCAAGAGCGGCAGAATCGTTTTTTCAACGCTGGCCAGAATATTTTCTTCAACCTGTTTTTTGTCTCTGGACAGGCGTTCCAGCAGGGTTTCAATAAGGGTGTCGACACTGTCGAGACCGGCTTTGATGCCGTTGGTTTGAGGCTGAGTTAAGGGGTTGTATTCCGTGACTACGACGAGGATCAGGTTGTTGCTGTTGTAGTGGATCAGTCGGGCATTGACCAGGAACTGGGCCGGCTGGCCATCCTTTTTTCTCAGTTCCAGAACATGGTTGACGATCTGGCCATCTCTTTGCAGCCGTTTAATCCAGGCGGTTCTATCTTCGGGCCGGACATAAAGGCCCTGGGCGCTGGAGCCCCTTTTATCGCCGAACCACTCGTGCATGAGTGCGTTTGACGCCAGCAGCTCTCCTGAAAGGGTTGACACCCCCATGGCCACGGGCAGATGCTTGAGTATCAGATCGCTTTCGATCTTATTATCGGTCTGCTTAAACATAAGGCCTCTCGCAGTGCAGCGTGTATCCGGTTCAGACCTGGGCCCTGTATTGCAAAACAATATTCAAAAAGCATGGTTTTCATCTTTTAGCATTTAAGACCATCAAATAAAAGCAAGAAATAAACAGTTGTATAACAAATAAACACTGTAAAAATACTTACAAAAAACTTAATTATTATAAGTATTATGCCGCCGTGCGGTAAAAGTAACGCAGGCCCGGAGTGGCAAAAAAGAGGTGTGTGTCATTTTTATTTCACGGGCCCGTGCCACCCATTGAAGGACGTCTTTCTTTTAATGGGTGCCCGTGCCACCCAATTGAGAGCAGTTTTTCTCCACCCACTTGGCAGAGCGGTTTCTCTGTGCCCATGTCACCCGTAAACAGAGAGCGCATGGCAGTTCATAAAAAAGATTTTTAATAAAATACAGGCTGTTATCAATTTCAATAAAAACATAATAAGAACATCCTTTGACAAAGGCCGGGGGGTGCTGTATAGTCTTAAGGATTTTTGAACATCTGCCCTATTTTTATTAAGGACATATGGTTGTTGATTGATTCCACGCCCACCATACTGGTCATTGACGACAGTGCCGCCATTCGCCGCCGTTTAATAAAGCTGCTGGAGCCGCTCAACGCCTCTTTTGAAGAGGCTGAAAACGGCCAGCAGGCTTGGGACATGATTACCACCACCCGCTTTGACGTGGTGATCACCGACATCGACATGCCGGTGATGGACGGTATTGAACTGTGCCGCCGCATGCGGAACAACGAACAGACCCGCTCCATTCCGGTGGTCGTGGTCAGCTCCCTGGATTCCGAGGAAAACATCGAAAAAGGCTTTGAAGTGGGGGCCACCTACTACATCGCCAAAAACGATGTCTACACCGACCTGTTCAACGTGGTCGAGGAACTGCTTTCCCGAACCAAGCGCAACAGCAACCACCTGATCATGGTGGTGGACGACTCGCCCACCATCCGGCGCATTGTCGAAAACGGCCTGACCGCCGCCGGATTCAAGGTGGTCACCGCGGAAAACGGCAGACACGCCCTTGAAGTACTCAGGGACACGCCCCCGGACCTTATTCTAAGCGACATCGACATGCCGGTGATGAACGGCCTGGAATTCTGCGAAACCATTCACGCGGACCCGGCCTTTTCCGGCATTCCGTTTATCGTGATGAGCGCCAAAAGCGACCGGGGCCACATGAACCGCATGGTGCAGCACGGCGCCGCCTCTTACGTGTGCAAGCCCTTCAACATGGACGCCCTGGTCATTCAGATCGAAGAGACGCTGTCCAACCATTTTCTGCTGCTGCTCAAGGAAAAAGAGCGCCTGGAAACCGAGCGCAACCTGGTGATTGCCAGCATATCGGGCCTGATCTCAGCCCTTGAGGCAAGAGACCCCTATACCAAGGGCCATTCCGAGGTGGTGGGCCGAATTGTCTCCGGCATGGTGGGCCTGACCGGCGCCGGCA